>CAJUSB010000013.1 GCA_910589115.1 uncultured Clostridia bacterium | reverse complement strand
AAACCGCTTACCTTATACGATATTTCCATTTACACAATTTATTTTTCACACCCAGCAAATCATCCGACTTTCTGGCCTCCCGATCCGCCTTTGTGAGGCTGTTGGGCCTGCGCTTTGGGTGATGGACCATGCCAATCTCCTTCATTACGCGGTAGACCGGGCTCTCACTGGGGATGGTGACGCCCTCCGGCTGCTTCAACAGCAACGCCTGGTACATCCGTCTGCGCCCGTAAGTATCATTGCAGACATCCTCGTTGTAAATCTCTCACATAGCCTCCGCCAGACCTTGATACTTCCAGGGTCTCTCCCAATGGGAGACCCTGGTAAAATCCCTGCCGACTCACCTTCAGCACCCGGCAGTACATCGATATCTTTCCTTTCTTCCCGCCGTCATCCGTCTTTTTTGCAAGAAACCTCATTCGCTGTTCTTTGCCGACTTCCGATGGCTCGCGGCAAAAAAAGCGCTGGCCTCCGCCAAAAACGCATTCTCTTCCTTCACCCGCCGAATTTCTCGCTCCAACGCCTTGTTCTGCTTGCGCAGCACCGCCAGTTCCTCCGCAAGGCTCATTGCATCGTCTGGAGGCGGGATCCGGGGCCCGCCTCCAGACGACCTTCCCGTACCGCTTTCTGCCACCCGTACAGCGTGTCCACAGGGATCCCCAGTTCCTTCGCCGCCTTTCTTGCTCCTATTTCCTTGGCCAGCTTCACCGCCTGCACCTTATACTCCTTTTCATAATTTCCTCTGTTTCTGTGCCATTTTTTTCATCACCCTTATTTTACTCCTTTTTCGTGAGTTGCAAGTGTCTACTTTTTATACCATATCAGGCTGCGGTTCTTTTTTATGGTTTTCCACTTTTTTTGTTTACTTTCCGGCGTATGCTTGTTATAATATATTTGTATTTTTATGCCTGGAAGGAGGCCTGACCCCCTTGAATAAGGATTTAAGAAGAATAATACAGCCCGGTTTTACACTTTATTTCCTGGTTTTTCTGCTTTTTTCGGCGGGTGCGGCGTATCTGAATCTAACATTCGGACTTATTTCTTTCTGTGTCTGCCTGCTCCTGCTGATGCACAACCGGCTCTCTGCCCGCAGCCGCCGCAGGGCGGTGATGGACTATATGAAGTCCCTCTCCCTTGAAATCGATCAGGTATCGCACACTTCGATTACCACCTTGCCGATGCCTGCGCTGGTTGCTATGGCAACAACCGGTGAAATCCTGTGGTCCAATGACAGCTTCAATTCCATCACCGGCAACACCAGCGGCGTAATGGGCGTGCGCATCAATGAGATTGCTCCGACCTTTGATACCCGATGGCTGATTGAGGGCAAGCAGCAGTATCCCGCCGAGCTGCGTGTGGGCAAAAACAGTTTTCACGTCTTCGGCAGCCTGCTTGCTGGTGAACATGAAATCGGCGCCTTAATGGTGCTCTATTTCGTTGAATGCACTGACTACGTCCGTCTGCGCGACGAGTATGACCAGACGCGTCCGGTAACAGCCATCCTGTCAATCGACAACTATGACGAGCTGCTCAAAAACCTGAACGATTCCGAAAAATCCAATATGCTTGCCGGGATTGACAAACGGATCGTTGACTGGGCTGCCACATCCCAGGGCCTGCTGCGTAAATATGAACGCGACAAATATCTGTTCGTCCTGGAAAACGGGGAGCTGCAAAAGCTCTCTAACCGCAAATTTTCCATTTTGGATGAAGTGCGCGAGGTCACCAGCAGTGAAGGTGTAGCAGCTACGCTCTCTATCGGCGTGGGCAAGGACGGGGATACTTTCATTGAAAATTTCCGTTTCGCCAGCCTGGCGCTTGAAATGGGCCTTTCCCGCGGCGGGGACCAGGCTGTCATTAAGAACAAATATGCGTTTGAGTTCTTTGGCGGCATGTCCAAAGAGGTTGAAAAACGCACCAAGGTGAAATCCCGCGTGGTTGCAAATGCACTGAGCCAGCTGATCCGGGATTCTTCCCAGGTATTGATTATGGGCCATTCCCGGGCCGATATGGATGCTATTGGTGCAGCAGTCGGTCTGGTTTGCGCCGTGCGTGAGCGCGAAAAGCCTGTGCATATTGTGGTTGATCATGACAGCAATCTGGCCAAGGACCTGATTGCACGGTTTGACAATGTCGAATCCTACCGGGGCACATTCATCAGCCCCGACGCAGCAATGGTGATGTGCGATTTCAATACCCTCTTGATTGTTGTCGATACCAACCGGCCCGATTATGTGGAATCCCCTGCGCTGTTGGAATCAATCAACAAAATTGCGGTGATCGACCATCACCGCCGCGCCGCTAACTACATTGAGCACTGTGTACTTCAATTACATGAGACATATGCCTCTTCCGCTTCCGAGCTGGTGAGCGAACTGCTGCAATACATGGTTTCTGCCAGCAGCATCCTCCCGGTAGAAGCCGAGGCGCTTTTGGCGGGTATTTTCCTGGATACTAAGGGCTTTTCCATAAAGGCGGGCGTGCGCACCTTTGAAGCAGCGGCCTACCTCAAGCGCGCAGGCGCGGAGGTAACCAGCATCAAAGCGCTGTTCCAGTCCTCCTTTTCTGAATATATGTCCCGGCAGCATATCATTGCCGGGGCAACCGACTGCGGCGGTGGGATCATTCTTGCCGTCACTGATGAGGAGAAGGACCGTGCAACCGCTGCAAAAGCTGCTGATGAGCTGCTTAATATCAGCGGCGTATTGGCCAGTGTTGTCGTATTCCGCAGCGGAAACGACACCATTTTGTCAGCGCGTTCCAGCGGCAAGGTCAATGTACAAGTCCTGATGGAAAAGCTGGGCGGCGGCGGCAGCCAGTCTGCGGCAGGTGCCCAAATGGCAGGCGTGCCGGTTTCGGATGCTGAACCGTTGGTACGCGGTGCGATTGCAGACTATCTTGCCGCAGCTGAGAAAACAGCCGAATAAATCCGTTCATTCCAGCCGTCTGCATCGGTATATGCATTTGCCGTGCGCGGCGGCGATTCCAAATGATAAAAACAGAAGTTTGTAGGAGGAAAACAGCAATGAAGGTCATTTTGAAACAAGATGTGAAAAACCAGGGAAAAAAGGGGGAGCTGATTGAAGTCAGCGAAGGCTACGGCCGCAATTACCTCATCCCGCGCGGGCTTGCCGAGATTGCGACAGCAGATAATCTGAACATCCTGCGGCAGGCAGACGAAGCAAAGGCACGGCGCATTGCGCTTGAGCAGGCAGCCGCACGCGAGGCAGCCGAAAAGCTGAAGGGCTGCACTGTTGTTGTCCGGGCCAAAGGCGGCTCCGGCGGACGGCTGTTCGGCGCAGTCACCGCCAAAGAAATCTGCGACAGCCTGAAAGCCCAGCATGGCATTGACATTGCCAAAAACAAGCTCGTAATGGAAGAATCCATTAAATCCTTTGGCACCTATAAAGTACGTGCCAAGCTCTACCCCGAAATCAGCGGAGAAGTCACCGTACAGGTAACGGAGGCATAACAAACTTATGGGGCCTTTCCAATCAACACCTGATGCTGAAAGACGAGGTGCCTAAATGGATGAACTGCTTGCGCGGCAGCTGCCGATGAGCCCGGAGGCCGAGCAGTCGGTCATCGGCTCAATGATGGTCGATCCAAACTGTATTCCGGAGGTCATTGAGCTGCTGCACAGCGATGATTTCTATGTGGAGGAAAACCGCCGCATTTATGAAATCATATATATAATGTTCAACGAGGCTGCACGCATTGACCCCGTGACCGTATTGGATCGCCTCAAGCAGGCAGGCCTTTATGACGAGGCGGGTGGGCGCGCCTATCTGATGCAGCTGATGGAGGTCACGCCAACGGCTGCCAATGTGCGCGAATATGCCTCTATCGTGCGTGATAAAAGCCTTCTGCGGTCGATCGCGCAGACAGCTGCTGAGATCCAGGCAACCGCGCTCGCCGGGGAAGGCGAAGCCGGTTATATTGCCGAGCTTGCGGAGCAAAAGATTTACAATATCCGCCATGGCCGCGAGGTCAAGGGGCTGACGCCGCTGAAGTCGGCGCTGCTCGACCTGTACGCCATGCTTGACGAACGGTCAAAGTCGGATAGTGATATCCCCGGCATTTCGACCGGTTTCCATGAGCTGGACCGTCAGCTGACCGGGCTGAATAAATCCGACCTGATTCTGGTTGCTGCGCGTCCCGGCATGGGTAAAACTGCGTTTGCGCTCAACCTTGCGCTCAACGGCGCGAAGGCCAGCCAAAAGGATGTCGTGGTTTTCCAGCTGGAAATGAGCAAGGATCAGCTGGCATCGCGTTTCCTTTCCAGCCAGGCAATGGTTGACGCTCAAAAACTCAAGACAGGCGCACTTGACGACGATGACTGGATGAAGATTGCACGCGCTTCCAACGTGCTGAGCAAGCTGCGCATTTACGTGGACGATAATCCTTCAATCACGGTTGCCGAGATCAAGGCCAAGTGCCGCAGGCTGGGCGATGGGCTTGGAATGGTCGTGATTGATTACATTCAGCTTATGCAGTCGGGCGGCAAGCGCAATGACAACCGCGTGCAGGAGGTCGCTGAAATCTCGCGCGGCCTCAAGATTATGGCAAAGGAACTGAATGTTCCTGTTGTCTGCCTGTCGCAGCTTTCCCGTGCGGCGGAAAACCGCGCGGACAAGCGGCCCATGCTGTCTGACCTGCGTGAATCGGGTGCAATCGAGCAGGATGCGGATATCGTTATGTTCATTTATCGCGATGACTATTACGATGCGGAAAGCGAGGATAAGAATATCGCCGAAATCATTATTGCCAAAAACCGGCATGGCTCGACGGGCACGACCAACCTGCAATGGGTCGGCCAGTATACCACGTTCTCGAACCCTGACCGGATCCACTCGATGTGATGTATGCGGTGCCGCAAAAGGCGGCGGCGCTCATCGCGCAGGAAAATATGCTGCCGGAGGGCGGGCCGGTCTGCGTAGCACTTTCCGGCGGTGCAGACTCGACGGCGCTGCTGCTGACGCTGCGCACGCTTGGCTATACCGTTTCGGCCTTTCATCTGAACCACTGCCTGCGCGGCAGTGAATCCGAACGAGACGAGCAGTTTGTGCGGGCATTATGCGCACGGCTGGCCGTGCCGCTTACCGTGCGGCGTGCGGATGTGGCCCGGCTCGCTGCCGAGGCCGGATTGGGAATCGAGGAGGCCGCACGCAAGGAGCGCTACCGCCTGCTGGCTGAGGCTGCCGAAACCCCGGCGTTTGCAGCGACCGCGCACACCGCCGATGACAATCTGGAAACCATGCTGTTTCACCTGTCGCGGGGGACGGGAGGAAAGGGGCTGGCTGGTATCCCGCCGGTGCGCGGCAGGATTGTACGGCCGCTGCTCGCCTGTACCCGTTCGGAAATTGAGGCGTACCTTGCCGCGTTGGGGGAAAGCTATGTGACGGACAGCAGCAACCTTTCCTTGGATTATACCCGCAACCTGATCCGCCGGGAGGTCGTGCCCATCTTGCGGCGCATCAACCCGGAAGCCGCTGCGGCAGCGTCCCGCCTGTCCGGGCTACTGCGCACGGACGAGGCTTTTCTGGAAGAGGCCGTGCAGGAACGGCTCCGGGCGGCGGAGGATGGCGGCGGTTGGCGGATTGACGCTTTCCCGCCGCTGCTGCGCGGGCGGATGCTTCACCGCCTGCTCGCAGAGGGCGGCGTGCCGATGTCCCAAACGGGCGCACGGCATATCCGCCTGCTGGAAGCGCTGCTGGACGGCGGGAACCCTTCGGCGTCCCTTTCACTGCCCGGCGGGCTGCGGGCGCGCAGAGAGTACGGACTCTTTTTCCTGGAACAGGCCTGTCAGTCCGTTCCTGCGGCCCCGCCGGAAATCCCGCTGCGGGTCCCGTTTTCGCTGATGTTCCGGGAAGGGGTCCGCGTGTGCGGGACCGTTTGCAAAAAAAACCTTGTTATTCACAAAAAATTCAATACTTTTTCGGTGGATTGTGGTACAATAGATTTTGATTCACTAGTTGTGCGCGTCCGCCGTCCAGGGGATCGGCTGCGGCTGACCGAGAGGGGCGGCTCCAAGACGCTGAAACGACTGATGATAGATCATAAAATTCCACGCGAAAAACGGGACCGTCTTGCCGTCTTTGCCGATCAATACGGTGTGATCGCGGTAGAAGGGCTGGGCCCGGACCAGGGCCGCCAGGGGGGCGGCACAATGAGCTTACAACTGAGCGTAGAGGAGTAAGAAATGAAAAACGACATCAAAGAGGTACTGTTCACAGAGGAACAACTCAGGCAAAAGGTCGATGAACTGGGTGCACAGATCACCGCCGATTATCAGGGCAAAAACCCGCTGATCGTCAGCGTGCTCAAGGGCTCGTATGTTTTCATGGCCGACCTGACGCGGCGGATCAACGTGCCGTGCCAGGTGGATTTCATGGTGGTTTCCAGCTATGGTGCGGGCACCAAGACCTCGGGAGAGGTGCAGATTATTAAAGATTTGGAAAATTCGATTGATGGACGCGACCTGATTATTGTGGAGGATATCCTCGACTCGGGCGTTACGCTCAACTACCTGATGAAGGTGCTGACGGCACGCGGGGCGAACTCCATCCGGCTGTGCACGCTGCTGTCCAAGCCGGACCGCCGCAGGGTGGACGTACCGGTCGATTACCTCGGTTTTGAGATACCGGATGAATTTGTAGTCGGGTATGGGCTGGATTTTGCGGAGCGATACCGCAACCTGCCATATATCGGCATTTTGAAGCCCTCGGTTTACAGTGAGGCATAAGGGGCATTTCAGAAACAGCCTGTGACCTGCGGCATCTGCCGTCATGATTACAGACTGTTTGCTCACAGCTCCTATAAAACCCGTACCGGCGGGCCGGGGTACGCGGATATGCAGCCTGCGGGCCGCAGTACGGGGAAATTTAACCCCAAGGAAGGTGTGAAACCAATTTGAATGGAAAAAAGATGAAGGGCTTCGGGCTATATCTGATCATCCTGTTGACGCTGCTTGTTGCGGTGACCTATGTGCTTGCGAGTGACGTAGGGCAGCCGCTGCAATACTCCGACGTCTACCGGATGGTTGAAAACGGCGAGGTTTCATCCATCGTTTATGATGGTTCGATGCTCTATCTGGAAAGCACGGACGGGCGAAGCCTGTCATACAAGCTGCCGTATTTTAATCTGTTTCTGGATCAGACGCGGGATGCGCTCAAGCAGCAGATGGATGCCGGTACGCTCCGTTTTGACTTGAAAAGCCAGCCGTGGTGGATGATGTTTATCCCCTACCTGGTGCTGATCGTGATTCTGGGCCTGATCTGGTATTTCATGATGAACAAGCAGGGCGGCAGCGGCGGAAATCCGATGCAGTTCGGCAAGGTCCGTGCGCGCTTGGCCTCTGACCAGAAGAAGAAAGTTTCCTTTGATGACGTTGCGGGCGCTGAGGAAGAAAAAGCGGAATTACAGGAGATTGTAGAATTCCTCAAGAACCCGCGCAAATTCGTTGAGATTGGCGCACGCATTCCCAAGGGCGTGCTGCTGGTTGGCCCTCCAGGCACCGGCAAAACGCTGATTGCAAAGGCGGTTGCCGGGGAGGCCGGGGTGCCGTTCCTGTCTATTTCGGGCTCTGATTTTGTGGAGCTGTATGTCGGCGTAGGCGCTTCGCGCGTGCGTGATTTGTTTGAGCAGGCCAAGAAAAACGCACCTTCTATTGTTTTTATTGATGAGATTGATGCGGTAGGCCGTCAGCGCGGGGCCGGGCTTGGCGGCGGCCATGATGAACGCGAGCAGACGCTGAACCAGCTGCTGGTCGAGATGGATGGCTTTGGTGCGAATGAAGGCGTTATTGTGGTTGCTGCGACGAACCGAAAGGATATTTTGGACCCGGCGCTGCTGCGTCCTGGCCGTTTTGACCGCCAGGTGTACGTTGGCAACCCGGATGTTGTTGGTCGAGAGGCGATCCTGCGTGTCCATGCAAAGGGCAAGCAGTTTGACCCGGATGTTAGTTTTGATTCGATTGCGAAAACGACGGCAGGTTTCAGCGGTGCAGACCTTGAGAACCTGCTGAACGAAGCGGCGCTGCTGGCAGCGCGGCGGAATAAAAAGCTCATTTCGCTGGAAGAGATTGAGGAATCGCTCTTGAAAGTGGTGATGGGCGTTGAAAAGAAAACGCATGTTATCAGCGAAAAGGATAAGCGCCTGACGGCTTATCACGAAGCGGGACATGCAATTTGCTTCCATGTGCTGCCGACGCAGGATCCGGTGCATCATGTTACGATTATTCCGCGCTCTAACGGGGCGGGTGGCTTTACGATGCCGCTGCCGACGGAAGACAAGGCATATCGGACACGGCGCTACATGGAGGAAAGCATTATTGTTTCGCTTGGTGGCCGGATTGCGGAGAAGCTGACGCTGGATGATATTTCGACTGGTGCATATGGAGATATCAAACAGGCGACTGCAATGGCGCGTGCAATGGTAGTCAATTACGGTATGAGTGACCGGATCGGCCCGATTGATTATGATGGGACGGGCGGAGAAATCTTCCTTGGACGAGATTTCTCTGCAAACAAGGGCTTTTCTGACCGCAAGGCGGCAGAGATTGACGATGAAATCCATCGTATCATCAATGATGGCTATGTTGCCTGTGAAAAGCTGCTGAGCGAGCACATGGATCAGCTGACGCGGGTAGCGGAGTACCTGCTGCGCAACGAAACCATTGACGGTGAAGTTTTCTGCAAGCTCTATAATGGCGAGGACGTTCCCGACCGCATTGGCGGCGGCGCGACAGAGGAAGAACTCAAGGCGGCTGCACCGGTATCTGAAGACAAACCGGAGCCTGAAAACGACATCCCGGAACAGGAACTTCCGCACTAAAAGGTATTACGCCTACGCGGCGGGCGGTCCTGCGCGGACAGCGGTCCTACGCGGACGGCGCCAGAGGGACTCGTCCCTCTGGACTCCCTTCCTTCGCCTGCGGGCGGGACGGGGGATTATTTACCCGCTTGTGCTGTTTTATCCTGTCAAAATGTTAAGAATACTGGATTTTCAAAAACGGCTGTGCCTTACTATGGCAGCAGCCGTTTTTTTGTGAATTTATCCTGTGAAAAAATGTACCTTGGACAGGCGGCAGAAATGGATGGCTGTAGCTGTAGCTGAACAAGACTTTTGAGAATTTCGGACAGCGAAAATGAGAATTTCATAGGCAAAACTAGTATTCTATCCGATTATATAGAAAACGATGGTATCTTGCCAACGTTAAGTTAGACATGTTCATCTCTATTTTGTATGTAAATATAGCAAACTTAAAAAGTGTTCCGATTGAAATATTTGCAGAAATCTTAAATGTATTTATGATTGTAAGAAATATCCGGCAAAACTCTGACGTTTTCTATATAGAAATAAAAATTTATAACTGGAATCGCTTCGACTATACTACAGCACTTCCAGTTAAGTTAGAGAGTATCCTGCTTTCTGGAACCAGGAAGCGATATCAGCAAGAGAAACGGCATCAAAAATAAAGGGTATAGCCTCCCACAATGTATTGATGTTTCGGATCTTCAGTGCGCGTAAAACAGATTTCAATTTAGACCAAAGCATTTCAATGGGATTAAAATCCGGACTATATGGAGGTAAATAGAGTACATGTGCACCAGCCTGCTCAATCGCCTGCTGAACCCCATCGACTTTATGTGCGCGGAGATTATCCATTATGACAATATCACCCTTTTTCAAGTGAGGAACAAGCGATTGCTCAACATAGTTGAGCAAGACCTCTCCCGTCAATACAAATTGCATGCCATTTCCCCGTCCAGACGTATGATGTATACCTGCCACGGAAAGTATGAGACATGCTGTGCAAGATTGTAGTCGAATATGCAGAGAAAGAAGCCCATCTGGTGCTTGACAACGCAAGATGCCAGAAATGCCAGGCAGTGTGTGAGCTCACGGGACAATTAGGCACTCGCCTCGAATACATACTGTCATACAGCCCAAACCTCAATCTGATAGAAAGTCTTTGAAAATTTGTCAAGGGCATACTTCCCGCAAAATACTACTCTGAATTTAGCTCTTTCAAACAAGAAATAGATTCATCATCATCAGCACAGACGGAAAAACAAGCCAAAAATCAACAAGCTCAGGAGCAGGGGTGTCCAACTTTTTTCAGCTTTACACCAATCGAAGAAAACGAGGCTAAGGCACTGCGTATTTTTTGTCTATTTTACGGGAACTTTTCAGCTGCTCCGTCCGATTTCTTTGGCTGGCTTTACCACCCCTATCTTGTATTGCCCATCGTGTCTGCGCACTATCTCTTGAGCTCATCTAAACTTTTTCTTTCACCATTTTCTTGCTTTACTATATATTTTTACCATATCATTTTTGTTATACTCTCCTTATTTTTAATTATACCACCTTAGATTTTCAGCGTAAAATTGGCTTAAAGAAATAACCATGAAATTTAAATATCCGAAAATACACACATTGGTAATATTGAAATACATGAATATCATAAAATAATTGTAACTATTTAGTCAATCGCTTAATATACTTCACCTTGCTCGATTACTTTGTTTCGGCATTCGTTCACTTCCAGAAAAAGCTCTTTCAGTTTTTCTGCCCACGATGCCTGCTCCGATGTGCGTTCGATGACACCCGTTCATCTCGCGAACCAAATGTACGCAACACAAACTGTGCCTGGCTGCCAGAGCTACCCAGTAAGGACTCCAACAGTCATGCACAATTGTTCCTCTTTTTGTCATATTGAGCCCCCCTTTGTCTGACTTATTTTTTATTATATCAAATATCTTTTTTTGATAATATCTATTTTATTTAGGCTGACTAAATAGTTATAAATAATTATACCTGAGTGGATTTTACTATCTATAACATAACGAGACTAAAATAACATCTGACACTGGACATTTATACCCCATGTGCGCTGGATTATTCACTGTACGTGGCGGTGTCCACATACAAAGTTGTCCATGCGTTTGGCAAAAAACAGCTTTACATATCTACTGATTCTACTTATAAACATCGGTTTTACGTCCAAAATAGCTTTGTTTGATAATTATAAGTGCGGCCAACAACCAGGAATTTCTTAACCAGACAAGACAAAAAATCTCGTCCCCCGTATGAAAATAATTTCAAAACAAGGCCCAGGAAAATCAGGAGGAAATTTCAGATGCGGATATGGATTTATGGAAGGGATCGTAACACGGTCCAGACACTTATATCGGGTAACGATCCAACAAACACCGTAGTTGGCACTTCGGCATTGCCGGCACAGGGGACAGAATTCCCGCTGAGTGGTTTAACACAAGCTATGTGCGCAGCGATCCAGGGAGAGCTTGATCTGCTGCTGGTCTCTGATTGCCAGCTCCTTGGAAACGACCCGCAGCAGATACGGGAAATGGAAGCTGCATTTGCGTACTATGGCGTCTCTGTCAAATCGGCTTCCAGCTGCGGGAGCAGAAGCTCCTGATACCCCGCCAATCCGCAGCGGCTGACCTCCTGCGCGGTTTCTTCCAGGATAGTGCCGGTACAGCCTTCCAACAGGGCGCAGCTGTTCTTTCCCAGAGATTCCTTTGAACAGCAACAGGCATAATCCGCGGGTGAGAAATGCCACAGATGCACATTTTGCGGCCAGCGTGCCGTTAAAAGCGCGGCGATTGACAAGCCCTTCCCATCAAAATCACCGGAATAAAACAGTTCTGTACCCGAAGCCGCCAGCAATTCAAGCAGCCGGAGCACTGCCACTGAAGGCTGTCCGGAGGTACAGACCAGCGGAGAATGGAACCGTACCGACCGGTCACAAAGCTGACAAAATACCCCCTCATTTTCGACCAGATATACCCTGCCGGATGGGCTGTGTGCCCACGTCAGCCGGGACACGCCGGAAAGGGTCAGGGTACACGGCTCATGCCTCATGCGGAATGCCTGATACGCGGGATGTTCCTCCTCCGCCACCCCGAGCAGCAGCCCGACCTGTGTGACGCAGCTTGAAATGCTGTCGCACAAAATCCCATTTTGGAAGTATAGCGCATCCTTCTCTTCCGCGCTGGCGGGAAGCGGTTTCCCCGCACAGTATGCAAGCGCGTGCAGAAAAAGCCTGCCGCACAGCGTCCCTCTGTCCAACGCATGAGGGTCTCCGACCGCCTGCGCACTCAATACCGCCAGCCGGAGACGCTCTTCCCGCTGCTGCTGAAGCAGGTCGATACTCTTACAGGCTCGGAGTAGGGCATGGCGCGCATCCTCCATATTCTGCTTGGCCGCCCGTTTCAGCGTGTCCGAACCGGCCCGCCGCTCGTCCAGTGCATCCACCCATTGACGGCAAAGCACAGTTTGAGAAGCCTTCCTCGCCTCATCCAACAAATCAGTATATTTTTGCTCCTCTTCTTCACGAATTTCACGGGGAGTCTTGATTTCCTCTTGGAAGTAACACCCAAGCACCTCCTTCAGGTTGACGCGGCCAAATTGGCTGCGCTGCAATTCCACCTCAAATTCTATCGTGTGGAATTGCAGCGGCGGCACAAAATCCCGGCCTAATACCAATCTGGCCGCTTCGCATTCTTCTTCGCTGGCATCGGGCAGCGAAACCATTCCCAATGGCGAGCCGTAGCGCCTGAATTTGTCCCGCAGCTTCACCAGCAGCCTGTGGAATGCAGGATGTTCCCGAAACCACTCTGCACATTCTTGCGTTCGTGCTGTCATACATCTTCCTCCACCAAACAACGCTCCGCACCATTCCAGTAATAACGCAGGATCGCAACAACCTGGGCATTGGACGGCCGGTGCAGTTCTGCAATATCCAAATCATCCACACAGGCATAGCAGCCCCAAAGCGCCTGCGAATTCATAATATAGTCAAATCCCAGTGTCCGCACCAGTTCAAACATAGCACCGATGTTCTGGTCATCTACTCCGGCAAACGCCTCATCAAGTGCCAGCAGCAGCGGACAGTCTGCACTGCCCTTCCGATACTGTGCCGAAACGGCAGCAAACAGCGGAACATACATTGCCATTGCCTTTTCGCCGCCGCTGAACCGGTTGAACACACGGTCAGTGAGTTCCTTTTTCAGCTCACCCTCCCGCTGGTAATACAGCTGAAACTCGTACCAGTTCCGATAATCCAATACCCCACGGATCAGGTCGGTATAATTGGGGGACTGGTTCTGCACGCTGGCCTCCTCCCGCGCATGTTTCACCTTCGCCCGGAAATGCGCGGAAATCCGCTGGCTGTCCTCCGAGGCCAGCAGTGAGGCATCCTTATTCAGCAGCTTCACAAGCTGTGCAGTATCCAGCTCTTCTTCGCTTTCCCCGCGTTTGGGCCGCCACGCCAGCTCAAAGGTCAACCCCATAGAAGTCCGTAACGTCTTCATCAGGTTGGTCATATCCGCCGTCCAGCGTTGGCTCTCCGAAATACGTGCACGGAGTTTATTGCTGAGCGTTTCGGTGAGTATCTCCTCAAACAGGCTGCGGTCACTGTCCTCAAGCATCCCGGCTGTCATAAGGATCTTATCCTGAAGCGCCTGGATTGCGTCAGGCAGCGCAAGCTCCTGGTCAGAGATCCGCAGGGTAATGCATTTCCTTTGACGCGTCAGCTCCACCCGCTCGGACGGTTCAAAAACCGTCTTGATTTCCGGATGATACCGGAACAGGCTGTTATTGTGCTGCTGAAAAATTTTAGACAACACGTCATTCAGCTGCTCCGGCATACGCTCCCGGTCAGACTGCCGGATCTGAGAAACCGCTTCCTTTGCACAACCTTCCAGCCCGCTCTCCGGGTCAAGCCCGGAAAACCCAAGCCGCAGCTCCTCCTCAAAATAAGCACGGGAAATCTGCTCGTACTCCATCTGCTCCAGCAGCAATTCCGACACCCGTTTGAGCTCGGACTCTGAGGCTTTCAGCTGCTCGTACAGCGCGGCGCACTGCACGGCGGCCCCCCGGTTTTCTGCGTCCTGCTGCTCGATGTCCTTCGCAAGCGCTTCCAACCGTTCCGCCTTCTCCCGGTTCTCGGACCGGTTCAGAAAGGCTTGTGCCTCCTCCGCCTGCGCCTTATCCATTTCCAATAATTTCCGGGTCTCTTCTACCCGCTTTTTGACATAGTCCGTCTGGTTCTGCTGTTCTTCCAGCGAATCTTGGATCTCCTCCAACCGATCCTCGGCTGCACGCAGCTCAATCCCTGCGGCATCCAGTGACAACAGCAGTTCCTGGTAGCTTTCTGCCGCCAAAAGTGCTTCCTCATAAGCGGCAGCTTCCCGGGCATAGGGCAGCCCTGCACTCCGGCTGCGGCACTCCTGTTCCAGCCGCGCCTTTGCCTGGTAAGCCCTATGCTCAGCAGCCTGCCTGCGGCCAAGCTCGGCTTCTGCATCCGCTGCCACACGAGCGGCATTCTGCAAAATCCCCAGCGCATGGTCAAGATCTGCGGCAGAGGGCATCTGCCCGCGCTCCGTTCGGAGACATTCCAGCGCCAGCTTACAGCGGGATTCCTCCGCGCGGGCCTCCTCTATCTGGACATCCAACAGGGCAAGCTCTTTTTCCAGTCCTTGCAGCTGACGCTCCCGGTTCCTTTTACGTGCCTCCGCACCAAGATAACCGGCCGGGCCTTCCGCATGGCTCCGTCCATGCACGATGCCGCAGCGGAAACGCCCATCCGGCAGGATCGCAGTCTGTGCCTCCGGGTCCGACCGTGAAATACCCCGCAGGCACTCCGCCGCCTGCGCCGCAAACGCACCCACCGGGACAAGCCCGGTCAGCGGCTGCTCCACCGGCGCCGACGGCAGCAGGAACCGATCCGGATACGTTTCCAACAGTGCCCGGATATCCTCCAAATGCTCCGGCGGCACGAGCAGGGCATCCAGCAAACCAGCGTCTGACAACTGGGCTTCCAAAAGGTCGCGCTCTTCCTCGGTCAAAGAGGGGTCAAAATCCACCGTTTCATAAAACGCTGCACTCGGTATCCCCCGTAAAAGCAGTTGGGTACGGGCATCCTGCACCGCGCCGCGCCGGGGCGGGACCGGTTCCGGCTGGGCCTTGAGCGCTTCTAACGCCTGACGTTTCTCCGCATGTTCGCCACTTAACGCTTCCAGCCGCTGCCCGGCCCGGAGCAGTCCGCCAGTCAGTGCGCTTTCATACTTCCTCACGCAGTCGTCCGCCCGGTCACGTATCACACCCCAATCGGCCGGCCCCTGATAGGTCTGCAATGCCCGCCGGACCGTTTGCCAATCCGCCTCTGGAAGCAAAAGCTGGGTATTCGCAAACCGCCACGCAGTAAATCCTTCCAGCACCCGATCCCGCTCGCTTTGTTCAAGCTGCTCGGCATCCCGAAGCTCTCCTCGGGCACGGTTCCGCACAGTATCAGCCTGCTCCATCAGACGGCAGGCCTCCTCGTAGTGTTCCGCCGCCTGCTTGACCTGTTCCAGGCAGTGCAGCACCTCGCCAATTTGCTTTTTCCGCTGCTGAAGCGCAGCAAACACAGCGCCCTTATCCACATTCCGGCTTCCTGCTGCCCATGCACGCTGATAATCGTCATGTTCTGCCCCTAACGCCAACAAAACATTTTCGTCATTGAGCTCTTGAAGCGCCAGCCGGGCCGCAGCACGCCTGTTATCCATTTCCCGAACCAGCTCACGCAGGCGAAGCTCCCTCTTGTCGATCTCCCGCTGTAACCGGTGGAGTTCCTCCATTTCCTGTTCCAAACGATGCTCTCCTGCGGCGCATTTCCCTTGCAGCTGGGTCAGGCTTGCCCGTTTGGCAGAAAGGTCGTCCTCACCAAGCGCCGCACGCCGGGCTTTTGCCTGCTCCAACAGCCGCGCAGAACGTTCCATCCGCGCCGACTGCTCAGAAAGCTGTTCCCGGAGCATTCCCTGATGAGTTTCCTCGTCTTTCCGGCGGTTCTCCGTGCGCAGGGCGGCCCCGCGCGCCTCCAGCCAGGATTTTCCCTTGCGCCCCAGTACCAGCTGATTGTACCGGAGGTATTCATTCTGTATGATCTGTGCAGCCTTCACCATCGCCTTATGCTCCAGCAGGTTCTCTTCAAGGGCATCCATCCGCTCCAGCGTACTGGCCATTGCGGACAGATCTTCATCCGTCAGCACCTGCAGGGATTCGTTGAGGATACTCCGCACCCGGGACGGGCGCAGTGCATCCTTGGAGAGCTTGGGTGTGCGCACATTGATCAGCAGCTGGACCAACTGGTCATATTGCCGGATATCCCGGAAGTGGAACAGCCGGTTATTGACCAGCTCCTTATATTTCTCCGGCTTTTCCGCACAGCTGTCCATGTCCTTGATCTGGTTGAACAGTTTCTGCTTCGTCAGCGGCATCAGCACGTTGCCGGCCTTTTCATACAGGCATAGCCCGTCCGGCCCGATCCGCCGCCCGTCGTTCAGGCAAAAGCCCCAGAATTCAAAGCCGCCGCCCTGTTTTGCGCGCATCCCGACGCCAATCGTCAGGTATTCCTCCATCAATTCCCGTTTGAATTCCAGATACAGATAGCCGGTCGATTCTTCACGCTCGTCCTCGCCCAACAAATAGAATTCCATCTTACGGTCACGGGAACCAAACGGGTCCAGCCGCTCGGGCCGCCGGTCGCCGTCAAGCAGGAAAGGGATAAAACTCTGGGTCGTGATCGACTTGCCAGAACCATTGTTCCCCCGCAAAAGGATATGCCCGTTATGCAGTGGGAACTCCTCCCGGTCATACAGCCAAAAGTGCAGGAACCCCATTTTATTCATTCGCCAACGGTTCATTTTGTCCTCCCTGTTTCGCTATCCACGCGGCTGGGAATTCCCCGCACCATTTCCCGACTGCCGGGCAAAGCCGTATGGTTTCCCCACGGTCTTCCAGCAGCATCCAATCCGCCATATATGTAGTTATGGCCTCACAAAACCGGTCGGGAGAAAGCTTACGAAGCTCCTGCCCCAGCCCGGCGGCATACCGGTCACGGCACCGCAGCAGCTCTTGACGGAACTGCGGACGGCTCAAAGTGACCCGATCATCCGATCCTCGCGGATAAACACCTTCCCGAACCATTTCCCGCAGTTGTGTACACAGCAGAAGCACCGCATCAGACATCACCCTGCTGCCGGGAAACGCCATCCCGCAGCTCTCGCCCTCTCCAAAGACCAGAAACGCACCGTTTTTATGTAAATGAAGCTCACCGCCCAAATAATTTTCCATATTTGCGCTGATACCATGATGCTGGTTTTTGACATAATCATAGTCACTGCGGTCTTCCTCCGACCAATACAGGGCCGGGCAGAGCGCCAGATGCTGATAAACCCGCTTGCGGCGCTGCCAGCCGCGGTCAGCGGGTTCCCCCTCCCGCGCAAGCGCCTCGAAGTCTTCCACCGTGCGGCAATGGAGGATATCCCGCCCGAAATGCATCGGAAAGCTGCGGGAAAGCCCGGTGGTTTCATACAGCACCTCTTGTAAACGGTTGCCCGCGAAGCCTTCCTTATCCCCATCATACGCACGCAGAAGCTCCACCTGTTCGGCATACCGCAGGACACGGACCAGCGCCTTGCGATCAGTGAATCGTGTCCAGTCAACCGGACGGATCTCCGCGAGATAGGCCTCGACCGATTCGGTCAGTGCGGACAGCAGGAACTGCTCGCCGTCATCCAAATCAGCCAGCCAGAGCAGTACCGCACAGAACAGGCAATAATCCAATGGCGCGTTGAACGCAGCAATCCCCATCCACGGCATGGCGCGCGGCGGCGCCTTTTCCAGCTTGACGACTGATTCGTTGATGATGAGGCTCCAGCCCAGCGCTTCACTGACGAACCGCCGGTATTCCGGCTGCGCCCGTTTCAGCGCAAAATAAATCGCAGGGTCGCCCTCACGGGTGACCCAGAAACGATCCAGCAATTTTCGCAGCTCATACATATCCGTCCTCCTCAAAAATCAGGACACAGTCAGGCATTGTCAGCATCCCATCGGTACAGCGCATTCGGCAGGACTGCCCGCCGCGCCTGTGCATTGTGTACGATTGCCCATATTGGGTATACCCGCGCCCATCCCCTGCAAGCCCGGCTGTGGTGACCCAGGAAAGAAACACCGAACGTACTTCAGGTGTGACCGGCTTGTCCAGCGCAGCAAAGTCCAGCTTCCCATCCCGGATATAAGAAAAAACCTTCTCCCGGAGTGCCCGCTCTGCTTCCAGGACTTGCTGCCGCCGGGCAGCCTTTTCCGTGCTTTTATCCGCAAAACCGGTACGGTCCATGCGCGGTTTATAAGTACGGGTATGCGGGTTCAGCGCATACCGGACAGGCGGCTCCTCGTAGGTGCTCAGGTCGGTGCGTTCGGTCTCCCGTGCCGCATTCACCGAAAAATGGCGGGACTGCTGCACGCCAAATACCATCGCAGACAGCCGGTGCGCATCCTGCAAAGAATCGCAGCCGGCAAAAAGCGTCAAATAATGCCGCAGCTCCGCCTTGTTGCTGACCCCCATATTTTCCAGCTGTACCAGGAGGGCCGCATTCTGTACGGTGCGGCGGATAATCTCATTGGTCACATCCAATACCTGCCGGGCTACAGATTCCGGGCCGGTGAACCATTCAGATAAAGCATTCCAAACCGCCTCATGCTGTGCACGGAGTGTCTCCTGCCAGCCCTCCGGCTCCTGCGGCCGGGGAATCTCCAGCTCGCTTTGCATCACCCGATCCAGCATCTGGGAAAGCTGCCCCTGCGACATGCTTTCCAACTGGGCAGCGATCTGTGCCGCACTGCGCTGCAGGTCTTGAATAAATGCCTGTAAATACCGGACCAGATTTTGTTTATAAACTACAAAATCCACTGCTTTCATCCGCTTTTCCGCGCCCGATGCATAAAACTCCCGCAGATAATCCTGATGCTCCTGGCTCAGGCGGCGGAAATCGGTTTGCAGGTCCTGCCACCAGCTGCCCACCTCACGAAGCGGTAAATCGGATAGTTCCGGTATCCTGCGCAGGTCTGCCTGGATCCGCCGGAAAACACCGGACGGCAAGCCTGCCGTATATACCGTCATATCTTCCAGCGTCACCGTCATCCGCTCGATCTCCAGCGCCGCCGGGGTCATCATGTACTGGAGCCGCCGGTTTTGAAACTCTGCAATCGTTAACACCCTGTGCGGGTCCTGAATGCATGTCAGGTTCCTCCATTTCACAAGCTGCTCCAAAGCACGGGTCAGCTCTTCACCGGTATACGCTGCAAAAAAAGGCAGCTGGTGCAGCAGCGCCAGAAGGCTGTCCTGATCCAGCTGATAATGCATCTTTTGATATTCTATAAAAAACAGGCGCATGACAGCCCGGTATATGGTATAATTGTCCGCAGAAAGATATCGGGTCTCCAGGATACTGTCCAATAGATCGGCTTGAAACATGAACTATCCCCCGCTTTCTGCTCATCCCATGTCTGAATCGTTTTTGTCCGGTCCTGCTGCTATGGTATCATGAACCAAATCCCGTATGTCTGCCTGTTCCGCCCTTACGCTTATGCAAAAACAAGGACAGTTGCCTCTTTAATCAGCGGATGGCAGCTACTGTCTATAATTATAACTGTACAAGTGTGATTTGTCTAGCATAAATTTTAAGAGCCGCACGAGCGCTTCCATAAAAAGGGATTTATCAGCCAAACGGCATGGATTACAATATATAGGGTCTGTTACCGCCCCTTGCTTTGAATCAATTTCCACCTGCCGTTTTGCCCAGAATGCTGACATTGAAGCAACACTTTGTTATACTCGCGAGCGTTAAATCTTGCCGTTTCCTTCGCCTGCGCGGCGTGCGGTCCTGCGCGGACAGCGCCAGGGGAACTCGTTCCCCTGGACCCCTTTTTTCGCCTGCGGGCGGGACTGGTACGGCTGCCGTCGCTGCCGCGCCGTGCCCGCCCCGCCAGAACGACGGCGGGGCGGGTGGTTATCTGCGGCAAAATTTTTCGACCGTGAGTATAGCCACATTAGAAACAGCCTCCGTTTCTAACTATTTCCATACATCTCATGATAGTATGACTGATATGCGCCCGATGTAATACGGTTCACCCATTCCAAATGATTCAAATACCATGCAACGGTTTCGTGAATCCCTGCTTCGAAACTATAAAGCGGTTTCCATCCCAACTGTGAAGTGATTTTTGTATTGTCAATCGCATAGCGCCGGTCATGTCCGGGGCGATCTTTTACGTATGTAATTAAGCTTTCTGGTTTATTTAACTCTGTAAGAATTATCCTTACAATTTCAAGATTTGCTTTTTCATTGTTGCCGCCAATGTTATAAACTTCCCCGGGAATGCCTTTTTCTAACACCGTATAAATTGCTGTGCAATGATCCTTTACATGCAGCCAATCGCGTATTTGCATTCCATCCCCATAAACCGGAAGCGGTTTATCCTGCTGTGCATTATGAATCATCAAAGGAATCAGTTTCTCCGGAAACTGATATGGCCCGTAGTTATTAGAACAACGCGTAATATTGATTGGCAAACCGTATGTCTGGTAATATGCTCTCACAAGCAAATCTGCTGAAGCCTTCGACGCAGAATAAGGGCTATTCGGCGCCAACGGCGTTTCTTCCGTAAACATCCCCGTTTTTTCAAGTGCACCGTAAACCTCATCTGTCGATACCTGTAAATAACGTACTCCCGCACGATATTCTCTCGAATATTTATCGTCCGGTTTTAATTTCCAATGTGCTTTTGCCGTATCCAAAAGCGCCTGCGTCCCCTGGACATTTGTACTCAGAAAAATGCCGGGGTCTACAATACTTCTGTCAACATGGGACTCCGCAGCAAAATGGATAACTGTATCAAAATTATATTTTTCAAACAAACTGCGCAATAGATCGCGGTCACGGATGTCACCCTTTACAAAACAATAGCGAGGGTCGCTTTCCACTGATTTCAAGTTTTCAAGATTGCCGGCATAAGTCAACAGATCCAGATTCAGTACAAAGTCTACTTTGTCCCCATCCAGAATATACCGGATAAAGTTCGAGCCAATAAATCCAGCCCCGCCTGTTACCAACACATTTTTCACAATTCTTCCTCCGCAATTTTTAATAAATACTGCCCATATGTCGTTTTATGCAAAGGATTCGCCAGCCTGACCAGCTGTGCACGGTCAATATATTGCCGCCGGTACGCAATCTCTTCAATGCATGAAATATACAATCCCTGCCGCTTCTGAATGATAGACACAAACCGTGCCGCTTCTAAAAGGCCATCATAAGTACCGGTATCCAGCCAAGCCATCCCGCGCGGAAACAGCTTAACCTGAAGCTCCCCCTGCTCTAAATAAACATTATTGACTGCCGTAATCTCCAATTCTCCACGCGAGGATGGTTTGATTTGTTTCGCGATTTCAACGATGCGGTTGTCATAAAAATACAGCCCAGGAACCGCATAATTAGACTTTGGTTTTTCCGGCTTTTCCTCAAGGGAAAGTACCTTGCCCTGCTTATCAAATTCAACGACGCCAAAACTGGTCGGGTCGTTTACCGGATAACCAAAAATGATCGCCCCCCGCTGAAGCTGCGCAGCCTCCAGCAGCAGCGGCGAAAACATTGAGCCATAGAAAATATTGTCCCCTAAAACAAGTGCAGCCGACTCCTCTGCAAGAAAAGCCTCTCCTATCAGGAACGCTTCTGCAAGCCCATTGGGCTGCTCCTGTACCGCATAGGACAACCGCAGGCCAAGCTGTGCCCCATTCCCCAGGATCTCTTCAAATACCGGAATATCCCGTGGCGTGGAAATAATTAAAATTTCCCGGATCCCCGCCAGCATCAGCGTGGATAACGGATAATAAATCATCGGTTTGTCATACACCGGAAGCGCTTGCTTGGAAACCCCAATCGTAACCGGATATAACCGGCTCCCCGAGCCTCCCGCTAAAATAATCCCCTTCATGGTTATCCTCTCTTCCCGGATTTCTTAAATATGAACAGCTTACTGAAAAAATAATTAAGTACAATGATAACCCCGTTGATGACACACTTTGCCAAAAGACGGTTCCAGCCCAGTCCGATGAACAACACCATTCCGCCGTCATCAATCAAAAGCGTCCCGATCCGCATCCCCATAAATTGCAGAAATCGTTTCCACGCACAGGGAACGCAAAACACAAACCGACTGTTCGTCCAATATGCAAACAATACCGCAATGAAAAATGCAGCGGTGTTTGCCGTAGGAGTTCCTAAACTATCTGATAGGAAATAATAAACAGCTGTATTGACCAGGACTGTCAGAACACCAAATATGAGATAACGGAACGTTTCACCTTTCAGTAATTTCAAAATACCCCTACCCATGGGTCTTTTTCTCCAAATATACTCGAATATTTTCAAAATACTGCAGCGCATGTTCAATGCAGATATCCATATTATAATATCTAAATTCTGCCAATCTTCCACAGAGGAACAGGTTTTCGTATTCTGACACTTCCCTTAAATACATCTGATATCGCGCCCTGCTTTCCTCGGTCACGACCGGATAATATGGTATATTCCCCTTTTCCGCAGCCGGGTCATAGTTCAGCGGGTATTCTGTCGCAATAACGCTGCCCCGGGCTCTGCTGCTGTCAAACATCATTTTACGATATTCTGTACTGCGCGTACAGTCGGATGTCTGCGGATAGGAAATAATTTCACACGGCAATACACTTTCCTTATCGTACCAGGTATATCGGATATCTAGGGAGCGATACGGAAGCGTGCCATATTTACAACCAAATAATTCATCGATTGCACCCGTATAAACTACACAATCCACAGGCTTTCCATCACAGCGGATCATATGGCCGTGCCTATCCAGCTCTAAATGCTCCAGCGCGTCTGTATTCAGGAAAATCTCAATATCTGGATGTTTCAGAAGTCTTTCAAACAGTTTTGTGAACCCTTCTTCCGGAAGATACTGAAAATCTTTGTTCAAATAATGTTCGTCATAATTCATCGCCATTGGGACGCGGTCCAACACATATTGATCAATCTCTTCTGGCTGAATTCCCCACATTTTAGAGGTATACGTCCGATATGCTTTTTCAAATAAAAGTGTACCATATGCGCTGATTTCCGAATCGGAATGTTTTACCAGCTCCAAAACCGGTACTCTGTCCCGCCCCTTGAACGCGGCACGCAGTTTTTCTAAAAGCGGTCCTGACTGTTTCGCACCTAAGAGCTGCTGCACTGTCGTAAAGTTAAACGGCAGTTGTACGTAATTTCCATCTATAAAACTGAGCAATTTCGCGTTATGTGGGAACAGCCTTGCAAACTGCTGTAAGTATTCAATCACATAATAGTGATCCGTATTCAAAAAATGCGGCCCGTATTTTTGAATCAAAATACCATTTTTATCGTATTTGTCATACATGTTCCCGCCGATATGAGAACGCTTCTCAAGGATCGTTACCGGACGATTTAATTCCTCCACAATTTTTCGGGCTAAGATACTGCCGGAAAACCCACTGCCAACAATTATAATCCGATTCATATTTATCACCTGCCTGTTAAAACGAAAGTGTCCTCACCCAATCTGCAGTTTCCCGAATCGCCTGCGTAAAGCTATAAGATGCTTTACAGCCAGTATCCAAAAACAACGCTTTGGGATCTACATAACTGTAATCAGTCAAAAATGTGTCCGGGATCACACCAAATTTTAATTGCAGCCCCGGCGCTACAATATCCCTTGCTTTTTCAATCGTCTTTCGGAGCGGCCACAGCTCCGTATGACCAATATAATACGTCTTATTGTGTTTTCCATATTCCCCCATCGCTTCAATCAGGCGGACCGCGTCTTTTATATACAGCCAGTCGTTTAAGCCATCGCCTTTTACCAGTTTCGGCGCTTCCCCATGAAGGAACTGATTCAATATGCTGTTCGTCGAGCGGCGGGAGTAATCGCCAGGGCCAATAATATTTGCAAACAGTCCTGCATTAAATAAAATGCCATATTGCGCCGCTAATATCTTGCAGAGCGTTTCTGCTGTTAGCTTTGCCGATGCATAAACGCAATGCAGCCTGGGCGCGCACACATTTTTATCAAGGCACTCCCGTATTTCCAATTCCGATACAGAACCAGCATATACAAACTTTTTACAGCCTATTTTTGCAGCCTGCTGGATCGCTTCACAAGTGGCTTTAATATTCTCTAATTGAATTTCACAATTAACAGCGTTCTCACCCCCTACGCCATCCCATGCGAAATGATAAAAAATATCTGCTTTTGAAATTTGATTGCTTAACAAACCATATTCGGAAAAGTCTGCCTTAACTGGCCGGAACTGCTCGTTTTCCAAGACTCCCTTTATACGGGATGGCTCCCTTGAAACCGCAAAAACTCGATAGCCCTTTTCCAGCAAATACGCGGTGAACGCACCACCAATAAATCCTGCCGCGCCTGTAACAACTGCCGTTTTCATACACAATTCCTCCAAATTGAACTCCGGTTCGGAGAAATCGCGTATTTTTACTTGTAAAACGCGCCCCCCCCCCGTTTCCATTTCCTTCCATTTTAATCAACCATTCCGCTGTCCGTTGAATGCTGGACTCAAAATCCGCAGCGGCTTCAAAACCTGAATCACGGAACAATGCATCCAAATCTAATAAACAATAATCCAACGCGGGTGCATCAGGATACTCACCAAACCGTAATTCCATTTCCGGTGAAATCGCATCCCTTATTTTGGTGATCCAAGACCGAAACGTCATGAGTTCTCGATGTCCTACATAATAATCTCTAAAGTCTTTCCCGCATTTTCCAATCGCCAGAAGGCCTTCTGCAACGTCATCAATATAGATCAAATCATAAAGGTGATTGCCTTCTATCAGCTTTGGGCTTGTACGGTTTTTTAATTGTCGTATCACGATATTAGGCAGTGTTTGCGAAAGGTTGCCTTCTCCATACGGCATTGCAATCAAAGCCGTGCAAAATTGCATTCCGCCTTGGTGTGCCAATGTTTTCCCCATCAACTCAGATGCGAGCTTTGCAGCCGAATAAATACAGGTAAACCGTGGCGAAAAATTTTCTGTATTTAGAAATGTTAAGATTTCTGCCGTATTTACCGTACTTGTCAATACAAATTTTTTGCAATGCATCCCTATTGCACTTTCAACGGCTGCACATGCGTATTTCGCATTGTCGAGCTGCAATGAATAATCCTTCAGCGCGTCCGCGCCAAAGCCGCCTGCATACGCACAATGGTAAAAAACATCCGGTGCACAGTTGACTTTTTCGGCAAGACTTCCGTACTCTTCAAACCTTGCCTGTATGACTGCAACATTTTGCAACCGGGATAACGATTCCAGCTTTTTCTCGCTGCGTCCAACCGCATAAACAAAAACACCTTCTTGGATCAGCTTTCTGGTAAGCGCATTCCCGATAAACCCGGTTGCTCCGGTCACGACCGCTGTTTTCATTCCGAATTTCCTTTCAGAGTCAAATTCACATCACTCCCCGATAAAAACGGGGCCGATGCATCGTTTGGCGACAGGACGGGCGTTTCTGTATCCCATTCCAGACCAATCTCCGGGTCATTCCAACGGATCGCACGCACCAGGTCCCTGTCATAATAATCGTCAAATTTATACAGCACGACCGTTCCCGGCTGCCGGGTAATATACGCATGTCCATACCCGCTGGGTAAATAAAGCTGCTTCCGGTTTTCCGCAGAAACGACCTGGCTAACCCATTTCTTAAATGTAGGAGAATCTCCCCTTAAATCTACAATAAAATCCAGCACCTCTCCCTGAAGGACCCGCACCAACTTTGCCTGCGGCTTCGGATTATTTTGGAAATGAATCCCGCGAATCGTCCCACACGCCGCATTATAACATTCATAGTCCACCACAAACTGATTGAAAATCCCGTATCCTTCCAGCACCTTATGATTATACGTCTCAGCGCTGTAACCCCGGTTATCGTCAAAATAATCTGGTACGATCAGTTTTACGCCGGGAAGCCCTAATTCGGTTACTTGCATATCCGTTCCTCCTTATCTTTTAACTCCGCAATTAGCCGCGCTTGCTGTAAAATGCGCCGTGAAATCTCTTTTTGCTGCTCCCGTTCCCTGACACTTTCTGCAAACCGCTCAATAGAATGCAGGAAATGATCGTCCGGCGGCAATTCCAAGCATTGTTCTTCAGACGATGTCCGCAGCACGAGAAGGGGATTGAAATTCGCGCCGGCAGTAAAAATCCGTGGTGCAATCAAAGTTGCTTTGCTGCCCCAGATTTCTAATTGGCATTGATAGGCATTATCCATTCCAAAGGATATTTGGGCGCATAACCCGGTCTCGTTTTCCAAAACAGCCGAACCAAATAAATCTACTTCATACGGCTCCGGCTGCACCAGCCTCGCCTGCGTCACACAAGCTGTTTCCCCAAGAAGCTCTAAGGCTAATCGTACTGGATATCCTCCGCAATCCAGCAGTGCACCTCCGCCCAGCGCCTTTCTGTACCGGAAATCATTCCCCCCACGCTTTGGGAAGCCAAAGGACATACGAAGCAGCCGCAGCTCGCCTAATTCTTCCTTCCTGATAAGCTCCTTTATTTTTGCCAGCTGGCTATGATACAAGAACATATAATTTTCATGTACCGCCAGCCCTCTTTCTTCCGCCAATGCCAGCAGGGATTCTGTTTCCTCCCTGCTGACCGCAAAAGGCTTTTCCATCAGCAGATGCTTTCCAGCCTCCAGCACCTTCTTTCCCCACTCAAAATGAAGCGCTGGGGGCAGCGGGACATAAACTGCATCAATACTTTCCTCCTCTAAAAGCGCCTCGTAGGAAGGATATCCCTGCCCGCCATAGGCTTCTATGAAACGTGCCGTTTTCTCCATCTTCCGGGACGCGACGCCTGCATATGTAATCGCTGGATATTTCCCCAGCGCCGGAAGAAAACGGCGGAACGCTATATCGGCTGTCCCCAGAATCCCGATTTTCATTTTACACCTCCAATAATGACAAAAGATTCCTCAGCTGGATATTCAGTGTAT
This sequence comes from uncultured Clostridia bacterium, assembly GCA_910589115.1. Classification (GTDB taxonomy): domain Bacteria; phylum Bacillota; class Clostridia; order Oscillospirales; family Butyricicoccaceae; genus QXXE01. The sequence goes on along the minus strand of CAJUSB010000013.1, from coordinate 17,887 downwards.
TATTTATTTGCACTAACTCGTTGAGCGTCCGATAGTCCAATAAGAAATATCCCTCCGGCAGTTCCGGAAGCTCCCAAGCGTCGATCTGCAAAAGAATATTCCTGTTCTGTTCCTGATAAAACCTGCCGCCCTCCTCTGACAAAAGATGCTCAAAAAGTATCCCTTTCCGGCGGCTGTATTTTTCCTCGAACAATCGGCTGACTTTATCCTCCCTCCTGTTATCAGCAGACGGTTCCCATTGAATGGTCGGGCCTAACTCTAAGCCATCAAAACAGCCGATTTCCGGCATTGCTTTTACAAGAAACTTCAATACGCCGTTATGCTCACAGCACATCAGTCCAAAAGTCGCAATCCCATTGGCCTCAAACAGCGGCTGCGTCCAGTGTTTTACTTCTCTGCCCTCAATCGAAATATCGCAAAAAATCACCTTAAACGGATATGGATGTTTGCATATAAACTCCCTGTCATGCATTTCCCATTCTTCCAGCTGATGCAGTGGGAGCAGCGTCCGCTCCGTCTCGGAAAACATTTTCCAATTATTGATATATTGATAAATCTCCGGAAGCGGATTGCCCGCACTACATGTAAATACGGATCGAAATAAGGGTTTATTTTGAAACAAATCTGATAGCCTCAAAAGATCCTGCATCGGCAGATCCAATTTTGAAAACGGGATGCAGGATAATACGGTTCGTGTGTCCATGTTTACAAGATTATCCTGCCGCATCAGCGTTTTTATCTGCCCCAGTGTCATCCAGCGGTGGGACGGCAGAAGCGGGATCTTCTCCTCAACCCGAAGAATAATATTTCGGTTTCGCTTTTTGTAAAACCGAGAGGACTGCTCTGACTGGATTTGATCAACTACGGTCTCATATTGTGAAGCATTCAAAAAGTATTCCAAATACGGCGGCGCCGCACCGCCGTGCTTCCGGGTAAAATTGCTTTTGGTCGCTTGGATCGTTGGTGAAATCTGAATTTTATTCACATTTCCCGGTTCGATTTTTGCCTGCATCAGGAAATGCATTACACCATTGATTTCCTGGCACAGGATCCCCAGATAACCGATTTCCTCCTGCAAAATAACCGGCTGTGTAACTACCGAACTATCCGCTATCTTCTGCTGATAGCCGGTGATCTGAAAAAAACTGTGTTCCTGATTACAAATGCATCCTGTTTTTTTTTCGTAAAACCAGGTACCCGTTTCTTCAAGGCTGATCTTCCGAATGCTTACTGCAATCGTTTCATTCCGCTGGCGCACCCACTCCTGTAATTCGTTCAAAGGACTTTCATCACTGTCCAATGTACACCAGCTCCGCGCTATGGAAAGCAGCGTATCCGTCATGCCTGGCTGCCCTCCTCCGGTTCATCAAAATTTAACCTTTCACCAACAACTACCAGCGGCCTGTGCATAGACCGTGTATTGATGCTTAAAATGTATTCGCCTAATATCCCAGTAAAGAATAACTGCACAGCTCCTATAAAAAAGACACCAATTATGATTGTTGCCGTCCCATACGGATATGCATCCCAATGCAGTAGTTTACTGACTAGAATAAATATCGCAAACATCGCACTAAGTACACCAAGTCCCGCACCAATAAATGTCGCGATCCGCATCAAAATTTTCGTATATGAAGTAATCCCTAAAAGCGCTAAATCATAGTTTTTTAGAAAATTTGAGCCGGACTTTCCACGTAAGCTCGTCCCCTGCTCATAGGGTATAATGCTTTGCTCAATCGCAAGTTCCGAAATAATCCCTTTCAAATAGGGCGCCGGATCATCTAATTGCCGCAATACCTCGATAAATGTCCTATCATACAGGCCAAACCCATTAAAATGCTCTATCTGCTGTGCCCCTCCTAATAGGTTAATCAGCTTGTAATAAACACACCGCATCGCATACATCAGCTTGGATTCGTTGCCCTTTGTCCGTTGCCCGATCACGACCTTATTACCGTTTTCCCAGCGCTTCACCATCTCCGGAAGCAGCTCCGGTGGGTCCTGCAAATCACCAAAAAGCATAAACGTTGCATCGCCAGAACCATACAAAAGAGATGCAAAAACATTCCGGGTGAAACCGAAATTCCGGGCGTTGAATACCGCCTTCACATGCTTGTCCTCCGCACATAATTTGCGGATCTCCCGACGGGTGTTATCCGGTGAATAATCATCTACAAATATGATTTCATAATTATATTTTGGCAATGCCTCACGAAATACCTTCGTTAGACGGTCATACATTTGCCGAATGCTTTTTTCCTCCGACCAACATGGTATCGTTACGCTAATCGTTTTCATTTTATCCGCCTATCCTTCCATTTGGATATATGCTGTGTTCATCCGGAACCGGAAAAATCATTTCTAAAAATCGAAACAAATGAACTAACCGCTGTCCCTTTTCTGTAATTTGATATCCGCCCTCTACGATCCTCAAATTACCAATATAAACTTGTTCATCAATTCTTTTCTGGCTTTCCCCGGCACCCTCAATATAACCTTCAATGAACTGTGTTTTTATTTCTTCCGCCGAATATGTCCGTCCAGCATGATCTGTCATATCCGCGAGACTGTAAACTGTGTAGGATCTTTCAATTACCATCGGTCCCAGCGAGAAAAACAACGCCATAAATAAGGTAGAGATTCCAATGCAGAGAACATTTGTGGAAAAATCAACTCCAAACAAGGTCCTCACTTTCGCATAAACAATGCCGCTTACTGTCAGCAACAAAACACAGCAAAGTACATCTGTCGCTAATAACCGATACAAAAAAGCTTTTTGACCAGCCCATAACGGCGTACGTAAAAGTAATGCCGTCAGCATCGCAATTGTTACACAAATACATACACACCATAAAGCGGAAAACATTATTTTCTTTAACTCTTGTTTCAACACTATTTCCTCACTTTCTCTTATATACCCTCACCTTAATATCTTTTTTATCCGTTTCTAATACATAAAACTCGTCCAATACAGCCTGCACATCCGGTAATACTCCGATATGCGCATATTGAAAATATACTTTACTGTAGCCGAGAAGCATATCCTTTTCCCGAACGGCATATTGCGTAGACACATTGATTTGATCGCGCTTTCCCTGTCTGGTAATATAATACTCGTTAAATCCCTCTACACATCTGTTTCCATCTGTAATCATAACAAGGGTATCGTCATTAAAAATAAAGTTACTCTGTGCATAAATCCAATCAGCAGCCTCCTGATAAGGATATAATGTAGACTTTGAATTTGATATTACAGAAAGGCAATTCAAGCTAAATGCAGATATCACAAACAAACAAAGTGCTCTCTGCGTTGTCGAACGATCCTTTGCTATAGCCGTCATCCGATGAAGTACGCTCGCTGACAATATAACCACATGCGGCAAAAGTCCAAGGAAATATCTGCCTTGCCACATGGTTGATTCCTTGTTGACAAAGTTTCCATACAGCAATAGCAACGTGAGTGTTCCTATAATCTCTAATGTTGAAAAACTAAGATAAAACATATCCAGGCGAAACGATTCTCTGTCCCGATGTGCCATCCCAGCAAGGACAACTGCAATCCCAACCAGCAGAATCCAATACGCAATTTCAAAATTGCCACTAAGGAATTGCAGCATTGACCTGATATGTGAAAAACCAGGGACTGGATACCAGCTCGCAATATCCTCAGGCTTTCTGTGTTGCAGTGTTACCTCGAAAACAGCCGCCAACCAAAAAACACTGACCCCACCTGGAAGTAAATAAGAAAACCCATCCTTGATTTTAAGCTGCTTGCGAGCCAGCAAATACAAATCTGCAGAGAAGAAAAATGCACATGCAAGCATTCCAAAATAATGACTCATTGCTAATCCAAGCAGTGAAACACTATATAAAATATGAAAACCTTTTCTTCTCTCTATCCGGCATATATGGCAATAATAGGTCAGTACCGAAAAAAAGATGAAATACGAATATGCTCTATACTCATAAGCTGCGTTTGACCAGAGCGTTTCAGAAAATGCCAACATGGCTGCGGCAGAAATTCCACAATATTTCCCACCTATACCATCACCTATAATGCCGATTAAAATCACCGAAAACGTGCTCAAAAGAATTGCGGGAAAATGCAGCCATGTTTCCCCATACGGAGCAATGTGATACCAAATTGTCGCACAGATTTCTGACAGCGGAGGAGTAGCCTCATTCATTTTTAAGCAATATTCAACCGCTTCTCTTATCGTCCCATTCGTACATGCAATTTGAAACAATTCATCTGACCACAAGGAAACCCGATCCGCAAAATGAATCATTAACCCAAACATTACAAGCGCTATACTGATACAAACAAGTCTACCGCTGTTCCGTTCCATCCACTCATGCGCCAATTTCGGATTCCGCAAAAACACTCGCACAACCAGAATTGCACCGGTAGATAACAACAGAAAAATAGTTGCATATACTACAAAATGATAAAGCTGATCAAGCGCCAAAGCCGCCCACTCGCTCGATCCGAGTGGCTCCGAAACAATTATGCGACTGTCCGCATAAGTATCCGCTGTCCAGGTCCTCCCGCCTGCGGTAATCTCTACGAATCCACGCCAAACGCCACCATTAAATTGAAACGAACGCTCCTCACCCACCGGAATTTTGACCGTGATTGTACGCGTGATACCATCCGGCTGTCGGCTGTCCGTTTCTGGGCGCCAGCAATAGCTGCTTCCACTCCAAAACCAATGCCCTTCTTCAATCCGCAGCGCCTTTTCACAAGTCAGAGAATCCCCGTCAATCGTAAATCCTGCAAGAAATATTTCAGTTCCCTCTCCTCCGGGACGTTTTTCCCCCAGTGCAGTCAATGTCACCTGATCTGTCAATGATGGCATAGCCTCAGATATCATCTGTGCCGTAGCCGAAAACAAAACCATTATCAAACTAAGCATTAACATCGAACACAATTTCAATTTACCCCGGAGGCAATACCACTCGCCTATCAGAAACACTAACAGCAATAGTAATTTACATGCTCCGACTGCCAAAAACATCATCTACTCCTCTTTTCTTATTCCCCTTCGGTCAAGTCTTAAAAATGTTGTTTGTCCGTATACCAAATATACGGACAAACAAGGGTACCCTTGTTTGTCTTCCTAATTTTTACATCCATCTTTTACGCTCAGACAAATACCGTAGCGAGTACATTTGATGCAATTCTCTCAAACGTTCACGTTTGTCGGCAATATCCTCTGAAACAATCACATTCACTGCCTCAAGTCCATAATCATAATATTTACTATCATAATGGCGAGGTCCCAGCTTCCACTTATGCTCCGAATCACCATAAACACCATCCGGCATATAAATCACATAAGAATCTGGAAGCAGTTCTCTTGCCCATTCAAGACATTTGCGCAGCAGCTGGTTTACCTGTCTCAACCAGTCCTGATTTTTATAGGATTCCATCTTTTCATCCTTCATAAAGTCAAGTGCATTAACTACCTCTGTCAATATAATGCGGTCACAAGGATATAGGCATTTCAACTGTGAAAGATATTTATAAATATACTGTTTCAAATCCGATTCCTTCCAACTTAAAATATCCTTGTATTCCCACTTACAACCTTCAAGAAGCCCACTCTGCTTCATCTGTGGAATGCTGTTGCGTGTTTCCACAGAGTGTGTAACATAGGTGCCTTTTTTTGCGGCCGGGTTCCAGATATAAAGCAATCCATAACTAAGCTCAGAAATATCCAGCATCAGCCAGTCTGCATGACTTTCGCGAAATTCGATAAACGCAGTTTTATTAAAATCAGCAGCTGTACTGTGCTTTAAGAAATCTGATTTCGCAACACAGTCGTCATATGTTACGCTCCGCAAGCCGATATCACAGACTGAAGGGGAAACCATAGATACCGGTGAATTTGCCTGAAGAAATCGCTTTACCCGATAGCTTTTACATTCCGCATGGAATCCAAAAATATCCCTCAAAACACAGCAGCCGGAAAGATCAAATGTAGTTTCCTTTTTAAGTGGCAAACCCGTTGGATTTACCCCCTCCGCCTAAAATTTGCTTAATTTCCCTTATATTCCCTTTTTCCAAAAATTTCTCATATAAATTACATATAGAGTCAACCTCAGATGTAAAACAGATCTGTTCCCCCTTGTGCAGCCACAGAACCTTATTGCACATCTCCCGAATTTGTCCGATAGAGTGGGAAACCAGAATTGTCGTTGCACCGCCCTGGATGATTTCTTTCATTTTCGCGGCGCTTTTGCTTCGGAACGCACCATCACCAACTGAAAGGACTTCATCTAATATCAGCAAATCCGGCTGTACCAACGATGCAATCGAAAAAGCTAGCCGTGATTTCATACCGGAAGAAAGCTGCCGAAACGGCCTGTCCTGGAATTCCTCTAATTCCGCAAACCGGATAATTTGACTGTAGGTTTCATCCATAAATTTACGTGTATAACCCAGCATTGCACCACGCAAATACGTATTCTCACGCACGGTCAAATCCCCGTCGAACCCGCTGGCCAGTTCCAGCAGTGCGGCAATACTTCCTTCCCGTCTGACAACCCCTCTTGTCGGCTCCATGATGCCGGAAACCGCTTTCAGCAGCGTAGATTTTCCTGCACCATTTGTGCCGATAATCCCGAGCATATCGCCCTTTTCCAGCGCAAAGGTAATATCCCGATCTGCCCAGAACTCAGTTACCTGATAATTACGCTTCAACCGACGCATCACATATTCCTTTAAGCCAATGTCCTTAAAGTCTCCCGTCATATATCGGATGGAAACCTGTTCCAACTGCAAAACGCTCATCTGAGCCCTCCGTCATACATAGTATAGAAAGCGCGTGTTGTATTTTTTATACATCCAACATCCAATCGAGAGTACAATCACAACATCCGTCAGCATCAACAGATGAAACCATAAAGTCGGTATGGATGCCTCAATAACAATTTTACGAAAATAACGGATAAAGAGATACACCGGATTTATCAAAAACAGACACTGCGTTGTATAATCATATTGATCGATCGTATAGAAAATAGCAGACATATACATCAGCAGCTGTGTAAACACCGTCCACAAATATTGTATATCCCGGAAAAACACAAACAGCGCCGAAAGAATCAGCCCGACTCCCACATTAAACAGCACCAAACAGACAATCGGATAAATCAGAAGAATCACCTTCCAAGTGAAAACGATTTGATCCAAAAAGCAAAACACGACAAAGACACACAAGGTCAGACCGAAGTTAATCAGCGTTTGTATATTTTTTGAAAATAAGAACAAATATTTAGGAATATTTACTTTAGTGAATATTCCTGCGTTCCCCATCAAGGAAACCATCCCCTGTGACGTCGATTCATTAAAATAACTGAATACCAGATTCCCACAAAAAAGATAGGTAGTATAATGTTCCATTGTCCTGCCAAAAAACTGTGTAAACACCAGTCTCATAACCAGCAGCGTGAGAAGAGGCGAAAGGATACTCCACACCATTCCCAGAACTGTGCGTTTGTATTTTTTCTTAAAATCCCGTTTTACGAGCTCTTCAAAGAGAAACCGCCGATTCATCAAATTTTTGAACATAAAATCTCCTATACGCACACGGCACAGAAATCCGGTCAGCCTCTATAAAGCACTTCCAGTTTTTCCACGATTTCCGCAGGCGTGCTGCACATCTGGAATTTGCCCTTCTCCTCCTGCTCAGAGAAACCAAATCCATAGGTCACCCCAAGAAACGAAATTCCACACGCCTCCGCTCCTTCCATATCGTGAATACTGTCACCCACTAATACAGTTTCTTCCGCAGATGTACCTAACTGGCTCATACACATTTGAATTAACTGCGCCTTTGTCCGCCCGTCCTTTTCATCCATGCCGTAAATTGCAGAAAAACAGTCAAATACACCCATATCCCACAGCATTTGTTTTACAAAGCGATCCGCTTTAAGTGTTGCAACACCCAGCAGCACCCCACGCGCATATAATTCTCGCAGGGCATCCGCAATACCGGGATAAAGTGACGCTGCATGAATCCCCTGTTCCGCATAGTATTGCCGATAAAACGCAACTGCTTTCTCCGGCTCCGCAAATCCAAACCGTTCCTGATAGGTTTGCAGCAACGGCCCTCCGATCACTTTCCGCAGCACGCATTCCTCCGGTGCAGGCTGTCCCATCATTTTATGCGCATAACGGTGGCTGGCCAAAATACCCGGGGATGTGTCTGCCAGCGTACCGTCCATATCAAAAATAACACATTTATACATCACTCGATCTGATACCTCGTAGGCGTTACAATTTCATACGGGAAGCCGCCCAGCGCAAGTTTCAGCTGCCGGGAAATATCCTCATTTTTCTGCGCTGCCGCATCCCGTTCCAACACGCTTTTGTAAATCCCAATGCAATAATTACTGTATGGATCAGCGTCAAATCCATCAAAACCAGCCAAAGCCACCTTTGCCGCGCCCGCTTTACGCAATAATCGAATCAGCATCGCCCCCGCATTGTCCGCAGCCCGACCCTCACCCAAATAACTGGCGTAATTTACAAAATAAACGCTTTTGGGAAGCTCCTCCATCAGATTTGAGGTTGCTGCCACGCACGGAAGTGCACATATCTGCCCTTTCAGAAAATCAAGACGCTTGCGGTTACTGATAAACAGAATGTCCGGCACAGGTTCCTCCGGTATGAAATTAACTGCAATCACAAGCGGCTTTTCTCTGCCAATGTATTCCTGAACCTGCCGCCAATGGGTATGTAAAGCCGCCCCCGGCGCAAGTACAAGTACATTTTTCCCACGTAAACGCTCCGCTAGCGACGAAACGGCTCCCCTGTCATCAATCTGGCAGCTTTGAAACGTCAAATAGTGTTCCTCTATCAGCTCCGAATGATACAGGTCACGTTCCCCGGCTGGCAGCAGGCTGAGGATTTTTGAAATATCCTCCATATTGAGTGTTTCTTTTTTCAGCAGATATGACGCATAGTTTGGATGACATTTTTCAGCTGCCGATAGGAAATAGGGTAAATCATATCCCCATCTCTGTTCAGAATAAATACTCATCAGATACTGATCTGCAATCGACAGCAGCGGCATAATCGAATACTTCTGACCAATATTGACATTGATATACTCGGCAATCAACTCTGTCGAAAGATTCCCAACGCCGCGGCCCATTCCGTAGACGGAAGCGTCAAGGATGATATCCCGCCGGGAATTCATGCGCAAAAGCTCCTGCGCATTGGAGAACGACAGCTGCAAATTATTATGAGAGTGCAGGCCAACCTTAATCTGCGGCGCTAAATTATGGTCAATCAGATAAAACAGGCGGAGCAGTTCATTTCGATATAAAATGCCAAGCGTATCAACCAGATAGAATGCAAACGGCTGAAGAAGATTGATTTCCTCAATCAGCTGGAGCAGCTCCGCATCCGAATAAGAGGTTGTCCCAACCGGCTGTACAAACACCCGGTACCCCTTTTCCATCAACTGAGTGGCAGCCTTTTTTGCCGATTCCCATTCATGCTTATGAAAAGTCAGACGAATCCCATCAATTGAACTTCCATCATATGGCAACAGCTTTTCCGGTGCGATATCACCCAGCGCAATCATGGCTACATACTGCACGCCTTCCTTTTTCGGCGCAATATACGGCTTAATCTGCGATACGCACGAAAATACGGACCGACCCTTTTCATAATCTTCATCCCGCAGAAAACCACACTCTATGATATCCACCCCGGATGCCACCAGCCGGGAAATAATACCGTAAATCTGTTTGTCTCCAAACTGCCATTCATTGATATAACCGCCATCGCGAAGGGTACAGTCTAAAATTGCGGCCCTGCTCATAACACGAGCGCCCCACTATCCAACTTATTTTGTATAATACTGCGTACTTTTTCCAGATCTTTTTGGGTGTCCACCGATAAGGTTGTCGCCTCTGTCAATATAAACTTAACTTTATGACCGTTTTCAAGGAATCGGAATTCATCAATATCTTCTATACTTTCCAGATATCCCCTCTTGGTCCTTGCAGCAAACTGTAATGCTTTTTGAGAAAATGCCTGAACGCCAACAAATTTCTTCAATTCAAAATCACTGCGTCCCTTCGGAAATGGGATCGGTGTACGCGACATATACATCCCATAGCCAAACATATCAGTTACAATCTTGATTTTAGATGTATCATAGGCATCAATCGGATCACGCAGGAGCATCATGCCATTTGCAAAATAACTATCATCCGGATTCACCTGCTCCGGTATCAATGCTTCAATCGCTGAGCTCTCAATTAAGGGTTCATCCCCATTTACATTGATATAAAAATCAGCTTCGATCTTCGTTGACACTTCATACAACCGCTCTAAATGCGTGGCACAGTCTGTAGATGTCATAACGGCCGGGATATTCTCCCGATTACATACATCCACTATCCGTTGATCGTCTGTTGCTACATACGCTTCGTCAATGCCTTTTGCATTTTTCAGGCTGCGGTACACCCACCAGATCATAGGTTTACCGCAAATGTCGGCAAGCCCTTTCCCCGGAAATCTCGTAGATGCATAACGCGACGGAATAATCCCAATAACTTTCATATGTCACAGCTCCTTTACTATGATGCGAATATTCATTATTTTCATGATCTGTTCAAAGTGAAGCGGCCGCTCTGATTTGCATTGATATTTAATATACAGGAATTCATCCTCTAAATCGGATAAGTATGCCCCTCTTAAACGGTTCTTAGATATCTGGAGCGTATTCGCACCCATGAATTCATGAAAGGAAATCATAATATCTTGTTCCGTGCACATGTGCTGAACAGATTCAAGATCCTTTTCTTCGGCGTCTGTCCCAAGGATATAAATTCGTTTTCCCGAGACTGTTTCCTGCATATCCTGCATATGGTAAATTATTTGATTTTTTAGATTTTCATCTTCCGATACAGAAAGCAGATTGTTTAATATCATGTCGCATGTTCCAATGCAAATAATCGTGTCTTCTGCCTTCATCATGTGCGCAATGCAGCGGACAACAACCCAATACCGAATCAATTCTTTATAATGCGCTGTTATTCCCGAATCAAAATAAATTTTTTCATTTATTTCTGATAAATTATTGAGTGCCGTACTAACAGCTGATACTGCGCGCTGAATCTTCCCGCCAATTCTATACGAAAGCAATTCTGAAAGAACTCCCGAAGGGATTATTTCGATTTCAGATAGGGTACTATAGTCTACATGGTCATCTGGATGCGGCTTTATATAAATCAGGTCAAGCCCCTTGCTAAAAAGGTCAGCGAAACATGCATAAATGAATTGCTGGTCAGCCTTTGAAATCTTCATCCTGTCTGCCAGCGGATACGTTAAAATTAAACATGATTTTTCGTTGCCTTGCTCCGTACAGCTTTCATATACGCCAAAGACGGATAATATTTTACTGCGGTCGGATTCAGATAAACTGTTTAACAAAACACAGGGAGAGAAATCCTCTGTCTTTTCTTTGCTAAATGCTTTTTTCTGTGCAGCATAATTGATATACCATTTTTGACAAGCGCCGCCACCTTCCAAGCACTTGTATGTTTCTATCAACCACTGTTCAACAGCCGGAAACGTCATTTGAATATTTCCCCTTAACAGTGATGGTTCTGAATATATGCCTGCTGACTCCTCAAAGGCTACATACGCAATATGGAAATGTTCTAAGTAGAGACCAAGCGACATTGTATTATTTGTCAGAATAATTTCACTAAAACTCGTAATTGCAAATGGAAACTGTATCTCGAATGCTCGAAACCATTCTTCCGCACACTTTTGACGGGATGATTCCTTTTTCATCCGGCCATTCATACTAAAAGATATTTTCCGTAATGCATTATCACTAAAAACATATACTGCCTCAAAAAGCCCAGTCTCTTCCAGCAGCTTTAACTTGTTCTTCCTCCATTCAGAAATCATTAAAATGCAGGATTTATCTGCGTTATACCTCTGCTTATGAATCATACAACATAAAATTCCATATTCCGATACTGCGGAATATAAAATTTTCCCTGTCCCATCGAGCTTTGTCTGGCCTGACATCACCTTCATGGAACAATCCTTTTTCTTCTCCACAACAGGATAACGGAAAAATGTATAAATCCGGCGCACTCCCTTATAAACGCCTTTCAAAGACGTATAGCCTGTTTTGCACAGCCGATAAAGCAGCGGCCTGCTGCCCAGCCGTGACTTCGCTTTGTCTTTTAACGTTTTGCGATCAAAAAGGGCATAATAACAGGCCGCTTTCCAACGCGGAGCACTGCTGATCTCCACATAATCATTGGATCCAGCAGCTGCGCCTGCACCACCCTTCAAACGTCCCCACTTTAAGTCCCCCCACCATGTATCTGTGATTTTTTTCCTGCTGTACTGTTTATTATAAAGAACATCATCCTCAAAATAGAATACACTGAATAACTGCATATCCCCTCCCGTTGGATGATGCAAATAATATTCATGCGCAAACCCCAGATCAAAATCGCGGTAGTGCATTTCCTCCATATATTCAGAAAAGGTCTCCATGAAATCCTTCGCGAAATCACAGGCACCCTGATGAACACGCTTCATCACAAATTTTGCATGATAAGAGTAAGAACTATTTTCCAGCACTGGCTCAACGCCCGTTTCTGTTATTTCATAACCAATGCAGGAGCCTATTGTGTCCGACTGTATCAGCTCACGCATTTTTCCAATAATAGCCGGAACATGGTTATAATAACAGTACACACGAAAATGAAATCTGCCTGCGTAATCCATTGCCTTATCATTGAGATAATGCACATAGGCCGCATCAACGCTTCTGCCAAGCAGGAGCGATAAAATAGCCTGCGCACGCCCGCTATAGCCAATATCAAACATGATATCCTTTTCACCAATGATTCCAGAAAAATACTGCCGCATACGTGACCGGTACTCGTCTGTTTTTCTCTGGCTGTAGGATAGCTCAATCAGTGCATCAATAAACTGGCGGTATTCCGTTTCACTGTCAATCGTCTTCTCTAAAATAACGCCGCGCCTGCGATAGGAACCAGCAGCCTCCTCCTGCCCCTCCCATTCCAAAAGCGGAAGCAGCATTTCAATATAATCCAGAGGCCGTTTCCCTTTCCATGGTGCAAATTCCGGAAGCATATACAGATCTTCTGCTTTTGAAATGATCAGTGGAAGGAAAGACTTCCGCGACATATAGAAATAGTTCGCTCTGGGCGCGTTCGGGTAATATTTTGAGACAGTTTCATAGACTTTCATCGCAATATAGCCGTCACGCGCAACAAAGTGAATGGTACGGTAGCCCTGCTTTTCACATAGCTCCAACAACCACCTTACAATCCCATAAACATGCATCCCCAATGCAAAATAACCGATATAATACGGGTTTCGGTTGAAGTCTGTCCCTTTTTCATATGGAAGATATGGATGATCGAAAATCCTATTTGCTGTAAGCGCAAGCATACAGCGAAAACCAAGATATCCCTTTGAAAAATTATATTTCGCATAATTCCCGGTTGGGTTCCTTGCCAAAGAGGCCTCGAACGTTGCCCTCCCCTTTTTCCCACCCACATCAGGAATCCGGTTGCTAAACAATTCAGCCGCCCGTGCAGTAAAATATGCTGTCATTTTATGCGCTCGTGCATTTACAATATCACTTGCCCAATTATCACCAATATGAAGTATTTCTTCCGGCGAAATTTCAAATTGTTTCAGCACTGCTTCAAATAAATGGCCGCTTGCCTTTGTAATACGTTCCTCCGATGAAATAATGACTGCATCCAGCTGCGTATATCCAGCCTTTGCAAGCATCGCTTCAATGGTTTCCCGATTCAAATAAATATCTGTTATACAAATCGGCTTTTTCCCCATAAAAAGTGCAAACTCGTAAATCTCTTTTACCTTTTTCCGTGGGATACAAAAGTAAACCTCCAGCCGCTCCTCCTCCTGTTGGAGCATCATGGCCACAGTATGAGGAACCTGATAATCCGCCTCCAGTGTCTGATAAATTTCATCAATCGTAATATCTTCAAAGTGGTGGCTGCGCAAATAGATCTGACGCGCATGGCGTTCTGCCCGCACCCGCATATCCGAAAAACTCATCAGTGATTGCCCACAGGTAAGCTCATCATACTTTCGATTAAGCAAGCGAAATAAATCGGAAGGATGAAAAAAAGGGCGCAACACCAAAGTATCGAACATATCAAAACTGATATAGCGTATTTCCGGGCTGCTAATCGCTTTTTTCAGCTTTTCCAGACGATTATCCCACGGTGTGTGTTCCCGGTAAAAAAATGGGTCCTCCACGCAGGAAGTATTTGCATCATACTGCGGTGCTATCTGCTGAATCAAAACAGCTGCTTCCTGTTTCTCCCCGCTGGTTAATGCATACTTATTTCCCATATCCACCCAAACGCGCGCCTGCTTCTGCCGCAGCAGCTGCATTTTGTCCGCTACTGAATCAAACAATCCCCGTGCGCGTAAAAAGTTTTCAGAAAACTGAAATGCCTCAACCTGATCATTCAGGTTTTTATATAATTTCTGGTAATTCCCGCCCAGCCCGGTTGACGCTTCCGGATGCTTCACATAAAAATAAGTGTCCGCCTCACAGCTGACATATCGCTTTGCATTTGTCATGAATACCGTGCCATATGCTAAATCTTCAAGCATAATCTGGTGGCGATCCAGTTTCAACAGGTCTTCATAAGAACGATCCCAAAGCTCTTTTTTATAAACCTTATTCCATACAAGCCATCGGTGTGAATTCTCACCCTCTGTATGAAAAAAATCCAAAATAATATCTTTTCCGGATAAATCAATCTCTTCAATCGCATAGTTTCCATAAGTGCGATATCGTAATGTATTTCGTTCCACATTGTGAATCACAAATTTTGAAACAACAATATCCGCATCTGTTTCCAGTGCACGCATCATCAGCAGCCGGTGGTAATCCATGCCAACATAATCGTCACTATCGACTGAACAAATATATTCACCCCTTGCAACCTCATAACCGCGCAGACGCGCCTTGAAAAGTCCCTGGTTTTCCGCATTCCGAACACAGCGAATATTCTCGTAACGCTCCATATAATCTTGGATAATCTCATAAGACTGGTCCGGAGAGCAATCATCGACAACAATAATCTCCATATTAGGATATGACTCTTCTAAAAGGCTATCCAAACATTTCCCCAGGAATTTTTCTGTGCCATATACAGGAACGATCACCGACAATAAAGGCAGTGAATCCATAGCACCTGTTTCTACACTCATCAAAATTTCCTCCCTTTTTTTGCTCTTTGTAAAATCTGTTGTGGCAGTAACCCTACGAGCAATGGTTTTACCACATATGGAAATGCACCAGGCAACAAACCAAGGCTGCGGAAGCCCCGCCAACGCACTACGGCTTCATCAATCCGGTAACGATATTTCCTCCGCTTCCGGGCGGCGGAATCCTCACGAAACGCATACAGCGGCCGGGAAATATTTGCACCATTCTGGCCCTGCGCATACATCCGCATCAACAAATCGTAATCCTCTGCCCTCCGCGTTTCCCGTGCTACACGATATCCGCCAGCCTTCCGAACTGCTTCCCGGCGGAACATTAGCGCACCATGCACAAAAGACATCGTAAACAGGAAATCTCTGACCTGTGGATATTCAGGGAATTCCCGCTTCCCCCATGCCCCGCATTCATCCCATAGGATAACATCAGAACCAAGAAAAGCGATCTCCGGGTGTTGTTCTAAAAAGGCCAGCTGCACTGCAAACCGTTCTGGCGCTGAAATATCGTCTGCATCCTGCCGCGCAACATATTCCCCCTGCGCCGCCTGCAAGCAACGATTCAATGTGAATGCCAACCCTTCATTTTTGGTATTACGCAGCAGCCGGACCCTGGCATCCTGTTTTGCAATGCGTTCCAGCAGTTCCCATGTGCGATCCGTAGACCCATCGTCACAGATCAGGAATTCAAAATCATCCATTGTCTGCGCCAAAACAGACCCCACAGCACGGTCAAACAACCGCAGCCCTGCTATGTTATGAACCCCCATCAGGACGGAAACTTTTACTGATGGTTCATCGCAAAACATAGCGAATCCACTCCCATATGTAAATATTCCATCGGTACCAGGGCCGCTTCCATCGCGGAAGGAATGCAATCGTACCATATGGCCAATAAAGCGCTTGTGCAGGATGTTTCCCCGGTCGTTTCAATATGCGCCGCAACACGCGAAGCGGTACATTGTAATTCTTCAAATATTCCAGCTGCCCGGGGTCTGCCAGCGGCAAATGATATGTCTCCGTGATATCATCGCAAAACAGAAATCTTCCCCACGCCGCCGCTTCCCCTGCATCAGGATGCGCCATGTACCGCGCAATCCGTTTACGGGTATCTTCTTTCAGCCTTTCCTCATGGAACTCCGAAAAACGGGTTTGCCGAAGACGTCTTTCCGTGTACTGCAAGACCAGCTGCATATATTCGCGTATCTGCTGTTGCCCCTGTGGCTCTGGCAGGCAGTCTGGCTGATATCCCCCGTCACGGAAAATATACCCCGTCGTCATACCATGCGGCGCTGAAAGTAAGCATTCAAATAGATTATTGCAAAATAAAATTTTGTCGGCTGTCCGTCCCGTATGGTCAAAGTACCAAGTTAAATATTGGCCGTCCGCTTCTGATTTGGGGGCTGCATACATTCCAAAATAAAGTCCTGTCAGTCTGCCGGAAAACCCTGCGGACTCCAGCAGCTGCCGCATGGAACGCTGCATAGATCCTGTCCATCCGCTGTCTACCAGTACAACCTCCCGGCGTTCCAGCAGTCCCTCCTGCGCAAGATAACCGACAGCAAATTGATAGGCATTTTTTGACTTTTCCTGTATAAAGCGGTTCCATACGTCGCTACTCCGAAGCACTGCACATATGTGTGCCCGTTCGATACGGCTAAGTGTACGATCCCATTCGATCTGTCCAAAGCCGCAATCTGCGCAAACTTGTTCCTGCTGCTCTTCTGAAAGCGCTGCCCTCTGAAGCAATGAACGAAGCGTAACGCAATAACCACCCTGTAACAGCAAATCATGCGCTTCCGTGCCAATTAAATGATAACTTGGGGTACGCAATGATGCACGAGAACAATACAAATACCGGCACTCAACGGGCAGTTGAAACCTGGTGCAAAACTGCTGTGCAATTTCCCGAAGGAGGCACCCGTCCCGTGCAAGAAAATAGAGGGTCTGAAAGCCGCGTTCCTGTGCCTCTTTTAATATCCACCATACGTAGTTAAACAACAGCGGACCTGAAAGCTCTTCGCTCAGTTTGTTTTGCAGTTTATCCACATTTTTAGTCCCTTTCCCTAGTGTTCCATCCGGCCTTAGTTGAAATATCATTCATTCTCAAGGTCCGCTTTCTACCCGATCGTAAGTTGTTTCTGCTCTAAAAGGCGGTCGTGGGCCTGGTCGATCAGCAATCTTATATTGCTTTCAATCCCTCCTGACGGTAGGCATTCAAAAACTGCTCCACGCTTTCCCTTGTGACATAGACCCCGGGGTCGTCTCTGCACCTCCGCGGCATAGGACGTTTCGTCTGACCCATTCCTCAAATTCTCCTCTGCGCCGAAAATGTAACATCCTTATAAATCCATTACATATTCTAGCACCATGCAGCGATAATTGCAAGTCCCTCTGTCTGATTTCCTGATTTTTTTGTTACAATTCAACCAGATTGTTCCAAACATATAAAAAATATGCACAAAGCTTCCTTATATAAATGTTATAAAAAACCCCCTTATCTGCGGTATACTAAAAGATATACCAAGATAAGGGAGCTATACGTGCGCCCGTAAGGGCATATATCAAATGCCGCCTTGAGCAAGCGGCGGGAAG
>CAJUSB010000012.1 GCA_910589115.1 uncultured Clostridia bacterium | reverse complement strand
AGAGGGACTTGTCCCTCTGGACTCCCATCCTTCGCCTGCGGGCGGGACGGGGGATAGGTGCAGGTATTCAATATCTTCCTCCGCCACCTGGAACGGCATCATTCTCATCGTTATTCCCTGGACTAAAAATACAACTTCTGCTATGAAGAGTTCCGGTTATTTATTTTATCCGGCAGCTGCGCCAGCACAATAGCGCAGAAGACCAACGCACATCCCCCAAGCTCTCGCAGGGAAAGCGCCTGATGCAGCAACAGCCATCCAGCCAGCACAGAAACAACCGATTCCAGGCTCAAAATCAAAGAGGCAACCGTAGGGTCCGTATCCCGCTGTCCGATAATCTGAAAGGTATAAGCAACACCGCAGCTCATCACACCCGCATATAAAACCGGCATCCACGCGGTCAAAATCTGCTGAAAGGATGGTTTTTCAAACAAAAACATCCCGACAGCACAAATCAGCCCGCAAGTAAAAAATTGGATGCAGGAAAGTTGAACGCCATCCGCCCGAGGGGAAAAATAATCCACGACCAAAATATGGACAGCGAACAGCAGCGCACAAACCATAACAAGCAGATCACCAAAGGCAATCGAAAAGCCCTCATTCACGCACAGCAGATACATCCCCAGTACCGCAATAGCAACCGCTATCCAAACCCGCCTGCTGACACGTTTGCCGAACAGCAGCCCCAACAGCGGAACCAACAGAATGTAAAGTGCTGTTATAAACCCGGCTTTTCCGACGCTTGTATGCTGGATGCCGAACTGCTGAAAAGAGCTTGCCGCAGCCAAAAAAATACCGCAGCAGATCCCTCCCCGAATCAAATCACGGCGGCCCTGCCGGGAACGCTGACGATTCTGCTTTCCCCGGTTGAGGATAAAAATACAGGGGATCAGCACAATTCCGCCAATGACTGAACGGACGGCATTAAAAGTAAACGGGCCGACATACTCCATCCCGGCAGACTGGGCCACAAATGCAACGCCCCAGATCACTGCCGTCAGGAAAAGAAGCAGACTGCTCCGCAATGATGTTTTTTTCACAGAAAATCCCTCCTAAAAAAACACAGCTCCATTATTATCTGACATTTTATGCAGATTTTCAAGAGGGGTTTTACGGTTTTGTCAAAATTCTACGAAAACAGAAAAAAGCGGACGATATTTTGAGAGAAATCCGGCAAATTACAGCCTCAAAAAGAAAATCGGATATCATCCGCACGGTTGGGCCGATGGATAGCTTAAATTTTATAAGGCTGTTGTAAATCTACTCCGATTATTGTATAATAAAAGCGTTCGCCGGGGCTGCCCGCAGGCAAAACGAAGGGACATTTTCAGCGTTTATGAATATAACTGCTGTACCCCGGCCAAACAGCAAACAATAGACCTGTTCAGGAACTGCGGGACGTGCCGGATTACAAGGAAAAGCGGCAAGTCGGACGGCAAATGCACAGTACACAAACAATGACCAAACAGGTCTAATGACAGAAGGGAATCGAAATGCAGTTTATAAAACTCGGACAAGCTGTGGAATCTAATATTTTTAATCAGCTTGACCAAAAGAAAAAAGAAATCCTTTCCTCCGGTGGAGATGTTATCAATCTTTCAATCGGCACGCCTGATTTTGCGCCTGATACACATGTCATGCAGGCAGTTGCCGAAGCCTGCGCCAATCCTGAGAACTATAGGTATGCAATGGAGGATACGCCTGCGCTGGTTTCCGCCGTACAAAATTGGTATGCACGGAGATATGGCGTGTCACTTTCGCCGGCACAGCTGATGTCTGTCAGTGGCTCACAGGAAGGGCTTGCACATGCAGCATTCCCTTTCGCGGGGCACGGCAGCCTTGTGCTTGCGCCTGATCCCGGTTATCCGATTTTTTCCTTTGGGCCGATGATGGCCGGAGCCGAAGTTGGCCTGGCGCCTCTCCGCCCCGAAAACGACTGGATCATGGACTTGGATGCTATCGAGCCATCCGTTGCTGACCGTGCTGCTTTGATGATTGTATCCTATCCGAATAACCCGACCACAGCGGTGGCTGATGAAGACTTTTATGAGCGGTTGGTGCATTTCGCGAAAAAGCACGATGTTATGATTATCCATGACAACGCATACTCCGACCTTTTGATGGATGGCCGCAAAGGCATTTCTTTCCTCTCCATTCCTGGAGCAATGGATGTCGGCGTTGAATTCAACTCACTCTCAAAAACATATAATCTGACCGGAATGCGTACTTCCTTTGTGTTAGGGAATCAGGAGATTATTCAGAAATTCCACGCTTTCCGCTCTCAAATTGATTATGGGATGTTTTTACCTGCGCAGGCCGGTGCAGCTGCGGCTCTGAATGGCCCGCAGGAAATCGTTGAACGCAACCGCAGTGGTTATCAAGCCCGGCGGGACGCTCTCTGCGGTGGGCTGCGCAGCATCGGCTGGAATGTACCGGACAGCAAAGGCACCATGTTCGTATGGGCAAAAATCCCAGAGGGCTACCAATCATCAGCCGAATTTGTTATGATGCTGATGGAGCGCACAGGTGTCATCTGCGTACCGGGAGACAGCTTTGGAGCACTTGGACAGGGATATGTACGTTTTGCACTGGTTGTTCCGCCCGAACGGATGCAGGAAGCCGTCCGGCGGATTGAGCACAGTGGTATTTTGAAAGGAAACGAAAAATGAAACTGATTTCATGGAATGTCAACGGCCTGCGTGCGTGCGTTGGCAAAGGTTTTTTTGATTTTCTGGCGGCCGAAAACCCGGATATTATGTGCCTTCAGGAAACCAAGCTCCAGCCGGAGCAGGCTCCGCCGATTGAGGGCTATCACGAATACTGGTATTCAGCAGAAAAGAAAGGATATTCTGGAACGGCCGTCTTTTCTCAGCCAGAACCCATATCCGTCACTTACGGGCTGGGCATTGACGCACACGATCACGAAGGGCGTGCCATCACTGCCGAATACCCGGATTTTTACCTTGTAACGGCGTATACTCCCAATGCACAGAATGAGTTGAAACGGCTCGATTATCGGATGGAGTGGGAGGATGCATTCAGGGGCTATGTCTGCGCATTGGATCAAAAGAAGCCGGTTGTCATCTGCGGCGATTTGAACGTTGCGCATCAGGAAATTGATCTGAAAAACCCAAAAACCAATCATCAGAATGCAGGCTTTACCGATGAAGAACGCGGCAAAATGACCGAACTGCTGGAAGCAGGATTTGCAGACACCTTCCGCCGGAGGAATCCCGACCTTACGGGTGCATACTCCTGGTGGAGCTACCGTTTTCACGCCCGCGAAAAAAATACGGGATGGCGTATTGATTATTTCCTCGTATCAGAACGGCTGATGCCGCGTGTACGGGATGCAAAAATTCTGTCAGATATATACGGCAGTGACCACTGCCCGATTCTTCTGGAACTAGAATAGACCGGCTCTGTTTGATTTCACCGCTCTCTGAAAAGAGGGCGGTATTTTTATCGCTTTCGTCTTTTTTAATGTAACGAACAACCGTCTCTCTCCCGTCCCGCCCGCAGGCGACAGATGGGAGTCCAGAGGGACAAGTCCCTCTGGCGCTGTCCGCGTAGGACCGCCCGCCGCGCAGGCGGACAAAGCAGAAGTTTCCAAGCCATCAGCGGAGGGTGAAACGGCATCATATTATGCTAAGCGCGAATATAACAGGAATTTATAAAAACGCCCGTTTGGTGCGGAATTGCCTAAAAACATACATAACAATGCAGCGACCCATTTTATAATGAAAATATAAAAAAATAGGCCGAAACGCCGTTTCTGCGGCTTAAAAAGTTTTTTTCGGTTTCGGCAGGAAAGCATCGTAAATTGAAAGACAAATTCCTGTTTTCGTGCGATAATAGAATCACCGAAAGGGAAGAAAAAAGCCCTAAAAAAACAACGAAAGGCAGGCGGTTCCAATGAATTATAAAACTTTTCGGCGATGGAATCCCATTCGCCTTGACCCGGCACGATGTTGCCAGTTCAGTTGAGACCTGTAGAATTTTGAACCAAATCCACCAACAACCATAAAATGGAGGTTTTAATTATGATGTGCATTCTTTTGACCGCTCTGGTACTTGCCGCAACGGCTGCATCCCACCTTGCAAACCCTGTCAACATTTACAGCACGAAAAGCGAATATGATTACCGCTGAAATCCTGAAACGTTTGTTTATTCATTTCCTGTAAATTGGAGGTATTGATTATGATGTGCATTCTTTTGACCGCTCTGGCGCTTGCCGCAATGTTTGCATCCCACCTTGCAAACCCCGTGATTATTTCTACACCAGAGACCGAGTATGACTACCGGTGACACATATTCCATCCAACCAGGGCCAGCTTTTCAGCTGACCCTGGTTTTTTACACAAAAATACTCCGCACACAACCCCGGCGCATAGCGCCCCTGAGTCGTATTACGGAGTATTGCGGAAAAACTTCACTGTTTTTCCCATCCATGCAATAATTATTCTTCCGCCAGTTCTTCCATAAGTTCTTCTTCTGTAACCTCTTCCTGACGCGGTTCCGGCGAAGTCAACTGTTTCCAGGTTTCATCGACCATATCCATGCAGTTGAAGTATAAACTCGTCAGCAGGTTCGTTGGGATACTGAGCTCTTCTGCCCGGCGGTTGATTTCGTCCCAATCAGCCCGCTCATAGGCAACCACTAATGCAAACAGGGAGCCTGCCGTTCCCTCATAGCGAAGCAATGCAGCGGGGATTTCCTCCGGCAGCGGGATCTCCTGTAAGATTTCTTCCAGCGGTGCTGCAATCAGATAATGCAGCGTTGACATCATGCCCATCAGATAGGCATCGCCCTTTGTGATTTTCATTTCCTTGGCATAACTGACCAGTTCGCTACAGAAAATAGCTCTCATGAAGGACAGTTTCAGGAATTCCTCCGAGCCATCGTCGATCTTGTTTTCAGCATTGCTGGCGCTCAGCAGATAAACCCACTGTTTCATCTGCCCAATCCCCAGCGTCATGATTGCCTGGCGAATGGTCGTAACACGATTGCGCATCGCAAAATATACAGAGTTTGCAATACGCAGCAGGCCATAGGTCAGCGTTGCGTCAACCGAAATAATTTTCTCGATCTCCTCCACATCCGGCAGCTCACGGGTGACCGCCACCATCAGGCGGAAAAAGTTACTTTGCAGATAGCCGCTTGTATGCGCACGGGTCTCCAACTGCTCCGCTACATAGGAACCCTCCAGCGCATCTACCTTCAGATCAAGCGCCTTTTGATACTGCTCTTCATCATTGATATCGGTCGCAACAACGGACTTGCCCATGCTGTGGGCAATTTCTATCACATTATGCAGCGTCAGATCACTCGTTGTGGAAAAATTCAGCTTAATAAAATCAATTTCCCCAATCAGCGACAGGTATCGCGGCGCAAACTGAAACTCATTGACCGCAATCCGATAACCTTCCTGTTTGTACTGCTGCACCAGATGCATTGCCAGCGGGTGGATAATAACACTGTCATCAATCTGGATAACCAGGCTTTCCTTTTCAAAAAGCCTGGGTGCCTTTTTCATCAGCAGCGTCGTTGTAAATGTCATGAAGTTGAGCGAGCCCTTCAACGACTTTTCAACATTTTGTGTCAGGAAATTATATACGGTATCAGCAACAGCAAAATCATTGGAATTCTGACCGCCATCGTCTGAACCATAGGCGGCATTCTCCCCGTGATACAGGATTTCATGACCGATAATCTTTTTCTCCGGGTTTTTGATCGGCCGCCTGACGATATATTTGCTTTCCATATGCCCTCCTTATATCTGGATCATTGCCCTCTTGCGAGCAGTTGATCCATAACAGAAACCAGATGTCCAATTTCAGGTTTCGTCAGCTGTTCATCTGCTCCAAGCTCTTTGCCCTTAATACGCATCTCATCGGTAATCAGTGAAGAGAAGATAATCAGGGGTATCTTTTTGAGCTCCGGATCATCCTTGACCAGCTTCGTAAGGTGGTGCCCATCCATCTGCGGCATCTCAATATCTGTAATAATCAGCGCACAGTCATTCGCTACGCGGCCCTTGCTTTTAATGTCCGTCAGTCTGTCCCACAGCTCCCTGCCGTTCCCAAACATAGAAAGGTTGGTGTAGCCTGCCTTGGTCAGCGCATCATGGATCATCCGGGAAAGCAAAATCGAATCCTCCGCAATCAGGATCGGACGCTGATCGCGCTGGCGCGGGCCAAGCTGATCAATCTCTGCCATCTGGATTGAGGTTTCCGGCGCGATCTCAGCAACAATTTTCTCAAAATCAAGAATCGTTACCAAGTCCTCGCCGCACTGTGCAATACCGGTTGCAACGCCCTCTTCACCGCCGCTGATCGTTTTATCCGGCTTCTGAATATCCATCCAGGAAATACGGCGGATACCTACCACCGTCTGCACACGGAACGCAATATTCATTTTATTGAAATTGGTGATAATGAATAAATCCTTTTCCGAAGGTGCAAATTTCTCAACACCCAAATAACGCGGCAGATTGATGACCGTAATCACCAGGTCGCGCGGCTTGTAGATGCCCTCCACTGCCGGATGGGTGTGGGGCATAAACTTAACCGGCGCCGAGATCATAATTTCTTTTACTTTTGCAACGTTGATGCCATACAATACGTCATCAATCGTAAACTCCATAATCTCGATCTCATTTGTACCGGATTCCAGCAGGATACCATTTTTTTCTGCGGCCATATTACAGACACTCCCCTCATTTTATATACTTTTATGTGGTTTGCCGTAGGACTGGATTGTCGCCGTACCGGTAGCCGAGTCAAACGACAAGGTACGCGCTGTCGTCCCGCCAACATCCTCTGCCAACAGCCGGATGCCTTCCCGCCGGAGTACCATGCGCACACTTTCAATATTTCTTTGCCCGATGTTCCCGAGGCTGCCTTTGCCGGATACCTCAAACATCTTTGCGCCTCCTGCACATTTCGCCGTGATATGCGCACGTGCCGCGCCCTTCGCTTCCATTGCCTTCAGGGCCTCCCGAATGCCGGTGTCGGCATACTTCAGCGGGTTTTTTCGGCCTGCTTCCATGTTGAGCGGCAGCATAATGTGCACCAATGCAGCGAGCTTCAGCCTGGCATCATATAAGCAGATCCCTATGCACGATCCAAGCGCATATGTAATCAGCCGTTCCCCATTCTGGGCCAGCTTCATATCTGCAATGCCGACTACGCCCGGCTTCCCCCCATTAGCCATCTAAAACTCCCAGCTTTCTTAAAAGGTAATTCAGTGAGCGAATGTCCGGCGAAAGCAGCAACCGGCACGGAACCTCATTCCCATCAGCAATAAAATTCGCGCCAATGGTCATTAAATAATCGGTCTGTCCTCCGTACTCCGCCATCGGCACAGTCAAAATCGCCCCCTGCATATCGACCGTGAAGCTCGGAACCGTCAGACTCACATTGATATTCGCAAGGTCTGACAAGGCGTTGATAAAGGTGGAAATCATAATATTTCCAATCTCAATCAGCGCAGAGCCCGCCATATCGCCAAGGTCGGTAAATCGCTCGCACTTCTCCTGCAACATTGTGCCGAGCACAAGGTTTACAAAATCCAGCGGCTGCACAGACAACATAATGCCGTTGATTTCCCCGCTGATTCCGACCAATACGCCCGCAGTTATCACCTCCGGACCGCCGATCCATTCAATCGCTTCATTATAACCCATAATGCGGACTTCCGGATAGGTAATGCGGATCTCACGGTTCAGCATGGAAGAGAGCGCGGTCGCCGCGTTCCCAGTCCCGATACTGCCGACCTCTCGCAGGGTATCAATCTCCATTGCGGTCAGTTCATCGTAATTTTTTATGATCATAGCGGTATCCCCTTTAAGGCAGCATCCTGCCATATTTCACGTATTTTTAACGCAGGCCATTGACAGTGGTTGTGATCTCATCCGAGGTCTGCACCATTTTCAGCGCGTAGCTGAAGGAACGCTGCGACTCGATCACCTTAACCATTTCATTTGCAAGATCCGTGTTGGATACCTGCAAGCAGCCCTGCAGCAGTTTGCCCGCCCCCTGCTGTACGGGGCCATTCTTTTCAATCGGTATAAAGCGGTTATCAACCGTACTGAGCATACCATTGGTATTGATAAAATCAAACACACCGATCGGCAGTTTTACCTCTGGATCGCCGACCTCAATCAGCCGCCCTTCATCGCTGAGCACAAACCGTCCCATACCATCGGAAAGATACCAGACCGTTTCCATCTCAGGCTCGGCCATCTCTTCCCCGCCGCCTTCCAGCGGAGGCACTTGCCGCTGGAACGAACTCATCGTAAACGAGCCATCACGGGTATAGGAATATTCACCAGTGGTTGGATCCCAAAGTGCAAAGAAACCATCCCCTTCAATCGCATAGTCCAGCGAACGGCCGGTTTCAGGCGTTGCCGAACGACGGAAACTGGTATCCGCGCCAATCATAAAAGAACCTGTGCCGCGCGGAAGCTCGGCCTCCTCTGCACCTGTCATAAAGTCATTCATCAGTGCAATAAAGGACGGACGCTTTGCCGCAAAGCCATTCGTATTGACGTTTGCAATATTGTTGCCATGTACATTCAAACGGCGCTGCTGCTGCTGTGCCCCAACGGCCGCAGTATAAAAAGACATATCCATCTCTGAAAACTCCCTCCCTTACATCCGGCCAAGCTCGCCGGTCGTCTTGGTCATCAGCTCGTCATACATTTTGGAAACCTGGGCCGCGCTCTGATATGCCCGCTGTTCAGAAATCATACCAACCATCTGCTTTACCAGATCCACGTTCGAGCGCTCAACCACGCCGTTGATCACGCGCACATCATCCGCAAGCACTGGCTCCTGCCCATTGGGAACGAACAATGCATCCCGGTTCTTGATCGGCTGGTTATCCTCCGGGAAACGGTATACGCCAAGACGTCCAACAAAAGCGCCCCCATCTGTATAAATCCCGCCGTAATTATCGCCCTGCACCTTATCGGTCACGATATTGATCTCATTCCCGGCCACATCAAGCACACGGCCTACGCCCGGCAGAGTCAAAAAACCATCATTATCCAATGTAAACGATCCGGCGCGGGAATACACGCGTCCCTCTGCTGTATTAAATGCGAAATAGCAGTTTTCATTCCCCTCAATTGCAAAATCCAGCGGTTCCTCTGTCGTATCGTAACTGCCAGTCGTATAATCTGTATAGTTTTCACTAGGGACGGTCATATAACTCTGGTTGCCCAGGCCAACATAGGTTTTCTCCTTATTGCCGACCCGAGACCACAGGACATCCTCAAAAGTCGTAGCAGTAAAAGTATCTGCCTTGAAGCCCGCAGTGGCAACATTCGCCATATTATTCGAGATGACATCAAGGTGCCGCCCATGGGTCAGCATCCCGGACGTGAGGTTATAAAAGCCCTTAAACATATATCGTGCCTTCCTTTCATGCAGGGACAGGATTTTCTCAAAAGCTGAAGGGAAGTCAATCCCCTTCTAAATATTGTGACAGCATTTTCCGCAGCTTGCGCAGCGCTTTTGTGTGAATCTGGGATACGCGCACCGGGCTGACGCCCAACACCGCGGAAATTTCCGTGCGTTTCAGATCGCGCTCATGGTAAAGTGAGAGTACCAGCTGTTCGTTGCGGTCAAGCGTAGAAATCGCCGCCGAAAGCACCTCGACCAGCTCACTGCGCTGTAACTCCTCCTCTGGATAACGCGCCTCGCTTTCGGCTGCCCAATGCTCCCGGTTCTGCTCAACCAGCTCCTCCAACGAAATCACGTTGCGGGTGTAGGAAATCCCCATCGCGCGGCGGTATTGCGGCAGCGTCAGGCCAACCTGTTCCGCAACCTCTTCCTCGGTAGGCTCCCGCCCGAATTTGGTTGCGAGCTCTGCCGAGGCCTGCTCGATCTTCTGCACGCGGCGGCGCACCGAGCTTGCCACCCAATCCTGCTTTTTCGCATAATCAATAATCATGCCGCGCACGCGGATTGCAGCGTAAGCCTCAAACGACCCCTTTGCAGGATCATATTTCTCCACTGCATCCGCCAACGTAATCAGACCCTCATTGATAATGTCGTCAACCTGGGCAAAGCTCGCATAAACATCATGCAGCCGCAGTGCGATACTCTTGATCATGTTGCTGTGGCGCAGTACAATCTCCCATTTGAGATCCTCCGCCCGCGTCCGCAGGAATTCACTGAACAGCTCCTCAATCGGACGCTCTTTCTCAACCACCGCTGCCCTCATATGCCGACCGCCTTCTTCCCGGTGGCATTTTGCAGCGAGATATTCCCAAGCGACTGGATTTGTGCGGTGCCAACAATTTCATTAAAGGCCAGCACGCAGAGTGTGGGGAAATACTGCCGCAGCAGACGGCTGAGATAAATGCGGATGACCTGGCTGGTAAGCAGCACCGGCGCAATGCCGAGATCCGCAAATTTAGGAACACATTCGGCAATCTGTGAAATGATGGGCTGTAACAAATCTGGACCCATCGACAGATAAATGCCATGGTCATTTTTCGTCAGGGAGGAAACGACCCTGCGTTCTACTTCACTGTCAAGCGTAATGACACGCAGCTGACCATTCTCGCAGAAACGGCGGGTAATCGTGCGGCTGAGCGCAGAACGTACCGACTCCGTAATCAGGTCCGGGTCGCGGGTACTGTTCATCGTGTCAACCATTGTTTCCAGGATGGTCACCATATCACGTATCGGAATCCCCTCCATCAACAGATTACGCAGCACCTTTTCCAGCAATGCATAGGAAATAATCTGCGGACAGGCTTCCTCAACCAAATCGGGCGAACTCTTTTTCAAATTCTCAACGATTTGGATCGTTTCGCTGCGTGTAAGCAGCTCATAAGCGTGCTGCTTAATGGTTTCCGATAAGTGGGTCAGCATAACGGACAGCGGATCAATAACCGTATATCCGTAAATCTCTGCCATTTCCTTGTTTTCCGGCAGTATCCAGCGCGACGGGATACCATAGGCAGGCTCAATCGTCTCAATACCGTCAATCTCGCCCAACGGGTTCGATGGCTCAAGCGCCAGATAGTAGTCTACCAGGATTTCACCCTTCGCAACTTCCTCGCCTTTGATCCGGACGATATACTGGTTAGTTCCCAGCATCGAGCCGTCATGCAGACGGACTGTTGGAATAACAAAACCCATCTCCTGCGCGTACTGCCGCCGGAAAATAACGATCCGGTTAATCAGCTTGCCGCCGCTGCTCTCATCAACCAGCGGGATCAGGCTGTATCCGACCTCCATTTCAATCGGCTCGACTGACAGCAGGGAATAAACATTATTGATATCTTTATAATAATCGGTTTCCGAAGGTGCATCCTCCAGCGGGGGCGGTGCAGCCTCCTGAATCTGTGCGGCAACCTCGGCTTCCTCCTTGACCCGCGCCTGACGGCGGATCATGACACTAAGCCCAAACAGAATTGCTGCAACAATCACCAGCGGCACATGTGGTGTATTCGGCATGATCGCCAAAAATATCAGCGCCGCACCGGTTGCCATAATTGCATTGGGCTGTGCGGCAAACTGGCCGATAACATCGGTATTCAGGCTACCGTCAGAGACCGAACGGGTAACGATCATACCTGTCGCGGTCGAAATCATCAGCGCAGGCAGCTGGGAAACCAGACCGTCACCAATCGTCGCCTTTGAATAAAGCGAAGCAACTGTGCCCAGATCACCGCCGCCCATTACCATACCAATGATAATGCCGCCAATCAGGTTGATTGCCGTAATGATAAGCGACATGACCGCGTCGCCCTTGACAATCTTAGTCGCACCATCCATAGCGCCGTAAAAATCCGCTTCCTTCTGGATCTTTTCACGGCGGATACGTGCGCCCTGTTCATCAATCAGTCCAGTGTTCAGGTCCGCATCAATCGCCATCTGCTTACCGGGCATCGCGTCCAGCGTAAAGCGGGCAGCAACTTCGGCCACGCGTTCCGCGCCCTTCGTGATGACCAGGAACTGCACCAGGACAATAATGAAAAAGATGATAAAACCAATTACGATATTGCCGCTCGTAATCAATTCACCGAACGCCGCGATAACCTCGCCCGCATAACCATTTGACAAGATCAGACGGGTAGTCGAGACGTTCATACCTAGTCGGAACAGCGTTGTAACCAGTAGCAGCGATGGAAAAATTGAAAACTCCAACGCCTCTGTAATGTTCATCGTAATAAACAGGATCATGATGGACAACGCAATATTCAGAACCAGCAGAACATCAAGCAGCTGCGGTGGCAGCGGAAGGATCAGGAACAACACAATCACAACTACGCCGAGTGCGATCGAGTTCTTCGCCGCCATTTGCAAAAGGCGCCTCATCCATTTCCTCCTTCCTAATTCCAGGGGTTTTGATGCCGCCGTGCCGCAAATGCAGCATCCCCGGGCTGTACCGCCCGGCAACCGACGCACCGAAAGACCAAATGCGGCCTTTGAAATCTATTATCAATCGCAAACAAATCCATTTGCGCAATAACCTTCCCAATAACAGCCGGAAACCGGTAATGCTCCCAGGGTTCCAGCGATAATATAACTGTAAGCCTCTACACGGCGGTGAGACGGCCCGGCCCGCACTGTGCGGGCCTGCCGACGCAGAAATCGCTGTCAAAAGCCATGTACACAACACAGCGTATGCGGGGCCTGGCATCTCTGCTGCCATATCGGCCGGCCCCAGAGCCTGAAAACTGCAAAAACAGGATATCGTTCATGCCCCCGGCAGAGGGTCATCACGGGCTGCCGAGGATCGACGTTACCGTCTTCAGGATGCGATCCGGCTTAAAGGGCTTAACGATGAAGTCCTTTGCGCCTGCGGTAATCGCTTCAATTACCATCGCCTCCTGCCCCATTGCGGAGCACATGACCACGTTGGCCGCCGGGTTCTTTGCGCGAATTGCCTTCAGGGCCTCCAGGCCGTCCATATTGGGCATTGTAATGTCCATAATCACCAGGTCAGGGTTGATCTGGGAATACTTATCGACCGCATCAGCACCATCAACCGCCTCGTAAAGATCCGTATAACCGTTCTTACTCAGGGCATCCTTGACGACCTTGCGCATAAACGCCGCATCGTCAACACATAAAATTTTAGCCATTGTTTTGTTCCTCGTTTCTGAATATAATGTTTCAAAAAAGACTTACTTAAAAGATGTTATATCTTCCAGCTCCGGCTTGCGAAGGATTTCACTGATCCGGACGCCGAAATTATCATCAATGACCACTACCTCACCGTGGGCAATACATTTGCCGTTGACAAACATATCGACCTGATCGCCAGCCAGCTTATCCAGCACCACGAGCGAACCCTTGGAAAAGGCAAGGATATCCTGTACCTTTTTGCGGGTGCGGCCAATCTCAACCGTCACCTCAAGCGGAACGCCCATAATCAGGTCAAGATTCTGCGCCTGCTCCTCGCCAAGCGTTTCGCCGTTTGCCAATGCAGGCATAGCAGGCACCTGGGTGCTGATCACCTTGGGATCGGGTTTCTCCGGCTGCTGCGGGGGCGGATAGCCCGGCCAACCGCCATATGGAGGCATATAATAATATGGATACGGCATCTGTGACGGATCAGCAGCCATCTGCGGCGGCATCCCGCCAGGCATCTGGGGCATCCCCGCCATCTGCGGCGGCATCCCGCCGGGCATTTGCGGCATACCTGCCATCTGCGGCGCACCCGGCTGCGGGGCCGGTGCACTAGGCTGCGGAGCAGGTGGAGGCGTTGGGGCCGCCTGCGGCGCACTTTGCCGTGCCATCAATTTTTCAATTTCATCCTGTGAAAGCGTGCCGCCCGATGCTGCGGGAGGCGATGCCGGAGCAGGCGACGGTGCAGCTGCCGGTCCAGCCATCAGCTTTTCGATCTCCTCCTGGGAGAGTGTCCCGCCTGATGCCGCAGGTGCTGCAGCTGGGGCAGGTGCCGCTGCCGGAGCGGGCGCCTCTGCCGGGGCAGATTCTGACTCTGTATCATCGATGTCAAGGCCAAAGCCTGCTACCAGTTCCTTCGCCAGCTCGACAGACATGACGTTCATGAATTCGCTCTGGAGATCCGGCTCAATATCAAGCGCAAACTTGACGATGACAATGGGTCCCTGCGGAGCGGGAAGCCGTTCCCGTTTGAGCGCTTCCATATCGTCCAGGTCAAATGTCTCCGGTGTGGAGATATTGACCACCCTGCCGAGAAAATCGGAAAGGGCCGTCGAGGCTGCGCCCATCATCTGGTTCATGATTTCACAGACCGCACTTAAAGTGAGGTCATTGAGTACAAATTCCTCATCCGGGGTCTCCGTACCCATCAAAATATCAACAATGACCTTAATATCGCTCATCTTGAGGATCATGATATTGCTGCCCTCAAGACCGCTTACATACTTGATTTCAACGCCGATAGCAGGCTCAAGCTCACCTAACTCAAAATCTTCTGCATTTACGATAGACACCGTCGGCGTTGTAATGTCTACCCGGTGGTCAAGCATATTGGAAATCGCCGTTGCGGAAGAGCCCAGACTGATATTTGTAATCTCTCCAATCGCGCTGATTTCCAATGGACTAAAAATATTACTCATTTCCCTGAATGTCCCTTCTTTCGGCGTTATGGTAAACCTGCTTTATCTTAATGGCCAAGTGCCTGTCGCTGACACCCATCAGCCCGTCAAACCACTTGCGTCCGCCAATCCGCAGGTGAACCGCGCTGTCCTTCTTCTGACTG
The DNA here is from genome assembly GCA_910589115.1 of uncultured Clostridia bacterium. Taxonomy (GTDB): domain Bacteria; phylum Bacillota; class Clostridia; order Oscillospirales; family Butyricicoccaceae; genus QXXE01. The sequence continues at coordinate 30,477 of CAJUSB010000012.1, read as the reverse complement.
AGGTCGATCACATCGCCCACGTTCAGATTATAGATATCACGCAGCCGCAGGGATGTACGTCCAAGCTCTGCGATCACATCCAGACTGGAATCGCGCAAATGCCCCATGATATCCGTCGAACGGTCTTCCCCCACCGAACGGCGCGCGGAATTTTCCTGGCTGATGCGAGTAAACAGTGCCGTCAACATTTGTCCGGGGAGCACAACGTTGATACTGCCCTCGCAATTCGGGAATTTCAGCTTCATATCGACCAGCACGACCGTCTCATCCATTCCGATCAGGTGAACCAGCGTCGGATTGCTTTCTACCCGGCCGAATGAAAAGTCCAACTGCAAATAATTATTCCAGCTTTCCCCCAGCACCCCTATAAGTTCGCGCATAAGATTCTCATATACGCAGAGGTCCAGGTCAGTGTATGCATAATCCTCACCGACAGTATCATCCAGATTGCCGTTCCCGCCGAGCAGGCGGTCCATCATGCTTACCATAACCGGAGCATTGATATAAAACAGGACCGGCTCTTCCTCCGTTTCCCCCTCCATATCAAGATAGGCAATCGTCAGGACAGTCGTATCGGACAAGGCATTTGAAAATTCATAGTAATGCTGCTCCTCAACGGAATCAACCCCTACCTCGCAGGTAGTGTGAAGCAGCCCGTTAATCCGCGTATTGATAATACGGGAATAGTTGTCAAAGATCCCGCTGATCATCTTGATACGGTCTTTCGTAAATTTCCGCGGACTCTTGAAGTCATATTTCCGATATTTTTTCTCCGGGGCTTCTTCCTGCGGCTGGGCAGCAGCGCCTCCGCCCCTCATGGAGCTGAGCAGAGCGTCTATCTGGCTTTGTGACAGTTTCTCCGCCATCGGCTAACCTCGCTTTTCCTATTCCTGGGCAGCTTCCTCTGATGGTGCCGGAGCTGCTGCTGCATTTTCCCCTTCGGCCGGCTGCGCCGTAGCATCAGCAGACGTCACGTTTTCGTCCGGCTGCTCCGGGTCTCCTGCACGGGTGGTATAATATTGTTCGACTGCGCTGCCCATTCCGTCTGCAACATTCCGTCCCGAGATCATGATCTCAACACGGCGGTTATGGCTGCGGGTCGCTGCGGTCGCATTGGAATCGATTGGGCGGTGCTGGCCACAGCCAACTGTCACAAAGCGTTCCCCGGCAATCGTCGTATGCTCCTGGATATAGACAGCAGCCTCCGTTGCACGGTTGGAAGACAGGAACCGGTCAACCATGACCGTGTTAGGCTCATCCGGCTGCGCCTGCGCAGTGTGGCCCATGATCCGGATCTCGTCAATATAATCCTTTTTCTGCTCCATCAACCCCGCGATATTGGCCAGGATCTCCTGCCCCTCAGCCCGCAGCTGGAAGCTCTCTCCATCGAAAAAGACCGCGTCGTCAAAAGAAATAAAGATATATCCATCCCCCTTGACCGTCTCCATACTCTGGCCGGAACCGCTTTGCTGTGCATACTGTACGAGTGCATCATACAGCTGCTCGATTGCTTCATCGATCTCCTCTTGATCCATATCTGTTGCAGTAGGGTCCTGCTCCATCCCTGCGCCGCCGAATTCCTCGGCTGCGGGGCCTTCCTCGCCGGCGGTCTCCGTGAGCTCATAAATTGCCTTGGGATTAAAACTCTGCACCAGCGCAAGCCATTTCTGCTGGTCAACATTAGAGATAGAATACAGCAGCACGAAGAAACACAGCAGCAACGTCACCATGTCGCCGTAGGTATCCATCCAGTTCGCACCGCCGCCGCTGCTCTTTTTCTTTTTCATGCCATATCGCCTCTTTCCTTACTCTTCTCCGCCGCCGCCTTTGCCCTTCTTGCCGCCTTCTGCATCACGCTTGCGCTGAGCAATAAAGGTATTCAGCTTTTCACGCAGCAGCTTCGGGTTTTCACCGGCCTGGATACAGGTAATACCCTCTACGATAATCATCTTACAGAGGACTTCCTCCTCATCACGTGCACGAAGGTTATTTGCAATCGGTCCAAAAATCATATGTGCCAAAATACAGCCATACAGCGTGGTAATCAGCGCTACGCCCATATCTTTACCGATATTGCCTGCCCCGCCTGACTCCATATCCATGTTCTTCAGCATGTTAATCAGGCCGACAAGCGTACCAATCATACCAAACGCCGGTGCAACAGCAGAACCCTTATCATACAGCGCTGCTGCAGCCTCATGTCTGGCCGACATGCAGTCGATATCGTTTTCCAAAATACTGCGGACACGGTCCGGGTCGTTTGCGTCAACGATGAGCATGATCGCCTGCTTGAAGAATGGGTCCTGCTGCTCCGCGGCCAAGCCTTCAAGTGCGAGCAGACCATCCTTACGGGCTGCCTGTGCCAGCTCGACCAGCTGATCAATATAGTATCCCGGGTCGTTCTTTTTCACATTGAACATAACGGCAAAGTGCCTCGGGATCGCTGCCAGCATGGACGCCGGAAAACACGCAACAACAATCGAAATCGTACATCCGATAACAATCATGACGCTGGGTGCATCAAAGAAGTTCTCAAGCTGTGTAAAATCATACGGTGGAAGGCCGTTCGCCATGCCAAGTACGATAAACACGATACAAAGCAGCACGCCAATTATGTAGGTGATGTTCATACTTTATTCCTGCCCTTACTTGAATTGGCCGCCCGTCAGCGGCGGTCTACAATAGTGAGTTCCCGGTGAATATCCAATACCTTCGCATTATACTCTGTGATTTTGCGGATGATATCTTCCTCAGTCTCACGGACGAGATAATAATCATGGTTCATCATGACCACCTTGCATTCCGGGATCAGTTCAATGCACTCGATCTGGTTATGGTTGACCAGAAAGCGTTCCTTATTCATTTTTGTCAGGACGATCATATCTCTCCCTCTCTCCTTCCACACCGGCACAGGATGGGCGGGGCGTGAACCCCGCCCGTTTCCCGCCAGCGTTCAGCTATTCAATCAATTAGAATTACCGCTTCATGTTTACAAGCTCTTCGAGCATGCTGTCCGTTACGGTAATGATTCTTGTATTCGCCTGATAGCCGCGCTGCATAACGATCATGTTGGAAATCTCGGTCGCAAGATCCGTGCCTGAGCTCTCGAGGCCGCCGCTGATTGTCGATGTGCCGCCGGCATGCTCAATCTCTGTCGTATTGGCATTGTCCGCAGCACCGCCTGCGCCTTCCGTATCACGGTGGTTCGTAATCTGGCCGCCCATACTGGTAATATGCAAGTTGCCTGCACCATCCAGCGCCTTAAAATAACGGCCGTCTACATGCGTCAGGCCTTCCGGGTTGTCAACCTGCCCCAGTGCAATCTGGCCAATAACAACCGGCGTATCCGTATCCTTTGTAACGCCAGTAATCACGCCAGTCTTGCTGATCTGAATGCTGTCGAGCAACGCGCGCTCATAGGTCACGTTTTCGTCCGCGTCCTCTGACGAATTGTTGTCGATTACTCTGCCGCTTTCGTCTACCTTCGGGTAGCAGATGGTCTTGGTTACTACACCATCCTTGTTCTCCGTGCGGACATAAGGAATACGCAGCTCTGTCAGGTTCGGCTGAAGCTCTGGCGTGCCCTGTGCCGCGCCATCGGCGTTATCGCCCTTGGTTGCAGTTGCAAAGCCGTATACACATCTGCCCTGATCATCGGTCAAATACCCTTTCGGGTCAAACTTCAGACGGCCCAGACGCACCAGGTCGAGCGAACGTGCAGAAGATGTCGTCCCGTTAGACGCCAGGCCATCGGTAAACGGCCCCATCCCCTTGTCGCCAACCATCAGGAAACCGTCGCCATCAATACAAATATCAAGCGCACGCCCTGTCGGCGCATAGTTCTTCGAGCTCATATCCATATCAATCGACCCAATCGAACAGCCATAGCCGATCTGTGCAGGGTTGACACCGCCCTGGGTATCCGTGCCGTCAGAACCACCACGCGAAGTCGTATAAAGCGATTCCTTGAAAGTATAGCTGGATGCCTTATAGGCATTTGTATTCACGTTCGCGATATTGTTGCCGATGACATTCATCGCACCCATATGCGTCTTCAGGCCGGCAACGGCCGCGTACATAGCGCCAGTCATATGTGATAATTTCTCCTCTCTGAATTGAAACCGGGCGGCGGGAATCCATCCGACCCCCGCCAAAGCATCCATTACGGACCTGCTTTTTTCACCCTAAAAAAACATGTTTACAGCAGCACGGCAGCGTCAATATTGGTGAAAATCTTTTCCTTCATCTCGTCCTGCGAAATGGTGGTGATCACCCTGCTGTGAGGAACGTTGATAATAAACGCCTGCTCTCCGCCGAGCGCAAGAATATTCACTGCGCCCTTTTCCGACGCTCTGCCAATCGACCCGGCCAGCTTATCCATCAGCTCGGGGGTCAGCTCAATGCCGCGTTCCTCTACACGCGTCAGCGCGTGCTTGGAAAAGTTCAGGGGCTGTTGTGCGGGCTGCGCCTGCTGGAGCTGCTGCTGAAGCATCGCGCCAAAGCTCTGCTGCGGCGGCTGTTCTCCCCGCTGTGCGCTGGCACTGCGCGCGGCGCCTCTCGCCGGTGCTATTCGGTCGATCACTGCTGCGCACACCTCCTGCTATTCCTTAGGCTCGGTGTCTGCGCCGCTGTTTCCGGCATCACTGCCGCCCTCTGCGCCGCCGGGAGCTTCAGGCTCCTTGTCACCCTCTGTGCCGCCGGGGTTTTCCGGCTTGTCGGTGCCTTCACCAGGCTTCGTCCCGTCAACTTTGTCGTCGTCTTTATCCCCATCGTCCTTCTCGGGCAGACGGCCAACGGCAATAATATCCGACACCAGATAGGTATCATTTCCAATAAAAATGACCTGCTTGCCATCCTGCTGGCCTGTACCGGTTACCACACCGGTAATCTCCTGGAGGTCGGTAAACGTATCATTATAGATACCGATCGTGACTTCCTTACCAATCAGCGAGGCGCCATAGGTCATATTCGTGCTGTCGCTGATTAGCTGGCTGATATCCGTGATCGCCTGGATTACCGACATCTGTACCATCTGGGTCATCATCGTACTCGTATCAGCGGGATTGTCAATATCCTGATTCTGGAACATAGCAACCATCAGCGTCAGGAAATCAGTCATGTCCAGGCTTTGCCCGGCTTTATCATTCGTAGACTTCTTGGCTACATAAAACTCATTCGTTTTATCAATCTGACCGTTGATATTTTCGTACGGATGCTTATATTCCGAACCTGCTGCGGAAACTGCCATAGAGTATCGCTTCCTTTCTAATAGAATTTTGTGAGCTGCCATCTCTGGGAACCGAGAAAATAAATTGTGACAATGGCTGTATAAAATACAGGCCATAGACGCAAACTATTTAGATCCGGTCCCCTTACTCAAGCTCAACCAGGCCAAGCCTCAGCTGCTGGAGAAAATCGCCGCTGTCGTGCTCTTCTTCCTGCTTCTGATGCTGCTGCTGGCGGTGCTGATGATTGGCTTCACCGTCCGGGTTCAGGAACTGCTGCGCCTGCGACTGCTGCGTGCGGCTCTCGACCTCGATATGGACGTTCTGTGCATTGTCAGACAGCATGTGCTGGAGATTGGTCACATGACGATCCAACAGGTTTGCTGCCTTATCGGTCACAGTCGTCAATACAATACTCAGATTACCATCGCCTGAGCGCGTAATCTCGACCGTCAGCTGTCCCAGGCTTGCCGGGGTCAGGCTAAGCTCAACCGTACTTTCCCCCTGCACCATTGCACGCTCAATATGCTGGGCGAGCTTCTGCGCAGCGTCTTCGGCCTCCGGTTCAACCGTCTCGGGGACAGTCTCCGCAACCTTGACCGGTACGGTCTCCGTTCCCTCAAACACCGGCGCTTCAGCTGCTGCCGAGACATCCTCTACAACGACCTCTTCGCTGTTGTCAGACGCTTTCGCTTCAACCGTCCGGTGCTCCGTGGGGAGCTCTTCCGCCATCTGCTGCTGTTCTGCTTCGGGCTGGGCTTCCTGTGCTACCGCCTCGACCGGCCGTTCAGAAATCATTTCCGGGGCGATGGTTTCTTCCTCCGGAACCACCTCTGTCATCACCGGCTGCTGCTGCTGACCCTCTTCCTGAATCAGGACCGGGGCTGCCGCCACCTGCTGCACAACTGCGCCTGCCTCCTCCGGCATCACTACAGCCTCCACGCCTGCGGGCGCAATATCTGCGACCTCAACCGGGGTGATCGTGTCTACCGGCACCATCGGCTGCACCGTGATGAGCGCTGCCGCAATGGAAAGCTGCTCTACGCCCGGTTCCGTCTCACCCGTTACGCCATTGACCGTAACAGAATCAGAGGAAGACGAAGAACTCTCGCTGGTGTCCCCCGCCGTGAAGCCCTGCTGCTGGCCTGCCTGCTCAAGCATTTTCTCAAAATCCGAACGGTCGGATGATGAATCGCTCTGCTTATTGCTGACCTTCTGCTGCTTCACGCCGGTGTTGATGAGTTTTGTCATCATGTCTACACTGTTGTTTTTCATTACTTGTGGTTTCACCTCCTCATAAGGATAAAATATCTATGAGAAACGCGCGTGTTTACGCGTTGCTCAGCACTCTTTTGGTCGCGGTCAAATCATCAATAAACCGCTCCTCTTCCTTGTGAATGTCATAATTGTAGTCTTGGAGCTTGATTTCTTTCAGCTTTTCGAGCGTCTTGGTCTCCACGCGGCTCTCGACCACGCGGGCCCGCTTCTCTTCCTCAATACGGCGCAGCTGGACAAGCTTTTCCTTTTCCCGCTCAATCTCACGCATCAGCGCCTCCATACAGCTCTGATACTTAAGGGCCTCAAACATGGTCATACCTTCGGCCTGCTTCTGCCGGAACTCCGCTTCGTAAGCGCCGCGGCGGTTCTGTGCGTCCAGCAGCACAGCCTCCTGCCGGGTAACCTGCGCAACGGCCGCGCCATGCTCCACCAGCCGGTTATCCAGTACCTGCTGCTTGTAGCCCAACACCGTATCCAGCTGAAAATGGAACTTTTTCATAGGCTGTCGTCTCCTCTGTCCACAAATATAACTTCCTCTACTCTATTGTCGCCGTCCCTATTTTAGAATCCGGCGGAGCTCAGCAATCGACTGCTCATAGGTGAACGCCTCTTTGACGCCCTGCATCAGAAATTGGTTAATCAGGTCAATTTTCGTCAGCGCGGAATCCAAACGGGGATTTGTACCCGCCTTATACGCGCCGATGGAAACCAAGTCGGCATTCTTCTCATAAACGCTCAAGATATCACGCAGTTTGGAAGCCAGCTGCTGATGCTCTGCATCCACCAGCTCTATCATCAGTCGGGAAATGCTCGCACTGATATCGATTGCAGGATAATGGTTCGCCGCTGCCAATGCACGGGAAAGTACGATATGCCCATCTAAAATACCACGCACGGTATCGGCAATCGGTTCGTTTGTATCATCGCCCTCAACCAGCACTGTATAAATCGCAGTAATTGAACCAGTCCTAAAATTACCACTCCGCTCAAGCAGCTTCGGCAGCTCGGCGTAAATGGAAGGGGTATAGCCACGCGCAACCGGCGGCTCGCCAATCGCGAGACCAATCTCGCGCTGCGCCATCGCAAAACGGGTTAAGGAATCCATCATCAGCAGCACATCAAACCCCTGGTCACGGAAATATTCCGCAATCCCGGTCGCAACGGACGGGCAGCGCATACGGAGCATAGCAGGCTGGTCAGAGGTCGCAACCACCAGAATGGAACGCCGCATCCCTTCCTCACCGAGATCCTTTTGCACAAACTCCAACACCTCGCGGCCGCGTTCCCCGACGAGTGCAATGACGTTAATATCTGCTTTGACATTTTTCGCAATCATTCCCATGAGTGTACTTTTGCCTACGCCGGAACCTGCAAAAATCCCCATACGCTGGCCCTTGCCGATAGTTAAAAGCCCGTCAAGCGCCTTCACGCCGAATTCCATGCGCTCCCGAATGGGAGGGCGGGTCAGCGGATTGACATAGCCGCTGCCGCCAATGGCATAATGTACACCGCCCTCGAAGGGGCCTTGATCGTCAATCGGCTGTCCGAGCGCATTGATGATGCGCCCTTTCAGGAACGATCCGACCCGCAGCCGGAGCTGCTGCCCGGTCGTCCGGACAAAGTTGCCAGCCGAAATGCCGCTCATTTCAGAATATGGCATAAGCAGCACACGGTCACCCTTAAATCCAACGACTTCGGCTGTGATCTGTCCGCTGGACTCGCCGCTGTAAATACGACAAATATCGCCTACCGCAGCCTTTATACCCGACGCCTCAATCGACATGCCGACAATATTTTCAATTTTTCCGGTATGACCGATGGTTTCGGCCTGCTGAATCTGCCGAATGGTATCCTGAAACATAATCTATCCCTTAAATACTGCTTATTCCCTGTCGTGAACGGTCGTATTCATAATCTCACGGATATTCTCAAGCTGTGTCGAAACGCTCGCATCAATAATCTCATCCGGCATCTCAATAATGCAAGTGCCAGATTCATCATCTATCATCGGGATGATGCGCACGCGGTCAGACAGGTGCCCGAGCGACGCCGTGAGCTCCGGAATGCTGAGCGCAAGATTCTTTGAATCGCAGTCTGCAATGTAAATCTGTACCCATTCACACCGGCGATGCTTTTCTGTGGCCGTCTCTATCATCCGCATCAGGATATCTCCGCTCGAACGCAGGCTGACACGGATCACCTTTTCGGCGATAGCCATTGCCAGGTCACGCAGTTCTTCCCGGGTCTGATCCATCAGCTGATCGCGCATCTTGGCCGCAGTTTCCAGAAAATCCGCAACTACAACGCCAAGCTCTGCTGCCTGTTTCTCAATCTCCGCACGGCCTTCGGCCATGCCGCTTGCCATGCCCTCGGCATAGCCTGCACTGTATCCGTCGGAACGCGCCTCACGCCGTAGGTTTTGGATTTCCTCCTCAGCCTGCTGCAAAGCGGCCTCCTTCATTGCTTCGGCCTCGTCCCGTGCCTGTGCCAGAATCGCCTCCGCCTGCATTCTTGCATAATCGACCGGCGTTGTCCGCCGCTTGCGCGGCGGCGGCACGGCCTCCCCGGACTGCTCTGCTTCCGGAGGCACATCCTCCGCCGCAGGTGCGTCCTCTTCCGGAGGGATTTCCTCGGGCGGGGCGTCCTCATCGGATGCAGATGGATGATTGAATTCCTGAAAATCGGTGAAATCCTCTTCACGATCCGTCTCCCCGACAACCGTGGCCTCAGCCTCCTCGGGCACGAAAGCCACAAACGGCGCTTCTTCTTCGTCCCCTTCTTTGTCAGGCAGTATAACATCCTTCACGTCGTCCCATTCGCTTGCGTCCGGGAAAACGTAGGCGGATGCTTCCGGCTTCATGAAGCGCTTGAAGATATTAGGCAATGATATCGTCCTTTCCGCCCTTCATGATAATAACCTCGCCCTTTTCCTCCAGACCGCGGATGATGTTGACAATACGCTGCTGCGCATCCTCGACATCCTTCATGCGGACATTCGTTGTGATTTCGAGGTCGTCGCGGATGCTCTCTGCCATACGGCCGGACATGTTGCGGAACAGCTTGCCCTGCACCTCTTCGTTGGCAGCCTTGAGCGCCAGGACCAAATCACGCGGGTCGCAGTCGCGGACAAAGCGCTGCACCGAACGATCGTCCATTGTCATGATATCCTCGAACACGAACATACGCTTGCGGATCTCCTCGGCGAGCTCGTCGTTGTAAGCATTGAGGCCGTCGAAAATCGTCTTCTCACTCGAGCGGTCAAGGTTATTCATCACGTCAGCCACGAAGTCGATACCGCCGACCTGGACATTGCTGCTGCTAAAGATATTCGCAAAGCGCCGGGTCATCTCGGCCTCGATAATCTTGATTGCGGTAGGCGACGCGCTGTCCATCTGCGCAATGTTCTCCACGACCTGAATCTGACGCCGCCCTTCCAGCTGCTCAATTACCGCAGCTGCCTTATCCGGATCTACATAGGAAAGTACAAGTGCAATGGTCTGCGGACGTTCATGCTGCAAGGCCGTGAAAAGATCCTTGTCGCTGGCCTTGTTCATGAACGAGAACTCGCGGTTCTTGATCGACTTGGTGACCTTTTCCAGCAGTGTGGATGCGGCCTGCTCGCCGAACGCCTTCTGGAGGACCGTCCGTGCGTACTCAATGCCGCCCTCGGTGACTGCCTTATTGGTCATGCACATCTGATAGAACTCGGTCAGCACCTCTTCTGTCACACTTGCATCCAGGAATCCGAGCTTGGCGACCTCAATGGTCACCATCTCGATCTCCTCGGGCTCCATGTGATGATAGAGCAGTGAGGCTTTCTCCACGCCCAGCGCGATAATGACCGCAGCGGCCTTCTGTGCGCCGGTCAGCTCAGCAGTAAGCGATTTGCTTGGATTCGAGTCAGGCTGCGCAGCAGCCTCCTCCTGGGCGTCGTTTTGAGCTTCCGGTGCGGCTGCAGGTTCGGGCTCGGCGCCCTTTTTCTTTTTCTTTTTCTTATCCTTCTCTTTGTTATCAGCCATTCTCGTCCTCGTCTCCCTTCAGCCAGCTCTTGATCATGTAAGCGGCAACCTCTGGATTGTTCTCCGCGAACGCCCGTACATCCCGGCGCAGCTCCATGCTGCGTTCGGTGTGGATTTCCATAATGTTTGCACCCGTCTTCGGCGGCTCGGCTTCGCCATCGCCATTGATAGCGCCTGCCGCTGCAAGGAGCGCTGCCTGCTGCTCGGCGGCCAGTGCGGCTGCTGCCTGCTGTTCAGCAAGCAAAGCCTCTTCCTGTGCCTTGCGCTTCTTTTTCCCGCGGCTGACGAGCACCATAATCAGGATGATCAGCAGCAGGAATACCGCAAGCCCCGCAATCGCTGCATAAAGCACCCATGCAGGCAGACCTGCAAAGAAGGTAACTGCCGGTGTTGCCGGTGCTGCCGGTGCAACATAGAATGGAGCCGCAAGCACAGAAACCTTATCATTCTCCATTTCAGAATCAATACCCGCTGCGCGTGCAACATGGGAAACCCAGTCCTGTACATTGATGCTGCCCGGCTGGGCGTTGATGGTAACGGATACCATACAGTCTGTAACAACGCCGCCGCTGTACTCCCGCTGGAGGGTATCCTGATTGGTCTGGTAATCATATTCGCCGTGAACGCTCAGGCCGGTCTCGTTGCCGTTAATCGCCTCAGCGCTTTCCACATATTCGGTAAGGTCTGCGTTGTCGGTTGTTCCGGGAACGCCGCCCTCGGTCTGATTTGCATCCCGCGTGATCTCACCGCTGAATACGCGCCTGCCGATAATGCCCTTACCGTCGGTGCTGCCGTCCTGCGCATATTCAGGAAGATAGTACCGCACGTTCTCCTCCCAGTTGTGGGAAACATCAACGGTCGTGTTTACGCCAACGCTCACATTCTCCGCGCCGAAGACCGGCGTCAGGAGATCCAGGATGCTCCGGCGTATGGCTGCGTTCTGTTCACTTTCCAACATCATGCGAAGCAGCGACTCGTCGCTCATAGAGCTGATTTTGTCCGTATCTATGTAAGCTGTACCATTCTGATCCTCAATCGTAACCTGATCAAAATTCAGGCCTTCGACCGCATGGTTGACCGCACGGCGGATTGCAGACGCTACCTCATCGGTCAGCCTGCCGTTGCGAGTCGTCACTACAACGGTAGCGGACGCATTGACGGTATTGTCACGATTGAGCACGAAATTATTATTTTCCCCTGGTGTAATAAACACGTGTGCCTCACGAACGTTGTCAAAGCACTCAATGGTGCTGCCCAAGCGTTCCTGGAGGTCAAGTTTGAAGAATGTATTCCGGTCAGACTGCGTGGAAAGCGAGCCTACATTCTCCTTATATAATTGGTAATGGTCAGAGCTGGACGGATAGCCCGCCCCCATAACCCGGGCCTTCAGCGAGGGCTCCATGGCTTCCGGCACCAAGATGGTGTCATTATTTTGCACCTTATAATCTGTAATATTCTGTTCATTAAGGTAGTTAATAATAGAAGTCATATCCTCACTGCTCAGCTCCCGGAAGAGCGGAACATAGGTTTTATCCATCAGCACTACTGTCAAGATCACGGCAGCAATAACAAGCACGCCGGTAACTGCAATGATAATCCGCCATGTCTTTTTGCTGACCTTGGAAAAAAGGTCAGTCACCTTTTTCCCGTACTGTTTCATTTTTTCATCCACGCACGCATACCTCCGCTCATGGAAGACTGCATCTTCCCTCTATAATCCCCCAAAAATGGCAAAAACCATCCATGGGCTCAGCAACTACCTCTTATTATACACTCCCATTCCTGGATTTTCAATAGCCTGATGGAAAAAAAAACGGTGGGAATTAACGGTTTTTGTCGCATAAACCCGGTATCTTCTATACAAATCCACATGATTTTGCGCAAAATAGTAATTGCTTCAAGCAATTCCTTTTCATATATAAAGTTACGAAAAAACGGAGCTGGGAAGAAAATCCCAGCTCCACGGGCACAATTTATGCGTAGACATCAAAATTATAGGGGCTTGGCGGAAGCATTTCAGTCAACTCCTGAAGTGCCAGCTCCTCTGTGTCCATCATTTTTTTCGTCACTGCGATGTCATAGGACTGCGCAAACGAAGCCGCGCTCATTGACATTGCCGAAGACGCAATGCTATTCATCAGATCCATAATTTACCTCCCATCCTTTTATAGTCATTCAGCCAGCCGAAAAGCACCCCAGGCGGCGGATGGGCTGCCCTTACCGCACCCGTTGGGCCTTTTTATGGGACGGCACAAAACACCGGTTCACGTCCTGCCCGACACACGCTGGCACTTTCCGAAACCGCCTTCACTTTTTATATCGTCAACTTCCGAAAAAAAGTAAGCGCCGGAGAAAAATTTTCCTACAAGCTGCGGCAGGACTCTGCCCTGCACCCGCCCCTACGCGGGGTGCGGCAGGGCGCTGCCCTGCACCCGCGATTTTTTTGTAAAAAAATCGAGTAAAAACTTTATTTCCGCTGCGGCGGGGAATAGGTGCGGTTACATCTGTTTGTGCATTCTGCCCCGCCCACCAAAAGGAGGGCGGGCGGGGTGGTCTCATACGGCTGTTTTTTACAATCAAATAATATTATCATGTAAAATTTTTCTGCCGCATTCACCCACCCCGTCCGCCATCCTTTTTGCGGACGGGGCAGACCGCAGCAACGCGAACTGCCGCACCCTTCCCCGCCGCAGCGGAGAAAGGGAGTCCAGAGGGACACGTCCCTCTGGCGCCGTCTGCGTAAGACCGCCGTCTGCGTAAGACCGCCGTCTGCGTAAGACCGCCGTCCGCGCAGGACCGCTGGAACAGCAGCCGCCTAGTTCTCCCTTTATTCCTTCAGCTGGAATCTTGCCACCATTTCCTTGAGCACAGTCGCCTGGCCGGAAAGCTCTTCACTAGCGGCAGCACTCGCTTCCGATGTTGCAACATTGTTCTGTACAACGCTGGAAATCTGATTGATGCCGATTGTGATTTCAGATGCATTTTCTGCCTGGAGTTTGGTCGCATCCGCAATGCCGCTGATCAGCCCGCTCATCTTGTCTGCACGCGCAACGACCTTCAGCATGGATTCCGCTGTATCCTGCGCCGCATGTACGCCCTCATCCATGGACAGTACCGTCTCACTCAGCAGCGCTGACGTTTCCTGCGCCGCCGCCGAGGACTTCCCTGCAAGATTGCGTACCTCGTCCGCTACTACTGCAAAGCCTTTCCCTGCGGCGCCTGCACGCGCCGCCTCTACCGCAGCATTCAACGCCAAAATATTGGTTTGGAACGCAATGTCCTCAATCGTCTTGACAATCTGATGAATCTGGGCCGATTTGTCACTGATTTTCTGGATGACTACCGTCATGTTGCGCATCTTCTCATTGCTGGCCAGCAGCCCTTCCTTGACCTCCTGAGAAATACCGCTCGCCTCCTGTGCACCCTCCGCGATCTCCCGTACACTGTTGGACATGGAATCAATATGTTCCGCCAGCGTTTCAACCGAAGCCGCCTGCTCCGTAGACCCCTGCGAAAGCGTCATCGCACCCGATGAAACCTGCTCCGCACCGATTGCAACATCCCTTGACGCCACCCGGATCTGCCCCATGGTCGCATTCAGTTCCCGGGAAATATCCTCCAAAGAAGTCTTGATCTTGGCAAATTCCCCGGAATACTCCTCCTCCAGCCGGAAGGTCAGATTTCCGGATGCTATATCGCTCAGCTTCTCCGCAATATCATTGATATACTTCACATACTCCCGCAGCCGAACCGTAACCTGATTAAAGTTGCCCGCCAGCACGCCCAGCTCATCTTTAGACCGGTACTGGATGCTCTGCTCTAAATCGCCCTCCGCGATCCGTGTGGCAACCCCCGTCAGCTCCCTGACAGGCACACCGATAATGCGGCGCACCATCATAACAATCAGAACCGTCAGTAAAATAAGTGCCAGGAGCGATACCATCGTAGTCGTTGTGGTCAGATTCTTCAAATCCTTCAGAACCTCTCCCCGGGATACATGGGAGACTGCCACCCATTCGCTGTTCGGTATCTGCTTGAGTTCCACGTAATTATTATCGTACCGCGTCATTCCAAACTTCCCTGCGGCAATCAGTTCATCTACATAAGAATATAAGCCGCCTCCAATTTCACGCAGCGTCTTTCCAACCATGGACCGGTCCCTGCTGCCAATCAGTATCCCGGTACGTCCATCCACCAGGAAGATACCTCCCGTTTCTTCCAGCTGCACCTCCTCTACAATCTTGGAAACCGCATCCAGCGTGATGTCCCCCGCTGCCACGCCGCGGACCTTCCCGCTTTTGGCATACAGCGTCGCAGACGCACCTACTACCATCGACCTGCTCGCCTCGTCAAAATATGCGTCACTTAAATAGAAACTATCCGACTTCAGGCCTTCCTGATACCAGCTTCTCGACAAGACGTCGAAGCTCGCATCCGGCACAAAGGTCCCATGATACAGCTTACCATTGATCAGCCCGACATAGATCCCCGCCGGGCACTCCTTATTCATCCCAACAGTATGCTTGACATACGACCTCAATTCGGGCCCATCCAATTCGCCATATTGGATCGTATCTCGCTGGGCCGTCAGCGTAGACAGCACCCGCCCCAAAAAGGCGTTCGTCTCCTGCACCGTCATGTCAGTCGTCGTATCCAATAGCTCCTCGCTCTTTTCAAGCAATGCACTGGACATCTGGATGTACACAATTAACAACAGCGCCACCATCGCAATGGAAACACAGACAACAATCGCCGTCGCCAGCTTCCCCATTACGCCCATCCCCCGACGTCTGGAAGCACCGGGAATCACTTTCTCCGCTCTTGCAGGCTTCTTGCCCATATGTTTCAGCTTCATTGGCACGTTCCCCCATATGTAATTTTTCCGCTTTATTTCTCGCATGTCATAAGGGAAAATATGGCACGCGAACCAATATAACGGTTGTTGTTCTCATTATAGCAGAAACCAAGCAAAATTTCAAGCAATTTCTCGACCTTACCCGACAAATCGCAGCACAGGCAAATTGTACACCATTGACAACAAACCCAAATTCTTCCTCTCCGTCCGGTTCGCTTTTCCGGCGTCTTCCCGTCACGCCGCAGGGCTGTACAAACCGGCTTCCGCCACCCCTGTAAAGGAATTTTCTTTACAGGGCAAAGGGACACCCCGGAGCTGCTCACACTCCGGGGTGTCCCTTCATAAAAAGGTAGGATAGAGAGAGTAGAAAGCATTATAAGCAGCTTTTCAATCCATGCACGACATATGCAGTATGCTGCTCTGAAAGGGGGAACATGATCCGGCGGCGCTTTCCTTGTCCGCCTGACCATGATTACAGTATACAGAAGAATTGTGTATAAATCATGTACATTTTTTGAAAAATCAAGAAACATTTCGTCTTGCATGATGAGCCAAATAATGATAAAATAAGCTGTAACCAGAAGGGAGAATACGAGCTTTGGCAGATTTGAAAAAAGAAATTGAAGCCCGCCGCACTTTCGCGATCATTTCGCACCCCGATGCGGGCAAGACCACCATCACCGAAAAATTCCTGCTCTATGGCGGTGCGATCCAAGAGGCCGGCATGGTCAAGGGCAAAAAAAATTCCCGCCACGCGGTTTCTGACTGGATGGAAATTGAAAAACAGCGCGGTATTTCGGTCACCTCCTCCGTGCTCCAATTCCATTATGACGGATACTGCATCAATATATTGGATACCCCCGGGCATCAGGACTTTTCCGAAGATACCTACCGCACGCTGATGGCTGCGGACAGCGCCGTGATGGTCATTGACGCTTCCAAGGGTGTCGAGGCGCAGACACGCAAGCTATTCAAAGTATGCGTCATGCGTGATATCCCCATCTTTACCTTTATCAATAAAATGGACCGCGAATCCCGCGACCCTTATGAGCTGCTGGAAGAAATCGAACACGAGCTCGGCATCGGCACCTTTGCCGTCAACTGGCCGATCGGCTCAGGCCGTGAATTCAAGGGCGTTTATGACCGCGTGGATGAAGAAGTGATTGCTTTCGAGGGGATTGATGCACGTCATGAAGTCACCGCGACCCGTATGCGTTTCGGCGATGAAGCGCTGAAAGCGGCACTCTCTGATACCCAGTACCAGACCCTCTCTGACGACATCGAACTGCTCGCAGGCGCAGGCGATGAATTTGACCTTGACGCGGTGCGCCACGGCAAGCTCTCGCCGGTGTTTTTTGGTTCCGCGCTGACCAATTTTGGCGTTGAGCCCTTCCTGAAAAAATTCCTGACCATGACGACCGCCCCCCTCCCCCGCCTGGCGGATACCGGTATGACCGACCCATTCGATGACCATTTCTCCGCCTTTGTATTCAAAATCCAGGCCAATATGAACAAGGCCCACCGTGACCGGATCGCTTTCATGCGCATCTGTTCCGGCAAATTCGAGCGCGGGCGCGAGGTCTTCCATGTGCAGGGCGGCAAAAAAATACAGCTCGCCCAGCCGCAGCAGCTGATGGCACAGGACCGCTCCATCGTTGACGAAGCCTACGCTGGGGATATTATCGGCGTATTTGACCCCGGCATCTTTTCCATCGGCGACACGGTCTGCTCCCCGGAAAAACGGTGCACCTATTCCGGCATCCCCACCTTTGCACCCGAGCTGTTTGCACGCGTCCGCCAAAAGGACACCCTCAAGCGCAAGCAGTTTGTCAAAGGCACCACGCAAATCGCGCAGGAAGGTGCAATCCAGATTTTCCAGGAGCCGGGCACCGGCATGGAAGAAGTGATCGTCGGCGTGGTCGGCGTGCTCCAGTTCGAGGTGCTGGAATACCGTCTCAAAAATGAATATAATGTAGAGATCATCCGCGAGATGCTGCCCTATGAACACCTCCGCTGGATTGGAAACGACCCCGAAACCTATGACCCCAAGGCATTGAAGCTGACCAGTGACACCAAAATCGTACAGGATTTCAACGGCAATCTGCTGCTGCTGTTTTCAAGCCCGTGGAATATCTCGTGGGCGCTTGACCACAACGATGGGCTTGAGCTGCGCGAATTCTCCGAAAACACGTTTTAACGGTATCTTTGCATGGCGGTTCATGAAATCGAATGCGCGGCGGCCATGAACCATATTTCGTCACGTTTCCTACCCTATTCATGGGATCTCAACCCCTATCGGGGCTGTGCGCATGGCTGCCGCTACTGTTTCGCACTCTATTCGCACAGCTATATGGGTGACGGCGGCGGTGATTTCTACAGCGATCTCTATGTGAAGACCAATATCGCCGAACGTCTGGAATATGAGCTTTCCCGCCGTTCATGGGCCGGCGAACCGGTCAACATCGGTGGTGTGACCGACAGTTATCAGCCTGCAGAGCAGCATTATAAGCTGATGCCGGAAATCCTGCGGCTGATGATAAAATACCGTAATCCTTGTATTATTTCGACAAAATCCGACCTGATCCTCCGTGACTATGATTTAATCGCCCGTCTTTCCGAGGTGGCTGCCGTCAACCTGGCGGCTACCATCACCTGTATGGACGAACGCGTCCGTACACGGCTGGAACCTGGCGGCGTACCATCCGCACGGCGTTTTGAAGTGCTGCGCGCTTTCTCTGAAACCCGCGCCTGTACCGGCGTTCACCTGATGCCCATTATCCCATTCCTGACGGACAGCCGCGCCAACCTGTCCGCTATCTGTGCAGGGGCACACACGGCCAAAGTCAGCTATTTGCTGCCCGGGCTGCTGAACCTGCGTGGAAAAACACGCAGCGTCTTTATGGATTTTCTCCGGCGGGACTTCCCCCAGTGTGAGGCCCCGCTGCGCCGCCTTTACCAAAGCAAGCCCGCCCGGAAAGCCCACCGCTCCGCCCTGATGCGCTGGCTGCGCAGCGAAGCCGCTGCACATGAAGTGTCACTCGACCACATCACGCCATACCGCCGCCTGCTGCAAACCGATGAACAGCTCTCGCTGTTTTGAACAAAAATATTCATAAAAATTTTCCAAAAAATCAGGCGGGCAGCCATACTATTTTTTGTCGAGCTGTGGTATAATAATATGTAACGAAATCCGTCTGCTTTTCTGTGGAATAGCAGGCGGCGTTTCAATAAACCTGTTTCCATCCGTGTTCATAATAGAGGAGCGTCGAATTTTTATGAAAAAATGGAAAATCGGACTGCTTGGTGCAGTCGCAATGTCGGCAATTATGCTGGTGCCTGTGTTCCTGAGCGGTGCAGCGCCCGGTGCCGGTGCCGCCGGAAGCGCCGGAGCCGATGCTGACGCCCCGCCTGCACGGAGCGAACCCCTGCCGGCGGCTGATCCGGATTATATCGCTTTCCAGGTGGGCAACCGCTACGGCGTGAAAGAGCATGCACGTTTCCCGCTGGGCAGCAATATCAAGCCCTTTGTTGACAGCAGCGGCCGTGTGCAGGTGCCGCTCCAAGCGGCGGGCGAAGGCATTGGGCTGGATGTCACTTGGGATGAAGTCAATCAAATCGCAACCCTAATTAACGGAAAGACCACTGCAACGCTGACAGTTGGCATTCCGCAAATGACGGTTGGTGAGGAAATTATTGACCTGCCTACCGCCCCGGTCGTACAGGACGGCAGCACATATATTCCGGCACGCGCCCTGGAAAACGTCGGCGGCTGGACATTGGAATTCCTTTCCTCAGACAAGGGCAATTACATCATCTTCAAACAGGACGAACAACAGTCGGTAACCGAAGAGGTCGCAAAGCTGCTGGGCGCGTCAACCGAGCAGTATCTGACAAATGGTATGCTTTTCCGCAGTGGTTCTGACCAGGCGATTGCGCGGGGCGAGCATATTTCTTTCTCGGGCATGACGACCTTTGACGATGACAACAGCATTTATTTCCCTCTGGAGGAATGCGTGTCAGCAATGGGCGGCTCTGTAGAAACCGAAGGCGACACAGTCACCATCCAGCTTGGCCAGCGGGAAGCGCTGCTGGATACGGCCAAGAATACTGCACGGGTTGACCGTCAGCCAACTGAAAAAGAAAACTTCTGTTTCCATGAGCTGAACGACATCCTTTATGTATCGGATGATTTGCTCGCCGCGCTGCTGGGTATGAATAAAACATTGCTCAGCGAAGGTGTGCTTGCCTTTACTGTTGCGCCGTTAAAAGGCTACCCCGACCAGGAAGAAGCGCTTGCGGCGATGGGTGCAGAGTTGGGCAACCAGAAACCGAAAGTCGAAGTCCCGGAAGCTGAGCATTATGTTGCGCTGACCTTTGACGACGGCCCGACCGGGCAGTCGGAGGGATTGACGGCCCGTCTGCTGAACGCATTGAATGAGCGAGGGGCACATGCAACCTTTTTCATGTGCGGCTACCGTGTGAAAGATTTCCATAGCGTGCTTGACCGGTATCTTGAGGAAGGGCATGAAATGGGCAACCATACGATGGATCATAAAACACTGACCAAATTGTCCGTCAGCGAAATCCATGAACAGGTAGACGGCAATAGTGATTTAATCGAATCCTATGCAGGTGAAAAGCCGACCGTCATGCGTCCCACTGGTGGAGCATATAACGATACCGTCAAGGCAGAAATGGAAAAGAGTGAGCTACCGATCATCCTGTGGAGCCTGGACACGTTGGACTGGCAGAGCAAGGACGCAAAAAGTGTAGAAAACAAGATTGTGAACAACGTGCAGGATGGCGACATTATCCTGATGCACGATCTTTATGAATCCACCTATAAAGGCGTCCTGAACGCAATCGACAAACTAAAGGATAAGGGCTATGCATTTGTAACGGTTTCGGAGCTGGCGGCAATCAAGGGCGTCGAGCTGGAACCTGGCAAAGTATACACTTCTTTCCGCTAAATGTTAACGCACCACCACTGGTTTTCTGCCGGTGGTGGTTTTGTTATATCGGAGGCCATCTCCGCCTGCGGGCGGGCTCGCCTGCGCGGCGGGCGGTCCTACGCGGACAGCGCCAGAGGGACTTATCCCTCTGGACTCCCGTCCATCGCCTGCGGGCGGGACGAGGGGCTGGGTGCTGGTATTGATGTTTCTCTTTTGATGTTTTTTCGGACAGCATTTTTTGAATGCCAAGGGTTCTCTGGTTCCATAGAATAGTTGCAGGCCGTGCTGCATACAAAGGATATAGGGCTTACAGAAAGGAGGACGAATCTTTGAACACCAAACTTGCACGGCGTGACAATTACGGAGAAAAGCGTGATCCCAACAATATCAAATACCTTGTCATCCACTACACCAGCGGAAACGGCGACACTGCCGCCGAAAATGCAACCTATTTTTCGCGGGATTTTACCGAAACCTCCGCACATTATTTTGTAGATGACAAAGAAATTTGGCAATCTGTACCGGATAATTACACCGCCTGGCACTGTGGAACGAAAAACACCTATTATCATCCGGACTGCCGGAACAAAAACAGTATCGGCATCGAATTATGTTCCCGGAAAAATGAAAACGGATATTATTTTACCCAACAGACGCGGGAGCGGGCTGTCCGCCTGACGAAAGGACTGATGAAAAAGTACAAGATACCGATTACACATGTACTGCGGCACTATGATATCACGCACAAAACCTGCCCCGAGCCGCTTGTCCGAGACAGCTACGCATGGTCACAGTTCAAAGCCGAACTTGAACGGGAAAAGGAGGAGCCGATGACGATTTATCACAAGCTGGAAGAAGTGCCCGCCTGGGGCAAAGAAACTGTAAAATTCCTGCTGGAAAAAGGCTACATTTCCGGTGACGACAACGGCGACCTGGATTTGGAGCATTACATGCTCCGTGCACTGGTTATCGCATTCCGGGCAAACAGCTTCCGCTGAACGGCTGTAGAAATGTGAATTCTGCACGGGAAAGGCTTTGGGAATTTATGGGGTTTGTACAATCATACAGTTGCATTTTTGTTCATTTTATTATAAGATGGTAGTTGCAAAAAGGTCTGATATGATAAAGGATGTGTACCCCCATGGAATATGATTTAATTGCTCTTGACCTAGATGGAACCGCACTCAACCCGCATAACGAAGTCTCCCCTGCCGTGCGGGAGGCCGTTGGCTGGGCACGCGCTAAGGGCGTGCGGGTCGTTATCTCTACCGGACGCATTTGCGGTGAGGCTTCCGAATTTGCGCGACTGCTGGGCACAGATGATGAAATGGTTACCTCCGGCGGCGCGGCCATTTCCTCCGCCTCTTCCGGGGTTTGCCTGAGCCGCACCTCTATGCATTGGGAAGCTGCCTGCCGGGCAGCAGCAGCCTGTGAACGGTACGGGCTTTCGACTATGGTATACGTCGGCACACAGCTCTACATGACACCGTATGATGAAATGATTTTTGCACAGTATAAGTCAAACGAGGGATATCTGTCCGTGAAAACAGTTGTCCCGTCCGTTGCGGAGGCAATCGCTTCTCAGCACATGGCAGCAGACAAGGTCTTTACCCGCTCCCGCAATCCGCAGCATTTGGCGCTTGTACGTTCACAGCTTGCCGGTGTGGAAGGGCTCCGCCTGATGAGTTCGGCAGAGGATAACGTAGAGATCATTGCCCCCCATGCGGACAAAGGACGCGCACTGGCCGAACTCTGCGAGCGCTATGGTACGACGCTGGAACGTGCCGCCGCCATCGGCGACAGCGAAAACGACCGGGAAATGCTGCTCGCTGTAGGAATGCCTGTTGCAATGGGGAATGCCCGTGCGGACATCAAACAGCTGTGCCGCTTCACGACGAAGAGTAACGCGGAAGATGGGGTTGCCTATGCGATCTATACGCTGCTTGGCCGCTGACCGGACAGTTCACAGCTGTTTTGAGAAATTCACCAAACCAATGCTTGAAATCCCCATATAATTTGATATAATAAGTATAGGCAGCCCTATAAATTGCGGCTTTACTGAGAATTACGCATCCGGATTGGAGGGACGATGTATCATACAATATACGAAGGAGCAGGTTTGCTGCTTTTCGGGGCATCGTCCGGAAAAACTGGAAGTCTCAAACGGGGCGGCCCTTTTGCATGACGGGCTGGAATGTGCCGTGCGCCGCGCCGCACAAGCAGGCTGTACTGCTTTCTTCACCGGTATGAGCCGCGGTTTTGACCTGTGGGCAGCCCAGACAGTGCTTTCTCTGCGGGAGGAACTGCATCTTTCCCTTTGGTGTGCCGTACCCTATGCAGGGCAGGAGGAACGATGGGCGGATTATTGGCGCAGCATTTACCACGAGGTATTGTTTGCCGCTAATCGGGTTTTCTGCCTGCATGACCGTTACATCTCCGGCTGTTACCACGAGCGCAACCGTTTCATGGTGGACGGTTCATGCCGTCTTATCTGCTATTTTAATGGCCAGCCGGGCGGTACGGCGTTCACCGTCCGGCTGGCACGTAAACACGGGCTGTATATTGATAACCTTGCCGACCGTCAGCTGAATCTTTGGGAAGGCAGCGAAGAAAGGGGCGTATAACGGCTTTGAGTGCTCGAAAAAGGGCTTTCTTTTTTATCCGCCAGCTGATGCAGCGGTATTTCAGTGACAATATTACCCAGTCTGCGGCGGAATTATCTTATTTCTTGCTGTTTTCCGTCTTCCCGCTGGTTATTTTCCTGAATTCGCTGCTGTCGGCCTTTCATGTTTCGGTGAACGGGCTTTCTCCGATACTTGAATTTATGCCGCAGACGCTCCAACTGCTGATTACGCAATATTTTGAATATGTGTCTGGTATCCCAGCTGCAAGCCCAATGATTATCGGTATCACGCTGACCCTGTATTTTCTTTCACGTGTGATTCGTTCCCTGATGCGGACGGTCAACCGGATTTTCCGGGTCGAAGTACGCCGCGGGCCTGTTCAGGAATTTGCACTGTCTGTGCTTTTCACGATTGGCTTTCTGGCGTCTACAATCGGCTGCCTGTTGGCGGTCGTGATTGGCCGCACGCTGCTCTGGCGGCTGCCGGAATGGCTACCCTTCTTTTCCTATGAGCTTGCCGGGGATATTTATGATACAGGCTATCCGCTGATGATTACGTTCATCTTTCTTTACCTGCTGCTGTTTAACCGGGTCGTTCCCAATGTCCGCCTGAAGTGGCGGGAAGCTGCCCCAGGAGCTCTTTTTTCTTTGACCTTCTGGCTGCTGATTTCATTGGTCTTTTCTTTTTATGTGGATCATTTAGGAAACTATTCTGTGCTTTACGGCTCGCTCGGCGCAATTATTGTACTCATGCTGTGGCTCTATCTGACCAGTATTGTCATACTGCTGGGTGCCCTGGTCAATCACATTCTAATGGTCATGCGTTATCTCAAGGAAACCGGTACAATGGTATCCTGCGATCCGCGGTAACAGTTCTCCGCAAATGCCGCAGAACGCAAATATAAAATCCGGGAGGATGTATAAAATGAAGGTTTTGGCAATTAACGGAAGTCCCCGCAAGGGCGGCAACACGGCACAGTGCCTGGAAGTGATGTCACAGGAATTTGCCCGGGAGGGCATCGAATTTGAGGTAGTACAGCCTGGCGCAAAGGTTCATCCCTGCATGGCGTGCTATCACTGCCTTGACAATGGCACACTGCGCTGCGTACAGAAGGACGATGGCGTAAATGAAATCATTGAAAAGTGCATTGCAGCAGACGGTATTATCCTGGCATCCCCGGTTTATCACGGCGGCATCGCAGGCGGCATGAAATGTGTGCTCGACCGTCTGTTTCTGGCAGCAGGCTGCGGAGATAATCAGCTCCATCATAAGGTTGGCGCGGCACTCTGTACACTGCGGCGCTCCGGCGGTATGGAAACCTATCAGCAGCTGCTTGGCGTAATGGATGCAATGGAAATGGTAATTGTAACCTCCGATTACTGGGGCGCTGTGCATGGGGCCGATCCGGGCGAGGTGCAGAATGACACCGAGGGTATGGAAGTTGTCGGCAAACTGGCACGCAATATGGCGTGGATGCTCAAGGTGATTCATGCCGCAAAGGGCACCATTGACCCGCCGGAAACCCACAAACGCACCTTTACCAATTTCATCCGATAATCCGGCATTGCTGCAAAAAAAGGAGTTTTTCAGATTGCAGAAGTCCATCTTTATCATTAACGGAAAGGGCCGTGCCGGAAAAGACACTGTCTGTTCATTCGCTGCATCGTTTTGCCGCACGCGCAATGTTTCTTCCATCACGCCAATCGTCGAGGTTGCCCGTGCCGCAGGCTGGGACGGCGAAAAAACGAAAGAGGCCCGACTGCTGCTTTCCCGGCTGAAAGCGGCCTTCACAGAATATAATGACCTACCGTTCCAATATTGTATAAAACAGGCCCAGGAGTTTCTGTCCGGCGACGAACAGCTGATGTTCATACATATCCGCGAACCGGAAGAGATTGAACGCCTGCGGCTCACGCTTGGGCCGGTATGCCGCACGCTGCTTGTCCGTCGGGCCGGTGTCAGCGAAAAATTGCTCGGCAATCGCTCAGATGATGAGGTCGAGCAATATTCCTATGATGCCGTTATTGAAAACAACGGAAGTCTGGAAGAACTCCGTCAAACAGTAAAACGCTTTTTACAACAATATGTTGACCCCGCTTTCAACTAAATAGCAAAAGCCCCGAAAATGCATCATACCACATTTTCGGGGCTTTTGCTCGGAAGAAGCAATCATTTAGAATTTTCAGTGCACCAAAATCTCCCGTCCCGCCCGCAGGCGAGGCAAAGATGCGTCAGCATCTTGGGGTCTGGGGTGAAACCCCAGCGGGTGCAGGGCAGCGCCCTGCCGCTCCCCGCGGAGGGGCGGGAGTCCAGAGGGCAGCGCCCTCTGGTGCCGTCCGCAGAGGACATCTTCAGAATTGGGAGGCGTGATTTACTTCTGCCAGGTGCTGGCTGATGAATTGCCGCGCCGTGCGCGGGGAACGCCCGTTGCGCCGAAGCGCGAAACGTTCCGCCAGCAAATGAAGTTCCTCCGGCGCGAGCTTGACACCGTATTCAGCAGCAAGCTCGTCCACAATGTACAAATATTCATCACGATCCGGAACCGAAAACGTTACTTCTAAGCCAAAACGGTCAGACAAAGAGGTCGCCGTTTCTAACGTGTCCCGCAGATGAATGTCGTCCCCCTGCCGCGATGAAAACGATTCGCGTACCAGATGCCGGCGGTTTGAGGTTGCATAGATAACCATATTTTCAGGCTTCCCGGCAAGACCACCTTCAATGAACGCCTTGAGCGCAGCAAAATTGTCATCCTCCCTGACAAAGGAAAGATCGTCCAAAAAAACAATAAAATGGAAGGGCGACGCTGCAATACGTTCGCAAAGTTTGGGGAACTCGCTCACCATCTTCGGCGGCAGTTCTACAATTTTCAGGCCGCGTGAAGCATATTCATTCACGATTGCCTTTACCGTTGAGGATTTGCCCGTGCCCTTGTCACCGTAAAGTAAAATGTTGTTGGCATCCTGTCCCGCCAGAAACGCCAGTGTGTTGGTAAGGATCGACTTTTTCTGCCGCTCGTAGCCCGGCAGATCGGAAAGCCGAATCGGGTCAGGATTGGAAACCGGCATCAGCTCACCGCCCGCTCGTACCACAAATGCATTCGCCCGTGCAAAAAAGCCGTAGCCGTTCTTGCGGTAATAATCTGCCAGCTCTTCACCAGTCGCAAACGGCAGCGGATCACTTGCCGGATAAACCGGGAGGCTGTCAATGCAGCCTTCCAAAATTTCAGGGAAGGATTCATTTGCATTGTCCAGCAGCGTCCTGCCGGAGAGTGCAAGCAGCCCGTTGATTACGGCAAGGTCATGCGTAGCAGCATCCAGGATGTTCTTCCCCGGGTTGGAAAGATTGGCATTGAGCGCATTCTCATCACACCGGACGGCATCCAGCAGGGCCTGACGAATATCCCCTGTGCTGTAGATCAGCCTGCAAAGTGCGCCGTATTCCCATCCAAAGGCAGTGATGTCGTAGCGCATGGATTCCAGGGTGCTGCGGTAATGCTGCACCAGCGGCTGTTCCGTCAGCTCACCCAGCACGGAAAGGAACGATAAATGGATATCTAATTGATCGTACATGGTAATTTACCTCATTTCAAATGTAATCGCCTCTACTTAAAGCATAACACACTTTTCCCCGGCTTTCAACATAACATGAAAAAGAGGTCGCCGCATTCTGTAGACTGGTTCGGGAGGAGGCGGCAGAGATTGAGCTATGGGAGGGTGATCCCTTTGGATAAAGTTTTGCTGATATGCCAGTCGCAGACTGAGGCGCTGGCACTCAAAAAAGTGCTGGCTGGGGCTGGGGTGACGGGCTGCATTGTGCGTCCGCCCCGACATCTGGCGGCGGGTTCCTGCACGTATGCGGTGAGCATCCCGCGGGGCAGTCTGCCTGCTGCACAGCAACGTATGCGCGATATGCGTTTTATCCCATGCAAAATTGTGTAAGGAGGGGCGAAATGATTTATTTTGACAACGCGGCAACCACGCTTTTGAAGCCTGACGAGGTTTTCCGGGCTGTACAGGGGGCAATGCGTACTGCCGCAGGCTTCGGGCGGAGCGGGCACCGTCCGGCAATGCACGCGGGTGAGCTGGTGTATGCCTGTCGGGAGCAGGCGGCGGCGCTGTTTGGGATGGCTGAGCCGGAGCGGGTCGTTTTTACGCTGAATGCAACCCATGCGCTAAACACGGCTATCCATGCGCTGGTCGAACCGGAAACAACGGTCGCGGTCACGGGCTATGAACACAATTCGGTAATGCGTCCGCTGGCGGCACTTGGATGCAAGACGATTATAATGCGCGTGCCGCTGTTTGACCAAGACGAGGCGGTAAAGGCAGCAGAACAGGCAATCGAATCGGGCGCAAAAATATTCATCATCAACCATGTATCGAATGTATTCGGCTTTGTGCAGCCGCTGGAGCGGATAGACGCGCTGCTGCGGCGGGCTGGCATCCCCATGATACTGGATGCTTCGCAGTCGGCGGGCATTCTGCCGGTTGAGGTAAACAAGCTGGGATCATTGGCGGCGGTTTGCTGTCCGGGGCACAAGGGGCTATTCGGGCCGCAGGGAACGGGCATTCTGCTGGTACTATCGGACCGCATACTTGAACCGCTGTTATACGGAGGCACTGGCAGCCAATCGGAGCTGCTCACGCAGCCGGAGCTTCTGCCGGACCGATTTGAAAGCGGGACGCTGAACGCGCATGGAATCGCGGGGCTTGGCGAAGGCATTCAGTGGATACGCGGCCAGGGCATCCAGCGCATCCTGCATCACGAGCGAAACCTAATCACGATACTAACGAAAGGACTCCGCTCCCTGCCGGGGCTGGAAGTCTTTGCGGGCCCGGCACAGAGCGGCGTGCTTTCCTTCCGTTCGGGTCGTCTTCCCTGTGAAGAAATCGCGGCGCGGCTTTCGGAGCGCGGCGTATGTGTGCGTGATGGCCTCCATTGCGCACCGGAGGCACACCGCACGGCAGGCACGCTTGAAACGGGCACAGTCCGTCTTTCCGTGAGCGCGCTCAACACGGAATCCGAGTGCGCCCGCTTCCTGGGCTTTCTCGAGGATGCTCTGCGGCAGTAAAGCCCCTACGCGGGGAGCGGTCCTCTGCGGACGGCACCAGAAGGCTCCGCCCTCTGGACTCCCGCCCTTACGCGGGGAGCGGCAGGGCTCTGCCCTGCACCCGCTGGGGCTTAAGCCCCAGACCCCGAGATGCTAACGCATCTCCATCTCGCCTGCGGGCGGGACGGGGGCTTTGGTGCTGCAATACTTATTATGCTATGCTGACCGGCCCGCCAAAAGGACAGCGGGCCGGTCGGTTTACTGCGTCAGACCTCCGGTTCGGTAATCGTAGTTATAAAGGTCATGGTTTCGCTCTTGCCCGGTGCAATGCAGCGAACGCCGGGTTTCTTTTCAAGCTCCTGTCCCAAATAGCTGCAATCTGGCAAACTGCTCCACGGTTCGATACAGACATAGGGCACATCAAAGGGTTTATGCATACTCCATATGCCAACATAATCGAAATCTGCAAAATCGACCGTAATCCGCTTTCCATGCTTGCGGCTGCATATCGTTACCCTGCGCACAGGAAGTCCGTCCAGCATCAGAGCGTCAGTCCGGAAAGTCTCCCGGTCAATCCAGAGGCGGCCCTCATCCAGCGGGAGTGTATCATGCTCGCCTGTAATCAGGATGTTTTCATCCAGTTGAAGCGGATGGATTTCATTGCATCCCTCAAACTGAATATAGGTATCCTGTATCGTTTCACCTTCCGTCAGGCAGATATTATAGCCATCGTGACCGCCAACCTCATAATAAAGAGGAACACTGTTCGGGTTATGCATGATATGTTCTTTTTTCAGGCTGCTACTATCCAGTGTATAACGTATGGTGAGGGTGAAATCATAAGGATACATTTTTTTCGTATCATCGTTTTGCGTGAGCGTCAGCTCGGCACAGGCTGCATTTATCTGTTTGGCTGTAAAGGTCATATCACGCCCAAATCCGTGCTGTGTAATTTGATAAGGAGTGCCGTCAATAGTATATTCCTTTCCCTTCAGCCGTCCGATGACCGGAAAAAGCAGCGGCGCGTGCCGGCCCCAGATAGCAGGGTCAGCCTGCCAGACATATTCCGTCCCGTCGGACAGGCCAATCAATGAGCACAGCTCTGCTCCTTTTTCGTGAATGGAGGCTTTCAGCCGTTCATTTTCCAGATACAGCATAGCGCAAGTTCTCCTTTATCTAAAAATTTTCTACTTTCAGCATACATGCTTTTTGCTGGAATGTCAATCAAAATCGAAAAAGATATTTTTTTCCCTTTTCAAAAAGAATATGCTGTGCTATACTGGCATTGATAAAAATATTTCTGTCGGAGGTTTCAAAATGGGAGACAAAATAAGAATTGGCATCGCAGGCTACGGCAATGTCGCACGCGGTGTGGAATGCGCGATTGCGCAAAACCCAGATATGGAATTATGTGCTGTCGTGACCCGTCGTGACCCATCCAGCGTACAGGTACGCACGGAGGGGGTAAAGGTTGTTGCAGCGTCGGACGTGGCTTCACTTGTCGAAGAAATCGACGTAATGATTTTATGCGGCGGCTCCGCGACTGACCTGCCGGAAATGGGCCCGCAGTATGCCGCATTATTCCATACAATCGACTCGTTTGACACACATGCGCGGATTCCAGAATATTTTGACGCAATGGATCAAGCGGCAGCAAAGAATGGACATGTCAGCATTCTTTCCGTCGGCTGGGATCCGGGAACCTTTTCTCTTAACCGTTTATATGCAGAGGCCATTCTGCCGGATGGTTCACATAATACCTTTTGGGGCAAAGGTGTCAGCCAGGGACATTCTGACGCAATCCGCCGCATCCCGGGTGTAAAAAATGCAATCCAATATACGATTCCGGTCGAACGCGCAATGGAAGCTGCCCGCAGCGGCAGCCGGACGGCTCTTACCGCCCGTGAGAAACACACCCGCGAATGCTTTGTAGTTGCAGAGGACGGTGCAGACCTCGCCGGAATTGAACGCACAATAAAAGAAATGCCGAATTATTTCAGCGATTATGATACCACCGTGCATTTTATCAGCGAGGATGAGCTGAAACGCAATCACAGCAAAATGCCACATGGCGGGTTTGTGATTCGCAGCGGCAAGACGGGTGATGGAAGCCAGCACGTGATAGAATACTCGCTTCGTCTGGATTCCAACCCGGAGTTTACAGCCTCTATACTGGTATGCTATGCACGGGCCGCATGGCGGCTCAGCCAGCGCGGCGAAAGCGGCGCAAAAACAGTTTTTGACATTGCACCGGCATTGCTTTCCCCCAAGAGTGGCGAACAGCTCCGCAAAGAACTGCTGTAAAAGGGTTACAGCGCTCCGTATTTGAAGTTGTATAACCTCGGAAATCACCATTCCCTATATCCCATTTACCCACCCCGCCCGCCGTCCTTTTGGCGGGCGGGGCAGTATGCACATACAGCTGTGACCGCACCCCTTCCCCGCCGCAGCGGAGAAAGGGAGTCCAGAGGGAC
>CAJUSB010000011.1 GCA_910589115.1 uncultured Clostridia bacterium | reverse complement strand
GCGGAGGGGTGGGAGTCCAGAGGGCAAAGCCCTTTGGCGCACCCCGCGGAGGGGTAGGAGTCCAGAGGGCGAAGCCCTTTGGCGCACCCCGCGAAGGGGTGGGAGTCCAGAGGGCAAAGCCCTTTGGCGCACCCCGCGGAGGGGTAGGAGTCCAGAGGGCGAAGCCCTTTGGTGCCCGCCGCATAGGCGCGCCGTCTGCGGAGGACAATACAGGCATTTCCGGCGGCGAGGCCGCATAGGATGAAAGCAGCGGATTCCCCTCTGCACATAAAGGAGGTTGCAATATGAAAAGAGATGAAAACTGCCTGCCCGAGGGCTTCCGAAGCGAAACACCCGAAAATCGCGCCGCCCTTGCCTCACCAGAGGGTTTGCGCCGGGCCGGAAATGCCGTGCTTGAGGCCGTGGCCAGCAGATGCAGCTGCGCACATGACCTGCTGGTCGAGCTCGGCTGGACAACTGCTGTCATTCCCAGGGCAGAGTGCGCACTGGGACTCGATACCGGGGAAACCCGGGAAATTGCCATTTTATCCAGGGTCGGGAAGCCGGTCTGCTTCCACGTGACCAGAATTGATGAAAGCGTTTCGCCTCCCGCTGTTACGCTTAGCCGGAAGGCCGTGCTCGAAGAAGCACAGGAAATGCTGCTGGATTCCCTTTCGCCAGGCGATGTGCTGCCCGCAAGGGTCACCCATATTGAACCATTTGGCGTGTTTGTCGATATCGGCTGCGGCGTCGTTTCAATGATCGGAATTGAACACCTTTCCGTATCCCGTATCCTGCATCCTGCTGAACGGTTCCGGCCAGGTCAGGATATTTATGCAGTCGTTTCGGGCGTAGACCGTGCGTCAAAACGCATTACCTTGTCCCATCGGGAATTGTTGGGTACCTGGGAGGAAAATGCTGCATTGTTCTCACCGGGGGAAACGGTGCGCGGTATTGTGCGCTCGGTGGAAAATTATGGCGTGTTTGTTGAGCTGATGCCAAATCTTTCCGGGCTGGCCGAGCGGCGTGCAGGACTGAAGGAAGGACAGACCGTGTCCGTTTTTTTGAAGTCAATCGTCCCGGAACGTATGAAAATTAAACTGACCATTATTGACCTGATCCCGCCCCCGGCGGAAAACCCGCCTGCACCGCATTATTTTATTACGGAGGGCCATATTGATCACTGGATATATACACCGCCGGTTTGTGACACAAAATACATTGAAACATGCTTTTCATCCCCATAAATATCATTGCAGATGATGGGAAATACGCGATGCTGAAACAGGCAGATGAGGTAAGCTGTGAAATATCAGATTTTGGGCGAACCATTGCCGGTCGTGCAGTGCACGCTGGAAGCCGGTGAAAGTATGGTCACAGAACGGGGCTCCATGTGCTGGATGTCACCCAATATGAGAATGGAAACAAGCGCAGGCGGCGGGCTTGGCCGGGCGCTGGGACGTATGCTGTCAAGAGAATCGCTATTTCAGAATATCTATACAGCACAGGGCAGTGAAGGTGAAATTGCGTTTGCATCCAGTTTTCCCGGTTCTATCCGTGCGGTCCATATTGCACCCGGTCAAGAAACCGTTGTGCAGAAAGCCGGTTTTCTTGCATCTGAGGCCGGGGTGTCGCTTTCGGTTTTTTTCCAGCGGTCATTGGGGGCTGGGTTCTTTGGCGGAGAGGGCTTCATTATGCAAAAGCTCTCCGGGCGGGGGACGGCTTTTGTTGAGATTGATGGTCACGTTGTGGTATATCAGCTGTCTGCCGGACAACAGATGATTGTTGATACTGGTTATCTGGCAATGTGTGATATCACCTGTTTGATTGATATTCAGGCGGTTAAAGGCCTGAAAAATATGTTGTTTGGCGGGGAAGGGGTTTTTAATACCGTTGTGACCGGTCCAGGGCGTGTTTGGCTGCAAACCATGCCTGTTAATCGTTTTGCAGCGTCGCTGCTGCCGTTCCTGCCGCATAGCAGCGGCAGCTGATCGGTGATATTTATACCGTTTGCAGGCGTAAAGCAAACAGCAGCGCTGTCCGATATGGTATCGAATAGGCTGCTGTTTTCATTTTATTGTGAGGCAGATATGGCAGCGTTATCTCCGTCCACCGCCGCGTCCGGCACCGCCTCCTCGTCCGCCGCCACCGCCGAAGCCGCCTCCACGGCTGCCGCCGCCAAAACCGCCGCCCCGGCTGTTTCCGCCGAAACCGCCACCGCTTTTTGGACGGCCTGCGCTTCCGTTGCTGCGCGTGGAACTGGAACGGCCAGCGCCGCCACCGCGTGCACCGCCGCCGCCGAAGCCGCTTCCGCGGTTACTGCCGCTAAAACCGCCGCTCCAATTATTCCCACCGAAACCACGTCCGGGGCCATGCGGCGGCTGACGATGGTTCGGCGGTGGGGGCGGGGGAGGTGTTCTGGGCCGCCGAGGCATGAACAGGCCACCCCAGAAGGAACGGCGCGGAGGCATATAAGGCGGATAGCTTCTTCTGCCCAAACCGCTAAAAAATCCGCGCTGCTGCCGTCTCTGCCGCTGTGGGCGAAGCATCTGGTTTACAAAAAACAATGCAACAATCATTACAATGACAATCGTGAATATTGCGTTGCTAAGCCCGATGCTGTGTTTTTGAGGAACAGTTTGTGCCGGAAGCTGCTGGGGGGGAGTGGTGATACCGCTTTCTATGGGCGCATTTTCCGATGGGGCCTCTCCATACATCTGATACAGCGCCTCTATTTTTTCACAGAAAGCAGTAAAGACCTTTTGTACACCGGCATCATAATCTTTGCGCGTGAAATCCGGTTCTAACGATTCATCAAGAATATCCTGTATCCCGTTTGCATCCAGATAGCGATCCAGTCCGGCACTCGGCATGGCGTAGTAGTCGTCATCACCGATTGACAATGTCAGCACAAGGCCGTCCTCAATACCCCATTCGTCAAAGACTGCCTGGCAGAACGCATCTATTTGATAGGTGCCGGTATAGTCGGTCGTGATAACAACTACAGTTGTACCGGTGTTGTATTTGGTCGTTTCACCAAGTGCATTGAGGCTGGTGATCGTCTCAGCATTCAGCACCTCAGCCCTATCAACAATAGAACCGGAGGTTGGGGCAGGCGGGATGCCTGCGGCGCCTGCAAAGACAGTGAAGCTCAACAGCAGTGTAAGCAAAACAATAAGATTTCGCTTCATATCCATCTCCCTTCTCAGAGGCCGTCTGTAAAACGCGGCATTTCTCCGCTGCCGGTTATACGGCCAATCAATGCGGCCAGCGGGTCACGCAGCAAACGGTTATACGCTTCTGCTTTTTCATCATAAAAGCTGTCAAAGCGCAGATGGCTGATAAATTCATTATAATCGCGCAGCTGACGTTCCCAGCTTTCATTGGGGGAATTCTGCCCGTTTGTGAGTGCGGCATCCAGTGCTTTGACTGCGTCGGTCAGCTCACGGCAGGCGGAAGCATATGCTTCCGGGGTTTTGGCTTCGTCGAGCCGTGCCCATGCAGAGGCTGTGGTGCGCCGTTCGGCTTCCGCGCCCCCGATGCTCTCGGAAATACGAATCAGATTGTAGCTGGTTTCGCGCAACTCCAACAGGTCATTATATACAGAAAAGCCCGCTTTGCCATTAAAAAATGCATCCTCCGCTTTGGCGCGTGCCTGATGAAGTTTCCATCCGCCTCCGACAAATATGGACAGCACCATTGCCAAAACCAGCACCAGCGTGGCAGTGGATCTTTTTTTCAGCCGATTCACGGTCTTTCCTCCTTACCGGGCAGAAGAAATTTCGAGCAGTTTCTGTTTGAGTTCACCTTCGATTCGGCCAAGCTCTTCTTCTGCTTCCGCACGTTTTTGCCGTCCGTCAGACTGAATTTTCATGACCTCGTCCAGCGTCTCGATCAGGCTGCGGTTGGTCTGCTGAAGCGTTTCAATATCCACAATTCCGCGTTCGCTTTCGTGCGCTGCTTCTATTGTTCCCTGTTTTAGTGCTGCTGCGTTCTTTTTCAGCAGTTCGTTGGTCATATCTGTGACTGCACGCTGGGCGGCAATAGCCTGCTGCGAATTGGCCAAGCCAAGTGCAAGTACCATCTGGCTTTTCCAGAGTGGGATTGTATTGACGATGGAGGACTGGATTTTTTCAGCCATCATTGCATCGTTATTCTGAACCAGCCGGATTTGCGGGGCCATTTGAATGGAAACCGTGCGGGTAAGCTCTAAATCATACAATTTTTTTTCAAAGCGGCCGCACATATCTTCAAAATCACGCGCCGCCTGCGCATCCTCCGGAAGGCCGGAGGCCTGGGCTTTTGAAACCAATGCAGGCAATTCGCGTGAGCGTGCCTCGGACAGCTTTTGCTTTCCGGCAAGGATATACATGGTAAGCTCCTTAAAATATACGAGGTTCTTTTCGTACATTTTATCCAGCAGTTTTATATCCTTGAGCAGCGTTACCTGATGTCCTTCCAGCATACCGGTGATGCGTTCTACATTGGTTTCAGCCTTTGCATACTTGCTTTTCATCTCATCCAGCTGGTTTCCGGCGCGCTTAAACAGTCCAAGGAATCCTTTAGGCTGTTCGGCTGCTGCATCAAAGCTACGTAGCTCTGTCACCAGCCCGGAGATCATATCGCCGACTTCACCAAGGTCTTTTGTGCGCACGCTTTCCAGCGCTGCGCCTGAGAAGTCAGCAATTTTCTTTTGGCTGGCCGCGCCATAGTTTAGGATCATTGTAGAATTTCTGATGTCGATTTGCTGGGCAAAATCCTGTACCATTTTTTTCTCGGCTGCGCTCAGTGGGGTTTCCTCTACCGTAATTGGTGCAGACGCTTTGGGGGCTTCTGGTTTCTCCTCGGCGGCGGGGGCCATTTCCAAGGTCAGGCTGGGCATTTCGACTTCGCTCAAGTCATTCAGTAAATTTTCATCCATATTTCCGTTCCTCCCTTATTTCCATTTGGCTGCATTCTGGTTCTGTTTATGCTGTGTCAATTCAGTGCATCGCTTTGCAGCATGTCCCGTAATACTTCAATATCGGTCGAAATATCAAGTGTTTCGCTTTCAAACAGGCTGTCCAGCTGGTTTTCAAAAGCCTTAGCGATAATCTCAGCATTTTGTTCGACTTCCCGACGGAGTTCAGCGGCATTTTCCCCATTTTGCCTTTCCATTCGTGCGTAAACGGATAAAATTTTAATGGAAGTCGGCAGGTAATATTCTGCAAACCGGCGGATTTGCCGTGCTTTTTCGGGGTGTTCCGACACTTCGCGGAGGATACCGCTGCCTGCGCGTTCCATGCGGCGGATGCAGGCAGACAGCCGTTCGTCTTTAATGAAATCGTCCAGCTGCGGCAGCAGGGCCAAATTTTTGCGCACTTTTTCGAGCATTTCATCGGTTGCCGCTTCGCCTGTATGGATTGGCTCTTCGGGTGCCGGCATGTACACGACAACCGGCGGAAACATTTTGCGGCCGAGCTTCCACGCGATCACGGACAATACTGCCGCTAATATGACCGCCCACAGCCGATAAAGCGGCAGCAGGAATGCTGCAACAGGCCATACTGCTGCGGCCAGATAGAGCGGGACAGCCGAGGGGATTTTCTTTTCAATCTTCCTTTCCGGCATTTTGTATCAGCTCCTTCCTTCTTATTTTACACCATCTGGCGGCAGGGTGCAAGTAGGTGCAGGTAAACATCTTATTAACGATGGGTTACTGCGGCACGCCTACGCGGCGGGCGGTCCTGCGCGGACGGCGCCAGAGGGACTTGTCCCTCTGAACTCCCATCCATCGCCTGCGGGCGGGACGGGGGAGGGCATTTATGTGCGCTGCTGTGGATTTGTTTTGAGAGTGGAATATGATTGGATAAGCAACCGGCGCGGCCTAAGAAACAGCCACGCCGGTTTTTATGATCTGCTTGAGACGCATTCGGCAGACTGGCTGCCAGGCGCATTTAGAACTTGTATTCACAGATTGTCAGCCGCGTACCCCCACGACTGTCATCTTGTGAATACTTAATTTTTCAGGCTTTGCAGCGGGGCAGGGATACGGCCGCCGCGGGAAACGAAACGTTCGCAGGAATACTGCGACAGCGGCATGACCGGCCCGCAGCCGAGTAGGCCGCCGAAATCCAGTTCATCGCCGACATCCTTGCCGGGGGCCGGGATGATGCGTACAGCCGTGGTTTTGTGGTTGACCATTCCAATCGCTGCTTCATCGGCAATAATGCCGGAAATGGTTGCTGCACTGGTAGTCCCCGGTACGACAATCATATCCAGTCCGACTGAGCAGACCGCAGTCATTGCTTCCAGCTTTTCAATGGAAAGTGCACCGCATTTTGCGGCGTGGATCATACCGGCGTCTTCGCTGACAGGGATAAAGGCGCCGGACAATCCTCCGACATGCGAGGATGCCATAATACCGCCTTTTTTCACAGCGTCATTGAGCAGTGCAAGTGCGGCGGTCGTTCCGTGTGTGCCGCAGCATTCGAGGCCCATTTCTTCCAGGATATGCG
This sequence comes from uncultured Clostridia bacterium, assembly GCA_910589115.1. Lineage (GTDB taxonomy): Bacteria > Bacillota > Clostridia > Oscillospirales > Butyricicoccaceae > QXXE01. The sequence goes on along the minus strand of CAJUSB010000011.1, from coordinate 38,779 downwards.
CGACACTGTCGCCAACAGCCGGTGTTGGGGCGAGTGAGAGATCGACAATTCCAAACGGGACATGGAGTGCGCTGGCCGCCTCATGTGCGACCAACTGACCAACACGTGTAATCTTAAATGCTGTCTTTTTTACAGTGTCTGCAATGACAGAGAAATCCCCGTCAGGAACTTTTTTTAGTGCATTCGCAACCACGCCGGGGCCGGAAACACCGACATTGATGACGCATTCCCCCTCACCAACGCCGTGGAATGCACCTGCCATAAAGGGATTATCTTCTACTGCGTTGCAGAAAACAACCAGTTTAGCTGCACCGATAGCGTTCCGGCTTGCGGTCAGGTCTGCGGTTTTTTTGATGATTTCACCCATTTCCCGTACGGCATCCATATTGATCCCGGCACGGGTAGAACCGATATTGACGCTGGAACAGACCAAATCCGTCTCTGCAAGCGCTTCCGGGATGGAATCAATCAGCCGCCGGTCGCCATTGGTATAGCCTTTGTGTACAAGCGCGGAGTAGCCGCCGATGAAATTAACGCCCGTTGCCTTGGCAGCCCGGTCCAGGGTGCGGGCAAGTGGGAGGATGTCAGCACTGCGGCAGCTTTCGGCAAGGAGGGCAGCCGGTGTGATGGAAATGCGTTTATTGACAATCGGAATGCCGTATTTTCGTTCGATTGCTTCGCCGACTGGCACGAGGTCCTGTGCACAGCGTGTGATTTTTTCATAAACCCTGTCGCATACTGTTTGGAGGTTATCACTACAGCAGTCGCGCAGTGAAATGCCCATTGTAATGGTACGGATATCAAGGTTTTCCTGCTCTATCATTTGAATGGTTTCCAGGATATCGGAATAGCTAATCATGGCCTGGCCCCTCCTTAAATGGTATGCATGGAATTAAAGATATCCTCATGCTGGCAGTGGATGGACAAGGCGTGCTCTGCGCCAAGCTGGTTAAGTTCCTGAACAAGCTGATCGAAGGAGATATTCAGCATACTGATATCAACGAGCATAATCATCGTGAACATTTCCTGCATAATGGTCTGGGTAATATCAAGTACATTGGCGCTGCGGTGGAAGAGTACGCCGGTGACCCGGTAAATGATGCCGGTGGCGTCCTTGCCGACAACGGTAATGACAGCTTTTTTCATGAATAATGGCCTCCTTGTGTTTCAAAAAAGGGGAAGGACGGGGTCGATCCCTATCTTATAAGTGTAAAACAATAATAAAAATTTAGCAAGGCACGTTCGGCATAAATTTTTGGCGGAAAATGGCTTGTTTTTGTGGAATATACAAGAAAAACACCATCGAAACAAAGCCCGCAGTGCAGTCCAAATAAAGGGTCCTGCACTGCGGGATGCATGACGGTGTGATGTCAGAAATCAAAGCGTTCCAGGTGCTTTGGTGCAGCACTTAAAGTGACTGATAAAGTTCAAGATACTGGTCGGCAGAGGAATCCCAGCTGAAATCGCTTTCAAGGCCATTTTGAACCAGCTTTTTCCAGGCGTCCTTGTTGTTGCGGAAGACTTCACAAGCCTCACGGATCACATGCAGCATATCATGGGCATTGTAGCTGGCAAACGTAAATCCATTACCTGTGCCAAGATAATCAACAAATGCAGTAACGGTATCCCGGAGGCCGCCGGTTTCACGGACTACCGGGATGGTGCCATAACGCAAGGAAATCATCTGGGCCAGTCCGCAGGGCTCGCTCTTGGAAGGCATCAGGAAAATATCAGAACCTGCATAAATACGCTGTGCCAGTTCGCCTGAGAACATAATAGAGGCTGAAATTTTATCTGGATAGCGCCGTTTTGCTTCAAAGAACATCTGTTCATAGCGCCATTCGCCCTTGCCGAGTACGATAAGGCGGATGTCATCCTGAAGCAGGTCATCGAGGACAGCTTCAAGCAGGTCGAAACCCTTATGGTCTGCAAAGCGGGATACCATACCGATAACAGGCACATTTTCATCACCGCTCAGCTCGCACAGCTCCAACAGTTTCAGCTTGTTTTCCAGCTTGCCCTTTGGCTTTTTGGGGCCATAGTTGGTGAACAGCGCTGGATCGGTCATGGGATCGAGCGTCTTCATATCAATACCGTTCAGGATGCCGTGCAGCTTGTAATTGTTTGAACGGAGGACAGAATCCAGCCGGTGTCCATAATAAGCCGTTTGAATCTCCTGCGCATAAGTGGGGGAGACCGTTGTAACGGCGGTAGAAGCAACAATTGCTGATTTCATGAGGTTGACGTCGCCGTCCATTGCCATGAATCCCGAGCGGAAATGCGCATCATCAATGCCCAGTACGTACTCTAGGATTTCTCTGCCGTACTGGCCCTGATACTGGATATTATGGATGGTAAAGACCGTTTTAATGCCCCAATAATACGGGCGCGCTGCAAACATCAGGTTATAATACACTGGGACAAGTGCGCTCTGCCAGTCGTTGCAGTTAATGACATCGGGCTTGAAATCGATATCAGGAAGAATTTCTAAAACCGCCTTGGAGAAATAAGCAAAACGCTCCGCGTCATCATATTCACCATAAATCTGTGCGCGGGCGAAATAATATTCATTGTCAATAAAATAATAGTCAACGCCGTCCAGTTCATACTGGAATACGCCGCAATACTGGTTGCGCCAGCCAAGACGGACGTAAGCGTTTTTCAGATAAGTAAATTTTTCACGCCAATCGGATTTGATTGCACTGTAAAGCGGGCAGAAGACCTTTACTTCATGCCCTTTCGCAGCGAGCGCCTTCGGGAGCGAGCCGGCCACATCACCAAGGCCGCCGGTTTTGATAAACGGCGCAACTTCGCTGGCAACATACATAATTTTCATAGGGAACCCCTCCGTGTTTCGTGCCTTTTTTGTGAAAGGCCGTACAAAACCGGGCGGGAGGCTTGCCCCCGCCCGTCTGCTGCAAATTCGATTCGCAATCCTAACGGTCTGCACTTGCGCAGAGGTATACTGCGCCGCCGGGTGCGGATTCCTGCCTGGTCGGGCAGGAATCTTCTGAAAGATGGCGCTTCTATGAAGGAAATACCATCATCAGCCGGTCAGGCCGCATACCCAACCGGAAAACATATTTTTGCTTAAATAACGGCGCTCTTGCCAATTACAACAGGATAGTTTTCATGGCCCATCATGGTACGGCCTTCGCGAACCGTAACGCCGCGGTCAGCGACAATATAATCCAGAGATGCACCGGACAGAATGCGTCCATTTTCCATGATGATAGAATTTTTAATCTCTGCGTCCTTTTCGATAATTACATCACGGAACAGGATGCAGTTGCTGACCTTGCCTTCGATATGGCAGCCGTCAGCTACCAGAGAATCCTGTACATCGGCCTTATCGCCATAATATGCAGGAGCTTCGTCATAAATTCTGGTGAAGATCGGGCGTGAACGCATAAACAGCTCATCACGAATATCTTTATCCAGAATATCCATGCTTGCCTGGAAGTAATCCTTTGCATCAAAAATCTTCATTGTATATTCATTGAAGACATAAGCCCCTACTTTATCATCAATCAGCGCACGGGTCAGCATTTCACGCTCAAAGTGCGTGCAGTTATGCGCTACGCAGTCAGCAATCAGATGAATGAGGTATGCACGGCTCATGACATATACGCCCATTGACTCATAGCGGCATTTGCTGTCGTTGTGGTCACCGACACGGATATCTACGACTTCGCGGCGGCGGGACAGCTCGCAGTAGGTAGCAAACTGATTGTCAGCCTGGCGGCGCTTCGTAACAACCATCGTTACGTCATTGCCGCTCTTGCGGTGCTGTTCGACAACATCGTCCAGCGGAACGTTTGCAATGACATCGCCGTCTGCCAGAACAACATAGTCAGCGCGGTTCTTCTGGAGATAATCGATCGCACCGGCCAGTGCGTCGATTTTGCCGCGGTATTCGCCGGTGACCAGCGGGGAAGCCTTGCGGGAATAGGAGTACGGCGGAAGCAGGGTAACGCCTGCATTCTTGCGGCTCATATCCCAGTCCTTTGCAGAACCGATATGGTCGATCAGGGACTGGTATTTATCCTTCATCAGGATACCTACACGGTAAATGCCGGAATTGACCATATTGGAAAGCATGAAATCAATTACGCGGTAGCGTCCGCCAAACTGAACAGCAGAAACCGTGCGGTGATCGGTCAGCTCGCGGAGATCATTGTCGGTGTCAAAAGCGAAAATTACGCCCAATACGTTTTTCATCGTCGTATATCCTCCTTATTCTGCGTCCGGCAGGTCCTCGCCCGCCATTTCCTTGGCCGGGAGCTTTGCACCCTTGCCAATGCGCACGCCGGAAGCCACAACAGCCACGCCCCAGGCGTCAGCATCCACTTCGTTCGGCGCGCCGCCAATCGAAGCGCCTTCACAGATATGTGCACCCTCTGCAATGATGGAATAGCGGACAGAAGCGCCAGGCTCTACCACTACGCCGGGCATCAGGATTGAATATTCAACCGTAGCGCCCTTGCCGATCACAACATCGCTGAACAGGATCGACTCGGAAACATCACCGTGAATTTCACAGCCCTCGGAAACCTGGGAATGGGTGACCTTAGCTTCCTTGCTGGTAAAGTGCGGGGGAGCACCGTTGTTGCGGCCGTAAATGCGCCAGGTGTCGTCAGACAGGTTCAGGCCGGATTTCGGGCTAAGCAGATCCATATTGGCTTCCCAAAGGGATTCAATGGTTCCGACATCCTTCCAGTAGCCTTCAAAGCGGTAGGAAATCAGCTTTTCGCCGTTGCCCAGCATAGCTGGAATAATATCCTTGCCAAAATCGTTGGAGGAACCTTCCTTGGCTTCATCCTCAATCAGGTACTGACGCAGCTTTTTCCAGGTGAAGATGTAAATGCCCATGGAAGCCAGTGTGGATTTCGGATTCTTGGGCTTTTCCTCGAATTCGTAAATCGATCCGTCAGGATTGCAGTTCATGATGCCAAAGCGGGAAGCCTCATCCAGCGGGACATCCAGAACGGCGATCGTAGCGTCAGCTTCATTCTGCTTGTGATGCTGGAGCATCTTATTGTAGTTCATCTTGTAAATGTGGTCGCCTGACAGCACAAGTACATAGTCCGGATCGTACTCATCAATAAAATTGATATTCTGATAGATTGCATTCGCAGTGCCCTTATACCATTCAGAACCCTTGGAGCGCTGATAGGGGGGAAGGGTATAAACACCGCCGCGCATACGGTCGAGGTCCCATGTCTGACCGGAGCCGATATAGGAGTTGAGTGCATGGGGTTCGTACTGGGTAAGGACACCAACCGTGTCGATCCCTGAATTGACACAGTTGGAAAGCGGGAAATCAATGATCTTATACTTGCCGCCGAAAGGAACGGCAGGCTTGGCGACCTTTGTGGTCAGCACGTACAAACGGCTGCCCTGGCCGCCGGCCAGAAGCATTGCAACGCATTCTTTCTTCCGATACATGTTGAACTCTCCATTTCTTCCACTGAAAATAGTGTAAAATATACCTTGTTTATTGTCATCCCGCTGGGAAGCGGGAAAACTAACCGTTACTTTGCGGCCTTCTTCACCTTTGCAGACGGCTTTTTTGCCGTTTTTTTTGCCTTGCTGTCAGCCGCATCCTCTGCTTCCTCTGCCGCATCTTCGGGTTCTGCCGAAAGTGCTGTTTCGGTATCAGCCTTGGCCTTGACTATGGGCTTCGGCGCGGGTTCGCCCTTCAGATAAAGGATCGACAACGGCGCGATGGACAACTCAATATACTGTTCGCGGTTGTGACATTCTCCTTCAACAGAGACAAGCGTTTCATTGGTTATGCCCTTACCACCGAATTCCGGGGCGTCTGAGCTGAAAATTTCCTTATATTTTCCTTCATACGGCACACCGATTTTATAGCCGCTGTGCTCTACCGGTGCAAAGTTGACGACTGCAATGACGTCTGTGCCGTCTTTTGCAACGCGGCGGAAAGCGATAATATTGTTATAATTATCATCGTTTGAAATCCATTCAAAGCCACTCCAGTCCATATCATTTTCCCACAGCTGCTTGGTATCAAGATAGAAGTGGTTCAGTGCACGGACATAAGCCTGCATCTGGCTGTGTGCCGGATAATCAAGCAGCATCCAGTCGAGGCCACGCTGATACGCCCATTCAGAGAACTGTGCAAATTCACCGCCCATGAAGAGCATTTTTTTGCCAGGATGTCCCATCATATAGCCATACAGCGTGCGCAGGGCGGCAAATTTATTTTCATACGGATCGGGCATTTTGCCGATGAGTGAAGCCTTGCCGTGTACGACTTCATCATGTGACAGGGGAAGGATATAATTCTCTGAGAAAGCGTACATGAATGAAAAAGTGATTTTATCATGCATATCTTTCCGGAAGAACGGGTCTGCGCTGCAATAGCAGAGCATATCATTCATCCAGCCCATATTCCACTTGAAATTGAAGCCAAGGCCTCCCATATCGCCGGGCTTGGTGACCATCGGCCATGCGGTGGATTCCTCGGCAATCATCATCACGTCAGGATGATCGGAAAGCACCTTATGATTGAGCAGGCGGAGGAAATCAACTGCTTCCAGATTTTCGCGGCCGCCATGGATATTGGGTCTCCATTCATTCTGGCGGTTGTAGTCCAGATAAAGCATGGAAGCGACTGCATCTACGCGGAGGCCGTCAAAATGGAATTTTTCAATCCAGAACATCGCCGAAGAGAACAGCAGCGACCGCACAGAAATTTTACCGTAGTCGAAAATACGGGTGCCCCATTCTTTGTGCTCCATCTTGAGCGGGTCGGAATATTCATAGAGGTAACCGCCGTCAAATTCGCACAGGCCGTGGCCGTCCTTGGGGAAGTGGGCAGGCACCCAGTCCATAATCACACCAATACCCGCCTTATGACAGGTGTCAACAAAATACATCAAATCGTGCGGCGTGCCAAAGCGAGAAGTCGCAGAGAAATAACCGGTCACCTGATATCCCCATGAACCATCGAAGGGATGCTCGGTCAGCGGCATAACTTCAATGTGTGTGTAGCCCATTTCCTTGACATAGGGGACCAGCTCTTCAGCCATCTGGCGGTAAGAATAATAAGAACCATCCTCGTGCATTTTCCAGGAACCGAAATGGATCTCATAAATATTGATGGGGTTTTCATAGGGCAGATGGCTTTTACGCCATTCAATCCAGCTGTCGTCATTCCACTCGTATCCTGAAAGGTCATATACCTTGGATGCATTGGCCGGACGGGTCTCTGAATGGAAAGCATAGGGGTCGCATTTATCATAAAGCTGGCCGTCCTGTGTTGCGATCGCATATTTGTAGGCATCATACTGCTTGACACCGGGGATAAATGCCGTCCACATTCCCCAATCGTCCCGGTGCATGAGGTTGCTGGTACGGTCCCAGTGATTAAACTCGCCCATTACGCCGACTTCAACGGCATTGGGTGCGAAGACGCGGAAGAAATAGCCGTTCTGCCCGTCTATCTGGCACGGGTGGGCACCCATAAATTCCCACGCCCGGCTGTTTTGCCCGGAATGGAAGAGCTTCTCATGTTCTTCCAGCGGCATTGTCATCTCTTTTTTTTCCACCTGTTTCACTCCTCGATTCTGCGCAAAAATGCGCTCTTTTTGCGATTCACGGCAATTATTGCGTCATTCTTTGTGGATATCGCAAGATTACGCCGTCACTCTGCACAGTCTTACTAGGTATAGTATACAACAATTAAAAACAAATGTCCAGTAATTTTCATAAATTACCGGACATTTTTTTGAAATTCTTTAGTAATTATGTTAGTGCAAGTTTTCCGACAGGATATAGCGGCGAATCATATCGAGTGCTGTAGATGCAGCCTGATTTCTGACACGGTCACGGCCAAAGGTATTGACTGTGCGGCGGGTATTGCATTCCCCATTGAAAAAAATACTGATATATACCAGTCCTGTGGGTTTTTCATCTGTACCGCCGCCGGGTCCTGCAATCCCGGTGATGCCTACGCCGACATCGGAACCAAGTGCATGGGCTACGCCTGCCGCCATTTCTTCGGCAGTCTCTTGTGAAACGGCCCCATATTGCTCCAAGGTCTCGGCACGGACGCCAAGCACATTTCTTTTCACAGCGTTGGAATAGGAGCATACGCCGCCCAAATAATAATCGGAGCATCCGGCCACATCGGTAATGCGTTTGGAGAGCAGTCCGCCCGTGCAGCTTTCAGCGACGGCAAGGGTCAGCCCGCGTGCACGGAGGCCGTCACCAACGACCTGTTCCAAAGAGTCCACATCAATCCCGTATACGTCCTCACCAAGCATAGCGGCAACCTGGTCAACGACTGGCGCAAGCAACGCCTCGGCGGCTTCTGTACTGTCTGCTTTTGCGGTGACACGGGCAAAACACTCGCTGACCTTGGCATAGGGTGCAATCGTTGGATTGTGCATAGATTCCATCAGGTCATGCAGACGGGATTCCATTGCAGATTCCCCTAACCCAAACACACGGATATTGCGCGAAACAATGCAGCCGCCCGCCAACGGATACAGATAGGGCATCGCACATTGACGGAACATTGGTTCACATTCGCGCGGAGGGCCGGGCAACATAATGACATGCTTGCCGTTGGCCTCAAACGCGCAGCCTGGCGCGGTGCCCCATTCGTTTACAAATACCGTGCAGCCCTTGGGAAGCCAGGCCTGTTTTTCGTTATTTGGCGTCATTTCACGGCCGATGCGGTCAAAAAAGGTGCGGATGCGCTCTAAAGAGGAACCGTCAAGCTCCATTTCTTTCCCGAATACCCGTGCAAGGGTTTCTTTGGTCAGGTCATCCAGCGTGGGCCCCAGTCCTCCGGTCGTAATAATGATATCAGCACGGTCTGCAGCCTCCCGGATCACGCGTTCCAAACGCTCCGGATTATCCCCGACTACGGTTTGGTAAAAAACATCAATGCCAAGCTCGCTCAGTCCCTGGGAGATCACCTGTGCATCCGTATTGACGATATCTCCCAGCAGGATTTCCGTGCCGACAGCAATCAGTTCTGCATTCATAACAAATAGCCTTCTTTCTTCCATTCAAGGGTTACGAGAAACCGTGGATTCTGTTTTATTGAGATGGACGAATCTCGCCTCTGAAGTCAGTATACAATCAACACACCCGAAAGTCAATCAAAATATAATCATAAATTAACCAAGAATAATTCGTTCCACATCAGAAAACGCGTCCTCTACCAGCGAATCCACTGCAAGATGGGATTCTGCCTCAAGCACTTTTACAAGATTGGGACGGATGTTCGGATGCTTGGGCGTAAAGACCGTGCAGCAATCCTCATAGGGAAGGATAGAGGTTTCAAAGGTGTCGATTTTGCGGGCAATCTGTACAATTTCTTCCTTGTCCATGCCAATCAGTGGGCGGAATACCGGCAATTCGCATACGGCTTCGGTCACTGCCATAGCAGGCATGGTTTGGCTTGCGACTTGGCCGAGGCTTTCGCCGGTAATCAGTCCGCCGCAGCTGTATTCTGCCGCCAGCCGGTCAGAGAGACGCATCATAAACCGCCGCATAATAATCGTAAACAATTCTTCCCGGCAGTTATCACGAATGGCCTCCTGAATCTTCGTGAACGGTACAACCAGAACCGGCATACGACCGACATAACGCGTCAGTATTTTTCCAAGCTCAAGTACCTTTTCCTTTGCACGTTCGGAGGTATACGGATAACTGAAAAAATGGATTCCGACTAATTCCAATCCGCGCTTTGCCATCATATAACCCGCAACAGGGGAGTCAATTCCGCCTGACAGCAGCAGTGCCGCCCGGCCATTGGCTCCGATTGGCATTCCACCTGCGCCGGGGGTAGGGCCAGCGTGCACAAATGCATATTGTTCCCGGATCTCCACATGCACAGTCAACTCTGGATGATGCATATCCGGGCGCAGCGCTGGGAAACGCTGATGCAGCTCCCCGCCGATGTGCTGAGATACGCCGATAGAAGTCATCGGAAATTTTTTGTCCGCCCGCTTGGTCTCAACCTTAAAAGAATGGGCGAATGCAATTTCATCAGCCAAATAGCCGGAAGCCGTTTCGAGAATGGATTCCAGCGTTTTTTCGCAGACAGCCGCCCGGCAGATAGATGCAAGCCCGAATACCCGCCGGACTTCTTCCACCACCGCGTCTGCATCGACCCCTTCCGGGATTTCAACAAATAATACCGATTGCCGCAAAGAAACCGGGCAGTTTGCAATCCGGCGTACCCGGCGGCGAAGATTTGCAACCAAACGATCCTCAAAAGCCTTTCGGTTAAGCCCCTTGAGTACGATTTCACCGCATTTGCATAATAATACTTCCTGCATAAGCTCATCCCCTTTTAAGTGCTGCGGAAGCCTTTTCCAGACCATCCAGCAGCGCTTTTACATCTTCATCTGTATTAAACGGCGCAAAAGAGACACGAATGGCACTGTCAATCCTGGCCTTGTCCAGTCCCATTGCCCGGAGTACATGACTTTCCTTCCCTCTGGAACAAGCCGAACCGGCGGAAACAAATATATCATCACTTTCCAGAATGCGCAGTACAACCTCGCTTTTGCAGCCCGGAAGGGATAAACTGATCACATGCGGGATCTCTCCATCACCGTTCACCAGAACCCAGGGAAGCCGGGCACGCAGACCGACAAGCAGGGACTCTTTTAACGCAGTGACATGACGCACATCCTCCGCAAAGGAAGCCGCCCGCAGCTGGCAAGCTGTGCCAAAAGCTGCAATATTAGGCAGTGCCTCCGTGCCGGAACGCAGCCCATTTTCCTGTCCGCCCCCATGCAGCAGGGGAGAGAGATGCAGCCCTTTTTTCAGGTACAGCGCCCCAATGCCTTTTGGGGCACCGATTTTATGTCCGCTGATACTCATGACATCACAGGCCCATTTGGAAGGGGTCAGCGGCACACGGAAAAGCCCCTGCACTGCGTCAATGTGGAATAATGCCTCTGGGCAGCGGCGTTTCAGGATACGCCCGCATTCTTCTACGGGGAGGCGCACACCAGTTTCATTGTTCACTAACATCATGCTTGCCAGTATGGTATTATCTTGCAGCGCATCCGCAAAATCGGCGGCAGAAATATGCCCGGAACTGTCTGGCATGAGATAGGTGACAGAGAACCCTTCCTGTTCAAGGCGTTTGCAGCAGGAAAGGGTCGCAGCGTGTTCAATAGCAGTCGTGAGGATATGCCCTTTTTTCCGTCGCCGTGCCGCACCCCAAAGCGCCATATTTGTACTTTCTGTACCGCAGGAAGTAAAAATAATTTCTCCCGGCGTGACATGCAGCGCATCTGATACTGTTTCGCGGCTTTCTTTCAAAATATGTGCAGCCTCAATCCCCATTTTGTGCTGGCTGGAAGGGTTGCCGAAATCCGCAGTCATCACTTGAAATGCGCGTTCAGCAGCTTCACGGAGTACAGGGGTTGTTGCAGAGTTGTCAAGATAGTGCACGGGAAATCCTCCTGTTGTAAGAATACCGTATCTATTATAGGATAAAAACCCTGGATTTGCAAGCCCTTTATCAGCAGCCTGCCGACCGGCCCGCCCGCCTTTTGGTGGGCCGGTCACTGCTGCATGAACCATCATCACCGCACCAAATCCCGCCCGCAGGCGAAATAGAGATGCGTCAGCATCTCAGGGTCTGGGGTCATTGACCCCAGCGGGAGTCCAGAGGGCAGCGCCCTCTGGCGCGCGCCGCGGAGTGCGCGGGTGCAGGGCAGCGCCCTGCCGCTGTCCGAGGAGGACGCCCCCCGGCGAGGGAAGGAAAAGGCAGGCAGCGCAGCCAGAGGGGCCGCACCGCCTGCCAGTCACTGCATGGGGATTGCTTAGAGGCTTGCGATTGTTTCGAGTACATAGTTGGTGAATTCCTCTGCCGTTGCGCCCGTGTCACGGCCGGTGAGGACGTATTTCGGCTGCTCAAACATGCAGATGTCGAGCGCACGGTCGAGCTTGTTCGCAAGTTCGACTTCGCCGATGTGCTCCAGCAGCATGACCGATGCTCGCAGGACCGAGGAAGGATCAGCGTATTTCGCACGGCCTTCCTGCACCATGCGCGGCGCAGAACCGTGAATCGCTTCAAACATTGCGTAGCGCTTGCCGATGTTCGCAGAGCCCGCCGTGCCAACGCCGCCCTGGATCTCTGCCGCTTCGTCAGTGATGATATCACCGTAAAGATTGGGCAGTACCACAACCTTAAAATCACGGCGGCGCTTGTCGTCAAGCAGCTTGGCCGTCATAATGTCAATATACCAGTCGTCAAATTCGACCTCCGGATATTCCTCCGCTACCTTCTGGCAGGTTTTCAGGAATTTACCGTCCGTGGTCTTAATAATATTGGCCTTCGTAACACATGAAACACGGTTTTTCCCAGTCTTGCGCGCATAGTCGAAAGCAAGCCGCGCAATGCGCTCGCACCCCTGGGAGGTGGCTACCGTAAAATCAACGAAAAGATCGTCGCCGACCTGCATCCCCTTCGATCCAACCGCATACCCGCCTTCGGTGTTTTCACGGTAGAAGGTCCAGTCAATGCCAAGAGAAGGAACCTTGACCGGACGCACGTTTGCAAACAGGTCAAGCGCCTTGCGCATAGCTACATTTGCAGATTCTACATTCGGCCACGGGTCGCCCGCACGCGGGGTTGTAGTGGGGCCCTTCAAAATAACATGGCACGCCTTGAGCTCTTCGAGCGTGTCGGGCGGAATCGCACAGCCCAGCTCGGCACGGCGCTCAATGGTAAGCCCGTCAATCGTCCGGAATTCCACTTTGCCAGCCTTTACCTTGTCAGCAAGCAGCGCTTCAAGCGCGTGCTGCGCCATGCCGGTAATCATGGGGCCAATTCCATCGCCGCCACAGACACCAATAATAATTTTATCAAGCTTTGTATAATCAATAAAGTCGCCCTGTGACTTCATGTCCTCAATGCGGGCAAGCTGGCTTTCGATTACTTCCTCAAATTTCGCGCGGATTTCTTCTGAAATCATAATATTTTGTCCTCCTGAATCACTGCTTTTTATTTCGATTGCTGTTTGGCGTAGTTCAGCGTTCCGCCCGCGAGCAGTGCGCCGCGCTGACGGTCAGATACATCACAGTCAGCCATAAAGGTCTTGCCGCCAGCCTGTACTGTCACCTGTCCGCCCGCGGAAATCTCGGCCCGCAGGTTGGGGAAGGAGATCATGCCAAGCAGCTCCACAGCGTCATAATCCGCCGGATCAGCAAAGGTCAGCGGTACAATGCCGGAATTTACAAGATTCGCCTTATGAATCCGTGCAAAAGACTTTGCCAGAACGGCCCGAACGCCGAGATACAACGGCACCAGTGCCGCGTGCTCACGCGAGGAACCCTGCCCGTAGTTGGAACCGCCGATAATTACACCGCCGCCCTGTTCCTGGCAGCGGGACGGGAACTTCGGATCAACATTGATAAAGCAGTAATTGGAATAATACGGGATATTAGAACGGTAGGGCAACAGCTTGGAGCCTGCTGGAAGGATATGATCTGTCGTAATATTATCCTCAGTTTTCAGGACGATTTTGCCGCTGTAGCTGTCCGGGAGCGCTTCGCCCAGCGGGAAAGGCTTGATATTGGGGCCGCGCTGAACCTCAACCGTTTCCGGGTGCTCGGACGGGGGAAGGATCATGCTGTCGTTAATATCAAAATGCGCAGGCATTTCAATAACCGGCATTTCGCCAAGCGTGCGCGGGTCGGTCAATACGCCTGTCAATGCGGATGCCGCAGCAGTTTCCGGGGAAACCAGATAAATTTTCGCATCCTGTGTCCCGGAACGTCCCTCAAAGTTGCGGTTGAAGGTACGCAGGGAAACACCGGCCGATTCTGGAGACTGTCCCATACCGATGCAGGGGCCGCAGGCACATTCAAGGATACGCGCACCCGCTGAAATAATATCTGACAAAGCACCGTTTTTCGCGAGCATATTGAAAACCTGCATGGAACCGGGGCTAATGGTCAGCGATACATCCGGATGGATGTGCTTGCCCTTCAAAATCGCAGCAACCTTCATCATATCATAGTAGGATGAATTGGTGCACGAACCGATACAGCACTGATTGACCGGAATCGCGCCCAGCTCGGCAATGCTGGCAACATTATCCGGCATATGCGGAGCAGCTGCAAGCGGTGCAAGCGTATCCAGAGCAACGGTGTATTCTTCGTCATATACTGCGTCTGGATCAGAGGAAAGCGGGGCATAAACATCCCCACGGCCCTGTGCTTCCAGAAATGCCTTGGTTACTTCATCAGAGGGGAAAATAGAGGTCGTTGCGCCGAGTTCTGCACCCATATTGGTTATCGTGGCACGTTCAGGAACGGACAGCATCGCAACGCCTTCGCCAGCATATTCGATAATTTTGCCAACGCCGCCTTTTACGGTCATCTGCCGCAAAACCTCTAAAATAATATCCTTTGCGGCAACCCACGGCTGAAGTTTGCCGGTCAGGGTAACGCGCACCATTTTCGGCATCGGGATATAGTACGCGCCGCCGCCCATTGCGACAGCAACGTCCAGTCCGCCGGCGCCAAAGGCGAGCATACCAATGCCGCCGCCCGTAGGCGTATGGGAATCTGATCCGATCAGCGTCTTACCCGGTGCGCCGAACCGTTCCAGATGTACCTGATGGCAGATCCCGTTACCTGCCTTTGAATAATAAATGCCGTGCTTCTTTGCGACCGAACCGATATATTTATGGTCGTCTGCATTTTCAAAGCCCGACTGTAACGTATTATGGTCAATGTAAGCAACCGAGCGTTCGGTTTTAACCTGATCGACGCCCATTGCCTCAAACTGGAGGTATGCCATTGTACCAGTCGCGTCCTGTGTCAGCGTCTGATCGATACGCAGGCCAATTTCCTGGCCCTGCACCATTTCGCCATCCACCAAATGCGCTTTCAAAATCTTTTCGGCAATCGTCATGCCCATATTTGCATCGCTCCTTGTGAAATCCATCAGGCAGCCCCTGATTAGAGCTGCCTCCCGCGTGTCATCGCGTTTCGCGGGAAAGCGGCGGCTTCCACAGCCTTCTCCACGCCGCAGCAGCAGCGTGCCCGGATTCTGTTTTTTCTGAGCCTTGCCGCCCGTATCGGGCAGAATCAAAGCTCTTTTTATTGTACTAAAATTTTTAAGAAAAATCCAGTGCTTTTCAACCGTTTTTTTGACAAATATTTTCGGTGATTTCAGCTGTTGCGTATGCGTTTTGCCCTGAATGCCCCAAATGGCCCGCCTGGAATTCATAAAATGCCTGTGCGCCAATCATTGCCGCATTGTCCCCGCACAGTGCAGGGGGGGGCAAAAACAGTTTACAGTGCTGTTCTGCTGCCAGGCGTTTCAGTGCAGCGCGCAGGGAGGAATTGGCCGCAACCCCACCAGCGCAGACCAGCTTGTCCGTAGCCGTCTGCCGGACAGCCAGACCCAGCCGGGGCACCAATGTTTCCACAACTGCGGCCTGAAAAGCGGCGGCAACCGATGCACGGTCAATTTCTTCGCCTTTTTGTTCGGCATTGTGCACAAGGTTAATAACTGCGGTTTTCAGCCCCGAAAAGGAAAAATCCAGCGGCGCATCCTTCACATGGGACTGTGGCAGCCGGTACTTTTTAGGATCGCCTTTTTGGGCGAGTGCGTCAATCCTCGGACCGCCCGGATAACCGGCGCCCAGCACACGCGCCGTTTTGTCAAAGGCTTCGCCTGCTGCATCGTCACGTGTCCCGCCGATGATTTCAAAATCCGTATAACCATGTACCATTACCAGCAGGGAATGTCCGCCGGAGGCAACAAGTGTCAAAAATGGCGGTTCCAGCTCTGGATAAATCAGGTAATTGGCAGCGATATGCCCCCGGATGTGATGCACCGGGACAAAAGGCTTGTTCAAAGAAAGTGCGAGTGCCTTTCCAAAATTCGCTCCGACTAAAACCGCGCCGATTAGCCCAGGGGCGCAGGTTGCGGCAACTGCGTCAATATCGTTACGTGTGCATTCTGCCTCACGAAGTGCGGCTTCCGTCACACGCACAACCGCCTGCATATGCCCGCGTGAAGCGATTTCCGGGACGACCCCGCCATAAAGTGCATGGGTTTCAGCCTGTGAGTCAATGATATTTGAAAGTATCTGCCTGCCGTCTTTTATCACCGCTGCGGCGGTTTCGTCGCAGGAAGATTCGATTGCTAAAATACGCATTCTTTATATCTTTCCTTCTCAAATTTTGTCTTTCAGCTTTTTAATTTGAACGCTTTATAAACGGAATCATTGTATCTTACATATTTGCATATACGAGCAGCCCAAGAAAAAGGATAACTACAGTTGTTCCGATTGATGCGACCAGATTGATTGTCCAAATGATATCCTTGCCGAACATACGGATCAGGATAAAAAAGAGGATCATCCCGATGATACCGCCTAACGTATTGCCGATAAGATCGGTAATATCGCTTCCGCCAATCGCAAAGGCATATTGTAAGACCTCATATAATAAGCTCACACAGAATATGGGAATTATTTTCTGGATAAAATTCCAAGGCTTATGCAGCATGGAAATATAGATGCCGAAAGGAATAAATACAATTACATTTAAGAGGATTTCTGATATATCTGCTTTGCCGTTTATCGTTACGGACTCGGCAAAGGGGATTAAGTTAATGCTTCTATCATTCATATTTTTAAGGAGCGAAAAATCGAGCTCCATTTTGAATAGTATGACCCAGGTCAGGACAATCAGATAAAGAATAAATAAGAATCGTGTCAAGTTTTTTGAAGGACGTTTTTTTGCTTTTTTCACTTATAAATCACTTCCTGAATAATGCTTTGCGCAGGGAAGGTTCTAAATCCATTTTTCCATGCAAACGCAGTTTTTATCATCTGCGAAATCGCCAAAGGCGCTGCAAAAGCTGTAACCGCACGACTGATAAAACGCCAATGCACCATATTCCTCCGCACCGGCTGCAATCACTGTGCGATTGCAGCCCTGTCTTCCTGCGTCATTTTCCAGTATGCGCAGCAGTGTCCATGCAATACCTTGTCTCCGCTGTTCCGGCGCTACAAAAATACGCCGGATTTCGGCAGTTGTTTCATCAAGCCTTTGCCAGCCGCCGCACCCGACTGCGGACTCATCCTGTATTGCGAGCATCCGGCAGTCAAGCGCCGCTAAATCATGATGTTTTTGATATTGCAGGGTAAGTGCGCCATAGATTTGATAGAAGTAATCATCCAGCGCTTTTGTAAGCCGAAGGAACTCCGAATTATCTTCTTTTACGTGTTGAAAATGCAGCTCCATCCGGGAACCTCCTTATAGATAACGTGTCATCAGCACGGCATTCTCCTGCGGCGCAGAATAGAAGTTTTTCCGCACGCCGACACGCTGGAACCCCATTTTTTCATACAGGGCAGCGGCTGCAACATTTGATTCCCTTACTTCAAGCGTTAAAAAGGACAGTCCCTTTGCCTGTGCTATCATCTCGTGCAGCAGTTGTTCCGCGATGCCGCGCCGCCGGAAGGACGGCAGAACCGCAACATTTGTAATATATCCTTCATCCAATACCGTTTGGCATCCGGCATAACCGACTGTCGTTCCATCTTCAACCGCTGCAAAAAACAGCCCGCGGCCCAATTCGGCCCGCAGTCCTTCGGCACTCCAGGGATGCTCAAAACAGGCCTTTTCAATTTCTGCAATTTCGGCAATGTGCCGATCTTCCATTCGTTCAATCGTCATGCGGCAAGTTTTGAGATGATCGTGCGTACAGCTTCATAGATTTCATCCGCTGCGCTGCGGTATGTCATCAGATTCCCGCCAAACGGGTCGGCAATATCTTCATCAGCCAGTAAATAGGCCTTTTCTTTGGCCTGTGGATACTGTTCAAGAAGGCAGTCGTAATGGGCTGCCGTCATACAGAAAATATATTTTGCGTTGTTCAATACTTCTTCATTCAGCATCTGTGACCGGTGGGCGCTGATATCAGCGCCCCGTTCCCTTGCGGCTGTGACAGCAAACTCTGATGCAGGCATCCCGCCGGTGGTATAGAGTCCGGCAGAGGCTGCGGTCAGTTTGGTCCGTTCTTCGCCGCCCTGGCAGCGGAAAAACCCCTCTGCCATTGGGCTGCGGCAGGTATTGCCGGTACAAATGAATAAAATTGTCGCCATTATGATCCCTCCTGATTTATCCCTTTGCGGTATACCAGTCATATCCGCTGTGTGCTTCGGCAACCAGAGGCACACGCATTTCAAATGCCTTTTCCATTTCTTCGCGGAGCAATGCCTCGGCCTGTGCGGCTTCTGATTTCGGGGCCTCAAGAATCAGCTCATCGTGCACCTGTAAAATCAGGCGGCTTTGCAGTTGATCAGCGCGCAGACGGTTAAATACCCGCACCATTGCGATTTTGATAATATCTGCCGCGGTGCCTTGTATCGGCGTATTCATTGCAACGCGTTCGCCAAAGGAGCGCATGTTAAATTGTTTGCTTTTCAGTTCTGGCAGATAGCGCCGCCGTCCGAGCAGGGTTTCAACGTATCCCTTTTCTTTTGCGCCTGCTTTGATTTCATCCATATAGCGTGCTACGCCGGGATAGGTTTCCAGATAGCTTTGGATGAAAGCAGCGGCTTCTTTTTTCGTAATTCCAAGATCCTGGGCCAAAGAAAAGTCCGAAATGCCATAGACAATGCCGAAATTGACTGCTTTACAGGAGGAACGCATTTGGCTGGTTACTTCTTCCAGAGGCACGCCATATACCTTTGAGGCAGTTGTCGCATGGATATCCTGACCTTGAAGGAACGCTTCGGTCATTGCATCATCATTTGCGATGTGGGCCAGCACCCGCAGCTCGATCTGGGAGTAGTCTGCATCGACCAGTACATGTTCGGTATCCTTTGCAATAAACATTTTACGCATTTCACGGCCGCGCTCGGTGCGGACGGGGATATTCTGCAAATTGGGTTCGGTTGAGCTCAGCCGGCCGGTCGCTGTTACAGTCTGTTGGAAGTGGGTGTGGAGCCGTCCATCGTTCGGGTCTATGACCTTTAAGAGACCTTCTACATAGGTGTTTTTGAGCTTTGTCAGCTGGCGGTAATTTAGGATTTTGTCAACGATAGGATGTTTGGAACGCAGGGTTTCCAGGATATCTGCACTGGTTGAATAGCCGCTTTTGGTCTTTTTTGCGGGGGAGAGGTTAAGTTTTTCAAACAGGACGACGCCCAGCTGCTTGGGGGAATTGATGTTGAATTCACCCTCAGCCGCGGCATAGATTTCAGCTGTCAGGCGTTCGATTTCGATATTGAGCCCGTCGCCGAACGCTGTCAGCTGTTCGGGGTCAATACCTGCGCCGATAGTCTCCATATCGGCAAGCACGTACATCAGCGGCTGTTCGATCTCGAAATACAGCTTTTGCATACCGTTCTGTTCGATTTTAGGCAGGATTTCATGATAGAGTGCTTCGACTGCACCGGTATAGCGCACGATGGAGGAAACAGACGCATCTGCACCGCCCAGAGGTGAAAAAGCGTCCTCGTTCTGGAAAAGCGGCTCGGGCAGTTCCATATTCAGGTAAGAGAGTGCAACGCGGTCGATGTCATAGCTTCCCTCTGCGGGATTTAGGAGATACGCGCCGAGACAGGTATCAAATGCGATACCTTCTGGATGTGCGCCGCGACGCATCAGGGTAACCAGCAGTTCTTTCGCGTCGTGAATCACCAGTTTCAGCTTGCTGGAGAACAGGCGGCGGAAAATTTCGGGCCATTCATCATCGTTAAAATCCTGTTCGGTCATGACGTGAGCGGCTGCATTGGAAAGGAGGCAGATTGCCGATAGGTTCTGGCTGACCGTGACGAATACAGCGGGTTCATCAGCCAGTGTCCGCAGCAGGGAAAAGACTGATTCACAGTCTGTGTATTGGTGGGCTTCGGCTTCTGCGGCCATTTCGGGCAGTTTATCTTCTGCGGAGAGGCCGAGGCGTTTAATGAAGGCCTTAAATTCCAGACGGGTGAGCAATGTATAGAGGGCGCTCTCGTCAATGAACTGCATCGGAAGAGAAGACAGGTCAAGCTCCAGCGGCACATTTTGGTCAATGGTTGCCAGCCAAAAGGAATCGCGGGCGGCCTGCACGCCGTCCTGGAGTTTTTGCCGTTGTCCTTTTTTAATGAAGGGGTCATCAATATTTTCGTAAACGCCGTCCAGGCTGCCGAAGCGGCGGATCAGCCCGAGGGCAGTTTTTTCGCCGATACCCGGCACACCGG
Organism: uncultured Clostridia bacterium; assembly: GCA_910589115.1. GTDB lineage: Bacteria > Bacillota > Clostridia > Oscillospirales > Butyricicoccaceae > QXXE01. Next base: position 18,554 of record CAJUSB010000011.1, on the reverse strand, counting down.
AAATATTGTCTGAGGAATCGCCCATCAGCGCTTTCAGGTCGATGAGGCGCAGTGGGGGGAAGCCGTACTCTTCTTCAAAGGTTTCCGGTGTATAGGGGGTATAGCTGGTTTGGCCCATGCGGGTGCTGACGAGGCGGACGGTGACATGTTCTCGGACAAGCTGAAGGCTGTCGCGGTCACCGGTTACGATGACGCAGCTGTTGCCTTGTTCGGCGGTGCGGCGGCTGATGGTACCGAGCAGGTCGTCGGCTTCGTAGCCAGCCAGTTCACAGCGGGTGATGCCCATTGCGTCCAGGACTTCTTTTATGACTGGCATTTGCACGGCCAGCTCTTCTGGCATACCTTTCCGGGTTGCTTTATAGGTTTCAAATTTCAGGTGGCGGAAAGTTTTCTCACGCCGGTCAAAACAAACGATAGTGTGGTCGGGTGATTCTTCTTCTTCCAGGCGGAAGTAGGTGGACAAAAAGCCGTAAATAGCGTTGGTATACAGCCCTTCGTGATTGGACAGCAGCTTGATGCCGTAGAAAGCGCGATTCAGGATGCTGTTGCCATCAATGACCATAATTTTCATACACGTTCCTCAACTTTAACAGTGGTTACCCCTAGTATACTCCAAATCAAGCGGAATTTCCAGTGCTGTATAGAATTTCCCTCAGAAATCGACGTTCGCCTCCGCAGCGGGCGCCAAAGGGCTCTGCCCTCTGGACTCCCGCCCTCGCCGGGAGCCGCCTATGCGGCGGGCACCAAAGGGCTCCGCCCTCTGGACTCCCACGCCCCGTTGGGGCTTTCTCGCTGCGGCGGGACGGGGGACTGGGTTCTGTGCTGTTCGTTGCTGCGCTGCTGACATGCCCGCCAGAACGATTGCGGGCATGTCGATTTTCTGCGGCAGCCTTGAATCGATAAAATTCAGATGTTTTTTGAAAATGGCTTGACAGGATGAGATGTTGGTGGTAATATGAATACATGAGCAATGATTCATATGTTAAGATGAGGTGATAGATTTTGATATTAAAAAATTTGGATGAGGTAGAATGCTGTGAAGAAGCATGTGTCCACTGTGAGGATGTATGCCTTGTACGCCGTAATATGCCAGCCGAAGAGGTGACAGGGGATGCCGCTGATTTTTTTAAGGCCTTTGCAGATAAAACCCGGCTGCGGATTTTGTGCGCACTGTCTTTACATGAGTTATGCGTATGTGATATTGCTGATTTATTAGGAATGACACAGTCAGCAATTTCCCATCAGCTGCGATTTTTGAAGCAAAGCAGACTTGTGAAAAACCGGAAAGACGGAAAGACGGTTTATTATTCACTAAACGACGATCATATTTCCAGCATTCTTGCGCAGGGATTAGAGCATATTCAGGAGGGATAGACATGAAAGAAAAACTGCTTGACGCGGCAGATGATGAGGTGCGGGAGCACGAGCACCATCACCACGAACACGGTGAAGCCTGCAACTGCGAGCACGGACACCATCACCATGAACACAGTGAATCCTGCAACTGCGAACACGACTATGAGCACCATCATCATGAACATGGTGAGGCCTGCGGTTGCGGACATGACCGCGAGCACAAACACCATCACCACGAACACGGTGAGGCTTGTGGCTGCGGACATGACCACGAGTACGAACATCATCACCATGAACACGGTGAGGCCTGCGGTTGCGGGCATGACCACGAGCACGAACATCATCACCAAGTACATGGTGAGGCCTGCGGTTGCGGACATGACCACGAGCACCAACAACAACACCACCACCATGAACACGGTGAGACTTGCGGCTGTGGACACGACCACAAGCATGAACATCATCATCACGAACACGGTGAGGCCTGCAACTGCGGACATGACCATAAGCACGAAGAAGCAGAGCATCATCATGAAGTCCCACCAACAGACAAACCCAAACGTGTTTATATTATGGAAAACCTTGGCTGTGCGCATTGCGCATCCAAAATGGAGGAACGAATCAATGAGCTTCCAGGCGTAGAATATGCAACGATTACTTACGCTACGAAGCAGCTGCGTATTGTAGCGGACGACCCGGACACACTACTTCCCCAAATCCAGGAAATTTGTACTGCAATCGAATCAGAGGTTAAGGTAATTCCGCGTGAACCCGTATCGGGGGGGCATACAGCCGTTTTCCTGCTGGAAAACCTTGGCTGTGCGCACTGTGCTTCTAAGATGGAGGACCGGATTAACGAGCTTCCAGGCGTTGCAGAGGCTACGATTACATTTGCAACAAAGCAGCTGCGCGTCCGTGGACGTAATCCGGAGGATCTTTTGCCTGAATTACAGCGGATTTGTGCTTCTATTGAGTCGGAAGTGCAGGTAATTCCGCGTAGTACAAGCCAGCCGGCGGCATCCGAAAAAGCGCCGGAAAAGTCAGGAAAATTATCAGAAAATATACGTGAAGGCATTGAAATCGCGATAGGAGCAGTATTATTTGCAGCTGGGCTGATACTGGGGGAGGGAACAGCCTCTATCGTTTGTTTCCTGGCAGGTTATTTGATTTTAGGCGGAAAAATAATTCTGACTGCATTAAAAAATCTATTCCGAGGCCAGCTGACCGATGAAAATTTCCTGATGAGCCTTGCAACGATTGCAGCGATTGCAATTAAGGACTATCCAGAGGCTTGCGGCGTTATGCTGTTTTATCGTGTTGGCGAGCTGTTTGAGCATATTGCGGTGGAACGCAGCCGCAGCCAGATCATGGCGGCGGTTGACCTCCGGCCTGAGGTTGTCAGCCTGATTGACGGTGAGAATGTACTTGAAATTCCTGCGCAGGAAGCAATGATAGGCGATCTTGTTCAGGTGCGCCCAGGCGACCGGATACCGCTGGATGGTGTAATTATTGACGGCGAAAGCCGGATCGACACATCTCCGGTCACGGGTGAACCTGTTCCGGTGTCAGTTCATGCGGGGGATGCAGTAATTTCAGGCTGTGTGAATACCTCTGGGCTGCTGAAAATGCGGGTTGAAAAACCACTTAGCGAATCAATGGTAACCCGGATTCTGGATTCGGTTGAGAATGCGGCGGCAAGTAAACCGAAAATAGATAGATTTATTACTCGGTTTGCGCATATTTATACGCCTGTAGTGGTGCTTTTGGCACTGGCAACGGCAATTCTGCCTTCGCTGATAACTGGCAACTGGAATTATTGGATTTACACTGCAATTACGTTTTTAGTAATCAGCTGCCCATGTGCGTTGGTGCTGAGTGTACCGCTGGCATTTTTCTCCGGTATAGGCGCAGGTTCTAAGCGGGGAATTCTTTTTAAGGGAGGCGTTGCACTTGAAGTGATGAAGGATGTAAAGGCAGTTGTAATGGATAAGACCGGCACAATTACCGAAGGAAATTTTGTTGTACAGTCCTGTGTACCGGCAAATGGGGGAGATGAAATGCATCTTCTGGCGCTTGCTGCCGGTTGTGAGGCTAGTTCAACGCACCCGATTGCACACAGCATAGTTTCGGCGGCGGAATCACGGGGGATTGCACCTTTGCACCCGCAGTCTGTTCGGGAAATTTCCGGCTGGGGCATAGAAGCTGTTTTTTCAGAGGGAAAAGCACTGTGCGGAGGCCGCAAACTGCTGGAACGTGAAAAGATTGACCTTTCTTCATACAAAGGCAGTTCGTATGGTACGGAAGTGCTGCTTGCATTAGATGGTAAATTTGCAGGTCAGCTGGTCATCAGTGACACTGTCAAGCAGGAGGCAGGAAACGCGATCAGTGCAATGAAGGCGCTCGGATTGACGACTGCCATGCTGACCGGTGATGCAAAGGTGAGTGCAGATGCAGTAGCTGCGGAAACCGGGGTACAGTTGGTTCGTGCCAGCCTGCTGCCGGAGGAAAAGCTGTCTGCTTTACAGCAAATTCGAGCGGAATGTGGTCCGGTAATGTTTGTTGGTGACGGCATTAACGATGCGCCGGTACTTGCCGGAGCGGATGTAGGTGCAGCGATGGGCAGCGGAGCAGATGCAGCGATTGAAGCAGCGGATGTTGTGTTTATGACTTCATCAGTTGATGCAATTCCACAGGCACTGGAGATTGCACGGGTAACTGGCCGGATTGCGTGGCAAAATGTTGTATTTGCATTATTTGTCAAAGCAATGGTCATGGTGCTTGGTTTTGCCGGGATTGCGAATATGTGGATGGCTGTTTTTGCAGATACCGGGGTAGCAATGCTTTGTGTATTAAATTCGGTCCGTGTCCTTTACAGGCAGTATCACGGTTCCGCTGGGGCTGGGGAAACTGTGAGCAGAACTGCCGGTGCAGCAGTTTCCTGATAGTTTCAAAACTCCAATTCCGGACGCCATGTAAAGAAAAATACTTTACATGGTGTCCGGGTGCGGAAAAAGGCTTATTTTCTTCTATGCAACCGCAAGTTTACGTCAAAAGAGTCAAACGCAACATGAAAATGGTAGAAATTGCGGGCAGGGAACGGTAGAATAAAAGCATACCGAAACCGTGAAGGAGGAAAATAAAATGAGCTTCGGAGAAAATTTACAGTACCTTCGTTCAGAAGCAAAGCTGACCCAGGAACAGCTTGCAGAACAGTTGGAGGTATCAAGGCAGTCCGTTTCCAAATGGGAATCGGACACGAGCTTTCCGGAAATGGATAAGCTGCTGGTGTTATGCGAGTTATTTCACTGTGACCTTGATACATTGCTTCGTGGGGATGCGGAAGCGTCCCGGCAGTCGGATACGACAGGCTATGACGCGCATATGAACCACTTTTCTAAAATGATTTCCGCAGGTGTGGTTCTTTGCATTTGCGGTTTGTCAGCTGCATCCTTGATTGGATCCCTCACTCATGATGACAGATGGAGCGGCATCCTCTTTTTGTTGTTTGTGCTTGCTTCGGTTGTGCTGTTTATCATTGGAGGGCTTCAGCATAAAGACTTCTGTGAGAATCACCCACATATTGAACTTTTTTACGATAAACAGGTGCTTGCTGCCTGGCGGCAGCGGTTCCCGATTTTTATCGCGAGTGGGACAGCGGTTTGTATTGGTGCGGTGATCCTGTTCGTTTCGCTGGAGGGTATCAGGCTGGGGCAAATGACGCGTGCGGTCAGCGAATCAGTCATTACGAGCGGCTTTCTGCTTCTGATTGCAGCGGGTGTAGGATTGCTGGTTTACGGAGGAATCCAGCAGAGCAAATACCAAGTGGAGAAATATAATCGGAAGTGTGCAGAGCAATGCAGTCCACACGGCAGGCGTCTCAAACATATCCATGGCGCAATCATGCTGATTGCAACGGGTGCATTTTTGTTTTACTGGTATTTCTGGAAGCTGATTGATGCTCCAATTTCTAATCATGGGATTGGATTTGGTGCTGTCCTGATTTTTGGATTTGGCTGGTTGTTATGCGGTGTGGCAAACGCTCTGATTCAGAAACGAAATGACAAAGAATAAATTGTGATTACAGCACAGTGTTCTTATTGCCGGATAAAGTGATTTTCACAGGTGGGATGATGTCTGCCAGAGGTGAGGATTATATGGAGGGCACAGCCGAAAGGTGTATTTGAACCGTTTCAGCGCAGAAAGGAAAGCAGCTGTTTGAGGGGGTATCTCAAACGGCTGTTTTTTTTGTTTACAAAGCTACACAGAAAAAACATTGACGAATGGAATATTTTACGGTACAATACGATACATTCAAGGACCTTTTGAAAGGGATGGAGAGAAATGAATTGATGGTATAGATGGTTTATCATGTACCATTAGCATTGGAAAGGATTGAATTTTACAATGGATGAAAAAAAACCGCAAAAACGAATCATGTATTTCTACGGCGTTATGCTGTTGGCCATGCTGTTGGTCAATGTGCTGCTGGTTCCGTATTTGTCGGGGCGGCAGGTTGTGGAGGTCAGTTACAATCAGTTTGTCGATATGCTTTCGGAAGGGAAAGTGGATCGGGCGGAAATTGATGAAAATGGGCGGCAGATATTGTTCAGCGTGCCTGATGAAAACGAGAAAATATCCCTCTATAAAACGGGTTTGACCGGCGACCCGCAGCTGAATGAACGGCTGTTAGCGGCGGGGGTCGATTACGCATCTCCAATTCCGCGGGAAAATTCACCGTTGTTTAATTTGCTGATGTCCTGGGTATTTCCGCTGCTGCTGATTTTTGGTTTTGGCGCAATGTTAAGCCGCTGGATGGGTAAGAAAATGAGCGGCATGAATCCGGCGATGTCATTTGGAAAATCCGGGGCAAAAATTTATGCGGAGGCTGAAACCGGAAAGACATTTGCCGATGTTGCCGGACAGGAGGAAGCCAAGGAAGCGCTGCGCGAAATTGTAGACTTCCTGCATAAACCGGACAAATATAACGAGATCGGTGCGAAACTGCCGAAAGGCGCCTTATTGGTGGGCCCTCCGGGTACGGGCAAAACGCTGCTGGCGAAAGCTGTCGCAGGGGAGGCGCACGTGCCATTTTTCTCAATTTCCGGTTCAGAATTTGTGGAAATGTTTGTTGGTATGGGTGCGGCCAAGGTACGTGACTTGTTCAAGCAGGCAAACGAAAAAGCGCCCTGCATTGTTTTCATTGACGAGATTGATACCATTGGCAAAAAGCGTGACGGTGCAGGTATGACCGGTAATGACGAGCGTGAGCAGACACTAAATCAGCTGCTAAGTGAAATGGATGGTTTTGACGGCAGAAAAGGCGTGGTGATTCTGGCAGCCACAAACCGGCCTGAATCGCTTGACCCGGCTTTGCTGCGTCCTGGGCGTTTTGACCGCCGCATCCCGGCAGAGCTGCCGGATTTGCAGGGGCGTGAGGCAATTTTGAAGGTACATGCACGAGAGGTGCATATGGGTGAAAAAATAGATTTTGGTGCGATTGCGCGGGCAACTTCGGGTGCGTCTGGCGCGGAGCTTGCGAATATTGTGAATGAAGCTGCGCTGCGTGCGGTACGCCTTGGGCGGCAGACGGTCAGCCAGAGCGACTTAGAGGAAAGCGTTGAAACAGTCATTGCCGGATACCAGCGTAAAAACGCTGTATTAAGCCAGCACGAAAAGGAAATTGTTGCATATCATGAAATCGGCCATGCGCTGGTTGCAGCAAAACAGACTGCGTCAGCCCCGGTGACAAAAATCACCATTATTCCACGTACTTCTGGGGCTCTGGGATACACGATGCAGGTTGATGAAGGGGAACGGCACCTGATGAGCAGGGAAGAGCTGGAAAATAAGATTGCAACGCTGACCGGAGGCCGTGCGGCGGAGGAATTGATTTTCGGTTCGGTTACGACAGGCGCGTCTAACGATATCGAGCAGGCGACGAAACTGGCACGGGCAATGATTTCGCGTTACGGCATGAGTGAGAGCTTCGGCATGGTCGCGTTAGAAACGGTCACCAATCAGTATTTGGGTGGTGATACAGCGCTGGCCTGCTCGGCAGAGACTGCATCTAAAATTGATGAAGAGGTTGTTGCAGTGGTTCGGTCAGCGCATGAAAAAGCATCCGGCATCCTGCGGGCAAATGCGGCCAAGCTGAATGAACTGGCGCAGTATCTTTTGGAACGTGAGACAATTACAGGCGAAGAATTTATGGAAATTTTGGATGCCGATACAGGCGAATCTCAAAAATAAATAATCCAGCGCAGAAGGATAAAGGGGAACAGCAAAAAAATTTTGTTGTTTCCCTTTTTTTGAGGTTCTGTTTGGCTGCCGCTTTGCATAGAATACTGTGAGGTGGTAAAAAATGCGTAAAAGGACGTTCCATAAATTGATTACGCTGGCCTTGTGCGTGGTACTTGGCGGCAGCGTATATGCCTTTGGCAATCCCTATGAGAACCCGTCAGCCGTTGCTGCCGCCGCCACGGATTGGGGGCTTTCATTCCAGACGGAGGGCGCGGCGCCGATTGGAAACGCAACCGCAGCCGAGCTTGCCGCATATGATGCTTATTACATTGGAGATACCTCGAAAAAAGTAATTTATCTGACCTTTGATGCAGGGTTTGAAAACGGGAACACGCCTGCAATCCTGGATGCGCTGAAGAAGCATAATGCTTCAGCATGTTTCTTTCTGGTTGGCAATTATATAGAGACAGCGCCCGACCTTGTGCAGCGGATGGTAGATGAAGGGCATTTGGTCGGCAATCATACGTACACACATCCTGATATGTCAAAAATCAGTGATGCCGCATCTTTCTCGCAGGAACTTACAAAGCTGGAAGAGGCCTATCAGGCACTGATCGGCCAGCCGCTGCCAAAATTTTACCGTCCGCCGCAGGGCAAATATTCTGCTGAAAATCTTGAACAGGCACAAGCGCTTGGTTATACTTCGGTATTCTGGTCGTTGGCTTATGTTGATTGGTACACGGATAACCAGCCTACTGCGGAACAGGCATTTTCCAAACTGTTGCCGAGGATACATCCGGGGGCGATTGTACTGCTGCATTCGACATCATCCACAAACGCATCAATTTTGGATGAGCTGCTGACAAAGTGGGAAGCGGAAGGGTATTCATTTGGCTCATTGAGCGAGCTCAAGCGTTCATTTTGATATTTTCATCCCAATCGGGGGTCCTCCTTTTAGGTTCTTTTGTGGGAATGCGCGGGGAACAGCGTCGGCTGTCCCCGCGCATTCTCATTATGAGCAAATATTGGTGACTTTTCTGTATTTTGCCAAAAAAGTACAAGAATTTATTCAAAACAAGCTATAAGACTCGATTTTGTTCACAAATTCTTTACGGATTCGCAAAGTCTTGCTCATCATTTCAGGGCTTGGATATAGTATAATAAATTCAGAAAGGAGAGCAGACATGCTTTTATATCGACTTTTTCAGGCATATGGAATGGAATACGATCTGATGAAGATTGTCATCCAATTTCCTGAACGTCTGCAACGTGGGCTCGGTCTGATTCCGGTCCGGGTTTCCAATCGTTAATTACATGCCCATATCTTATTCAAGTTCACCATATTCCCCTTTTCTAATGAAAAAGCCCGGTTTTTCGGGCTTTTTCGCATTTTATATTGTGGATGTAGAGGATTTTCTTAGGTGCCCTGCGCGGGCGGAGGCAGGACGCTGCCCTGCACCCGCAATTTTTTCGAGAAAAAATTGAGTAAAAGCTTTCTTTCCGCTGCGGCGGGGAATGGGTATGTTCAAAATTGGATGTGCGAATTGTCCCGCCCGCCAAAAGGACGGCGGGCGGGGATACGCGGCTGCGGCTCATTTTTTTTATGGGATTATTATAAACTTGACAATAGAAAAAGGCTGAAACAAATGTTTCAGCCGATAAGTCTGCATTAAAGGGGAAGGGGAAAATCGTTTTCTGCTGTTCAGGCAAAGCTGGCAGGCGGAAATCTCTCGTCCCCGCCGCAGCGGAGAAAAGCTGCGTCAGCAGCTTAGGGGTCTGGGGTTCACACCCCAGCGGGTGCAGGGCAGCGCCCGCCGGGTGTCTAGAGGGCAGAGCCCTTTGGCACAGCGGAAAGCACGCATAAAGGAATTTACCGGACGGCGATGCATTCAACCTCTACCTTGGCGCCCATGGGCAGGGCTGCAACCTGGAAACAGGAGCGCGCAGGCGGATTTTCCGGGAAATACTTGCTGTAAACGGCATTGAATGCCGCAAAATCTGCCATATCAGCAAGGAAACAGGTGGTTTTGACAATGCGGTCCATTCCGACACCTGCTTCGGCAAGGATGGCTTTCAGATTCTTCATGACCTGCTCGGACTGCGCTTCAATGGTTTCTGCTGTGATCTTTCCGCACGTGGGATCAATCGGAATCTGCCCGGAAGTGAAAATAAACGGTTCAGCAGCGACTCCCTGTGAATAGGGGCCGATTGCAGCAGGGGCCAAATCTGTGGAAATAATTTTCTTCATAATTAAAAATACTCCTCTCATCATTCGTGTTCAAAAAAACAATATTCTCAAACAAAATTTTGCCGCATTTGCCCACCCCGCCCGCCGTCCTTTTGGCGGGCGGGGCAGTGCGCAGGAACGGTGATGACCGTACCCATCCCCGCCGCAGCGGAGGAAGGGAGTCCAGAGGGACAAGTCCCTCTGGCGCCGTCTGCGTAAGACCGCTGTCCGCGTAGGACCGCCCGCCGCGCAGGCGAACGAAACAGCAATTTCCGCACTCGCGTGTTAGCTGTGCAGCTTTTTCATGCGCTGCTGGTTGTTCAGGATTTTTTTGCGGATGCGCACGTTCTTGGGCGTGATTTCCAGAAGCTCGTCTTCTTTGATGAATTCAAGGGCTTCCTCTATCGACATTACGTGCGGCGGGATGAGGCGCAGCGCATCGTCAGAACCAGAGGCACGCGTGTTGGTCAGCTGCTTCTTTTTACAGACGTTGACCGCCATGTCCTCACTCTTGGGCGTGCATCCAATTACCATCCCCTCATATACCTGGACGCCTGCGCCAATAAACAGCGTGCCACGCTCCTGCGCATTAAACAGGCCGTAGGTAATGGATTCGCCAGTCTCAAATGCAATCAAAGAGCCAGTTGAACGCTTCTGGATTTCACCGCGGTAAGGCTGATAGCTGTGGAAAACCGAACTCAGAACGCCTTCGCCACGGGTGTCCGTCAGGAATTCGTTGCGGTAGCCGAACAGGCCGCGCGCAGGGACAAGGAATTCCACGCGCATACGATCTCCCTTGGGGTTCATGGAAACCAGCTCGCCCTTGCGGGAACCCATTTTCTCCATCACCGAACCAACAGCATCCTGCGGTACGTCAGCAATCATGCGTTCAATCGGCTCGCACTTTACACCGTCTATTTCCTTAATCAGTGCGCGCGGTGCGCCTACCTGGAATTCATAACCTTCCCGGCGGAGGTTTTCAATCAGAATGGACAGGTGCATTTCACCACGCCCGCATACGCGGAAGGATTCTGTCGTTTCAGTCTCGTTTACCCGCAGCGAAACATCCTTGAGCAGTTCGCGGAACAGCCGGTCGCGCAGGTGCCGTGAAGTAACAAACTTGCCTTCCCGGCCAGCAAATGGGCTGTCGTTTACCGAAAAATACATTTCAACCGTCGGTTCCGAAATTTTTACAAACGGCAGCGGCTGTACATTCGCAGGATCGCAAATAGTTTCACCAATGGTGATGTTCTCAATCCCAGAAAAACAGACAATGTCTCCCGCATCAGCATGATCGACTGCCGTTCGCCCAAGCCCGTCAATCGCATACAGCGTGGCAAGTTTGGCATGATAGGGGGTCGTGTGCCCATGATAATCACAGACCGTGACCTGCTGGCTGACACGCACCGTGCCCCGCTCGATGCGTCCAATACCAATCCGTCCAACATAATCATTATAATCAATAGAAGATACCAGCATCTGCATCGGACCGTCTGCATCGACATGCGGCGCAGGCACATGCTCAAGGATCTGCTCAAACAGGGGTGTCAAGTTAGCACCTTCCGTGTTTGGAGACATAGAGGCAGTGCCCGCACGTCCGGAACAATATACAATAGGGCTGTCCAGCTGCTCATCGGTTGCATCCAGATTCAGCAGCAGTTCAAGCACTTCATCGCCAATTTCATTCAGACGCGCATCCGGCCGGTCGACTTTATTGACAACAATAATAATCTTGTGCCCGAATTCCAGCGCCTTTTGCAGAACAAAACGCGTCTGCGGCATCGGTCCCTCTGCGGCGTCCACCAGCAAGAGTACGCCGTCCACCATTTTTAATACACGTTCGACCTCGCCAGAAAAATCTGCGTGCCCTGGGGTGTCTACGATATTGATTTTCGTCCCCTTATATTGGACAGAGGTGTTTTTTGAAAGGATGGTAATACCGCGCTCTCGTTCAATGTCATTGGAATCCATTACACGTTCTTCTACAACCTGGTTTTCCCGGAAAGTACCGGCCTGTTTCAACATCTGATCCACCAGTGTCGTTTTGCCGTGATCGACATGCGCGATAATTGCAATATTCCTTAAGTCATTTCTTACCATAAAAGCCTCCCGTTTGGGGTATTTTTCATCGCTCTATATTATACTCTGCCCCGCTGCCTTTTTCCAGATACCGATTTGTAAAAATTATGGACAGCCGCGTCAAAAAAACTGTGCGAATTTTTCAAATATTTTTGAAAAACCCCTTGACTTTTCCATGAGAATTGAATATAATAAATCTTGTCAGCAAACGAACAGGCTGACATCCAGCCGAATTGTGTAAAGGTAGCACGACAGACTCTGACTCTGTTTGTGAGGGTTCGAATCCTTCTTCGGCTGCCACTCTTTCGGATAACCGCCGGTTCTTTTCTGGAAACCGGCGGTTATTTTTTGAAAGCAGCAAAGGAAAGTACATTATAACAGCCTGTGAGGGCGGACTAAAATTTTTCTAAAAAGGTATTTACTTCTTTTGGGAAAATACCGAATAAATATTTAGAAAAGGGTTATTGCGCTTTTTAGGTGTGTTGAATCATTAGGTGAAAGAGATGACGAGGCTTTTTGCTGAATCTGTGGCGATTTGGCCCGGCAGATTCTCGGGGCACAAATGGTTCAATACATTTTGAGAGGAACAATCGTTTGATTCGCTCCCGAATGGAATGCAGTTGTTTGTTGGAAAGGAGTGGGGGATAACAGGCGTGTTAGTTTGCCATATGCGGCAAGGACAGAATATGCTTGAGACGAATAGAATGAGTTGTTTTTGTGCCTGGCAGGCCGGGGTTATACGGCTGCTGGAGAAAATGAAAAGTCGGCATCATGCCGCAAAGTGAGGATAAAAGGAGCGGGCTGCCGTAGATGAGTGGCTTTCTGTTCTTTTTATAATGACATGGCCCCATATGATAAAGGATATCGGGCAGAGTACGGCTCTGTGCCGCATTTCACAGTCCAGATAAGGAAAAATTTGCAGCTGGACGATGGAAGGTTCTGCCTCTGTCTTTTCAATAAGGGGAGCTGGGAACAAAATACTGTTATGATTAAGGAGAGCGTGAGTATGAAATTGAAACAGCTCAGGGTCAGAGAAAAGATTATGGCGGCAGTGCTGGCGATTGCGATCTTAGCCAGTGTTTCCGGCATTATCAGTTCGTTTTCGATGGGGGATGTGCAGAAGCGCTACCACCAAGGTCTGGAGCATTATGGTTTTGCGCAGGGCAGTATCGGTATTGTAATGACCACTGCCGCGCAGTATGACCGTGAGGTACATGATTCCATTGGGTTTATTGACGCGGGTTACCGTGACACTGCGCGCGGAGAGATAAGCGCATATGTAGAAACCATCGACAAATATATGGCGGAAATCAAGGCACAGCTTGTTTCGGATGAGGCAAAGAGCTATTACAACAATGCGGAAACTGCCTGGAATAATTACCGTAATATAGCGGACCGTCTTGCAAATGAAGTTGTTGGCGAAATAAAAGCCAGCGATTTTTCTCGGGTACACGATGCACAGAGCAGACTTCAGTCTGAGCTGGATCCCTACTATGATGCAATGTATACCAACCTTGGCCAGCTGATGATGCTGAAAATTGCGCAGGGCCGTGACTTGCAGGGCAATGCAGCGACAAAGACAATTGGTGCGCGTATCGTTGTGGGTGCGCTGATCATCCTGACGCTGGCACTTAGCCTGTTGATTGCCAGAAAGATTTCCAAGGACATTGCGTTGCCGCTGGCTGTCTGCGTAAAGCGTTTGCAGGCACTGGCTGAGGGTGATTTGCACTCGCCCCTCCCGGAGCTTGACCGGGATGATGAAATCGGTGAAATGGTAACTGCATCCAGACGTGTGACACAGGATTTGACCGATGTTATCAATGATATTGAGTACGTGCTTGGCGAAATGGCAAACGGCAATTATAATATCCGCAGCCGCGACAGAAGTGTTTATATTGGCGATTTGAAACCAGTTTTGACAGCGATTCAGACGATCAATTCAAGCTTGAGCGATACGTTGTCACAGATTCAGCAGTCTGCAGATCAGGTTTCATCGAATTCAGATCAGGTATCCAACAGCGCACAGGCGCTGGCACAGGGCGCAACCCAGCAGGCCAGTGCAGTTGAGGAGCTTTCAGCAACCGTATCTGAAATCAGTTCCGGTGCAGCTGAAAACGCCAAGCTCGCGAAAAACTCACGTGATCTTTCCGATCAGGCGGGCAAGCAGGTTGCAGTATGCAGTGAACGCATGGAAGGCATGGTAACTGCAATGGATGAAATTAAGGCAGCTGCGGAAGAGGTTCGTCAGATCATTGATACGATCAGCAATATTGCATTCCAGACGAATATACTTGCGCTGAACGCAGCAGTTGAGGCGGCACGCGCTGGTACAGCCGGCAAGGGCTTTGCCGTAGTTGCAGACGAGGTGCGCAACCTGGCGTCTAAGTCGGATGAGGCATCCAAAGCAACGCAGGCCCGTATCGAGAATGCGATTGCAGCGGTGCAGAAGGGCAGCGGCTATGTAGACGATGTTTCTGAGGCGTTGAATAAGACACGTGAGCTGACCGAAAATGCAGTCACCATGATGGGCAAGATTGCGTTTGCCAGTGAGCATCAGGCCGATTCCATGTCCCAGATCAACGAAGGGATCGAGCAGATTTCGGCAGTGGTACAGACCAACTCCGCGACCAGCCAGGAAACGGCGGCAGCCAGCGAGGAGCTTTCCGGACAGGCGCAGCTGCTTGATCAGCTGATGAGCAAATTTACCTTGAAGGTAGAGCACGGCACTGCATCATCATATCAGCCTAAGCATGAAATTCGTTATGATACGGGCGTAGTGGAAACATCAGCCGGTAATGCAAAATATTAAAATGTAATAAAAAACCGTTTTATAATAACGGCAGAAGATATTGCGTACAGTGAAAATTTTATAATATATCCCCCTGTCGGGCCGGTACTTGACTGTAAGTCCGTCGGCAGGGGGCTTTTTTGTGTTTGTAGGAAAACGTTAATCCTGGCGCTCCCAGGTATTGCTGCGTGTTTCACGAAAGCGGGCTGCAAAAGCCGGTGGTTCTGAATGGCTGTACAGATGAGAGATATCCCCAAAGGAAAGCATACGGAAGGAAGCGATCCCATCGCGGCGCTCTTCCGTAGCCACAGTGGTTACCGAGGAGGGGGCAGCACAGCAGCCGTGCCACAGCACCATGGGCGATATATTCAGCAAATGGCTGAGCAGCACGCATTCCACGCCGAAGTGGCAGAAGAACAGCAGGACATCATTGCTGGGCCGAAGCGCACGGTAATAGTGTCCATATCGTTTATAACCATATTGTTTTAGTAATTCATCAAAGGCTGTATTGACCCTGTCATATTCGGCCTTTATATTTGCTGCTTTCATTACCTCCGGTTCATGCCATTGGTCATATTGGAAGAAGCGTTCATCTGCCATCCAATCCTGCGGCAGCCAGTCCCAGGGGATCGTCTGGCGGCTGCTGATATCGGGCCGCCAAATAGGGGCATGGAATTCGCGCAGCCATTCGCATTCCTCTGCGGTACGCCGGACACTTTCCAGTGTGCAGGATGCAGTATCCTTTGCCCGGCCCAGCGGGGAGACAAAGAACTGTTTCACATTGATGATGGAGAGTCGTTCAGCAAGAAATGCCGCTTCCCGCCAGCCTTTTTCCGTTAGGGAATCTTTTTCATAGTCCGGATCGCCATGCCGCACAATCAGTAATTTCATAAAATGCTCATTCCTTTTCGAGATATTTATCAATGTCCTATGGAATATGCGGCAGCAGGGAGGATGATCCCCGCCGCCGCATACTCTATTATAATATAAAATCACCCTTTTTTCTACATGATTTGTATCGATCACCAAGTGTGCGGTGGGCCGTTTTGAACCTTTTGCACAAAAAGTCCCATAAACGGGACAAACGCTGAAAAAACTTTAGAGCGAGGGAGTGGAATGTTTTTTGACAATTTAATGTATTTTTTTAACTTTTAGATAAATTTTCAGATTATCACGCTTCTTTCGTAAACGTTTGAAATTGTATAAATATACAAATATTGATATATTACAGTAAATAATCAATTACAATGTTGCATTATTTGAAAAGTTGTATTATAATTAGAATCATAAAAGAGAAAACGTTTACGAAAGGAAGGATTGTTATGAAAATGATGTATTTGACACCGGTAGCTTCTATTTTGGCGCTCCTTTTTGTGGCTTACACAGCCAGGAAGGTGCTTGCGTTTTCCAAAGGGAATCAGCGCATGGCAGAGCTTTCGCAGGCAATCAGCGATGGCGCGAGTGCCTATTTGAAACGTCAGTATTCGGTCGTACTGATTTTCTTCGGTGCAATGTTTGTCGTTTTGATGGCGATGGCCTTTGCAGGTTTTCTCACTTATTATGTCCCGTTTGCATTCGTAACGGGAGGTTTTTTCTCGGCGCTGTCTGGCTTTATCGGGATGAAAATTGCAACCGCCGCCAACTGTCGCACAGCACAGGCTGCATCCGAGAGCCTGAACCGCGGCCTGCGGGTTGCGTTTTCCGCTGGATCGGTTATGGGCTTTACAGTCGTTGGGCTTGGACTGCTGGATCTTTCGATTTGGTATTTTCTGCTTACCGGTGTGTTCCGGCTGAGCATACAGGATACCACCTCGGCTATGCTGACCTTTGGCATGGGCGCATCCTCGATGGCCTTGTTTGCACGCGTAGGCGGCGGAATCTTTACCAAGGCGGCTGACGTAGGCGCTGACCTTGTCGGCAAGGTAGAGAATTCTATCCCGGAGGACGATCCCCGCAATCCTGCAACGATTGCAGATAATGTCGGCGATAACGTCGGTGATGTTGCGGGCATGGGGGCAGACCTGTATGAATCCTTTGTTGGTTCGATTATTTCCGCTTCGGCGCTGGGCGTGGCAGCATTTGGCACGGCTGATGGTGTAAAGGCGGTTACTGTTCCAATGGTGCTGGCTGCAATAGGGACGCTGGTTTCTATTCTCGGCACGTTCCTGGTTCGTACCGGCGAATCCACCGACCAGAAAAAGTTGCTGAGTGCGCTGAATAAAGGGACAATGTTCAGTGCGGCGGCAATTGCTGTGATTGGATACCCGCTGGTTACCCAACTGCTCGGTGCAGAGCATTGGGGACTGTATCTTGCGATTTTATCTGGTCTTATTGCAGGTGTTATGATAGGCAAATTTACGGAATATTACACCTCTGATACTTATAAGCCAACCCGTCATCTTGCAAAAACAACCAAAGGCGGAACCGCTACGATTATTATTGACGGCCTGGCGCTTGGCATGATGTCTACACTTGCTCCTGTTGTGATTATCGGTATTTCCATTCTGGTTTCATTTTTCCTGGCAGGCGGCACGGCTGAAGCCCCTGCAATGGGCCTTTACGGGATCGCGCTTTCAGCGGTCGGAATGCTGTCCACCTTGGGCATTACGCTTGCAACCGATGCCTACGGCCCCGTAGCTGACAACGCAGGCGGGATCGCGCAAATGGCCGGGCTGCCTGAAATCGTGCGGGCACGCACAGATGCACTGGATTCGCTCGGGAACACGACTGCGGCAACTGGCAAAGGCTTTGCTATTGGTTCAGCGGCTCTGACTGCGCTTGCGCTGCTGGCTTCCTATAAAGACAAGGTGGAGGCCATTACAGGGAATGCAGATGTTTTTAACCTTGATATTATGAATCCCGTTGTGCTGGTAGGTCTGTTCATTGGCGCATGTATGCCCTATGTATTTGCTTCCATCACGATGGAAGCGGTCGGACGGGCGGCACAGTCGATTGTTGTTGAAGTACGCAGGCAGTTCAAAGAAATCAAAGGCATTATGGAAGGGGAAGCAACACCGGATTATTCCCGCTGTGTCAGCATGTGTTCAGCAGCTGCATTAAAGGAAATGGTATTGCCAACGGTCATCGCCGTTGTATGTCCGGTAGTGGTTGGCCTGGTGCTTGGCATTAACGGCGTAGGCGGGATGCTTGCAGGTGCGACGATTTCAGGCTTCCTGCTGGCGATTGAGATGTCCAATTCAGGCGGCGCTTGGGATAATGCAAAAAAATACATTGAAGGCGGTAAATATGGCGGAAAAGGCGGTGTCAAGCACAAATCGGCTGTTGTAGGCGATACGGTTGGCGATCCGTTCAAAGATACGGCAGGGCCGTCAATCAATATCCTGATCAAATTGCTTACCATGGTTTCGATTGTGTTTGCAAACGTTGTCATTCAGTACAGCCTTTTAAAATAAGCCTTGTCCGGAAGCTGTCGGCTTCATGGGACTGAACGGGACACAAAGCAGCAGAAGAGGAGCGTTTGGGGATGACCTGGATGCTCCTTTTTCTTTATAGTCCTCCTGAAGAACGCACGCCAGCCAACGGCGGGGATGGTACGGTCTGTGGCCATCGTGGGTCCTCTGGGGGAAGGGGCGGCCCGCCATCAGCCCATTCCTTGACAGTATATACAGCAGCTGTCGTCGGCCTCCAACAGGTGGCGCCGGATAAATGCCAGTGCATTGTCTGTAACTACTGTCAGAGCCCATAAAAAGGGTTGTGCATCGTTCGGAGTGGTGGTATACTTTGCTCGTGCCAATTCGACAAATTAAGATTTATGGAGGGATAATTATGAAAGTTGAAAAATGTATAAAAGAATCTTTTGTTGTGATAGGGAAAGAAGGTTCAACTTTAGACGGAGAAGGTTTT
>CAJUSB010000010.1:35074-47612 GCA_910589115.1 uncultured Clostridia bacterium | reverse complement strand
GAGGGACGAGTCCCTCTGGCGCTGTCTGCGCAAGACCGCCCGCCGCGCAGGCGGATCAAACGGCAAGTTCCAGCGCTCACGAGTAAAACGGGGGAAAGATTAGGCCTTGCGTGCATTCTTGCGCATGTCAAGGATAACCGAGCCGACAATAATCAGGCCTTTCACGATGTTGGTCATGTTATCATCAACTTTCAGCATAACAAGTCCGTTGTTGATAACGCCCAAAATCAGGATACCAGCCATAACGCCGGATGCACGGCAGATACCGCCTGTATGGGAGGTGCCGCCAACGGTTGCAGCTGCGATTGCGTCCAGTTCGTAGTTCAGGCCGGAGTTTGCCGGGTCAGCGGAACCGGCGCGGCCAGCCAGCAGCATACCGGCGATTGCCGCACATACCGAGCACCAGACATAAACCAGGATCAGGTTCTTTTCTACATTGATACCGGCTACGCGGGCAGCCTGGTCGTTGCCGCCGATTGCGTATACATTCTTGCCGAAGCGGGTCTGTGTGAGCAGGAAAGCCGCGATAGCAAACATAATCAGGAAAACGATGATAATGACAGGGAAACCGGCAACGCGTCCGGAACCCGGGAAGCGGAAGCTTTCAGAGAGGTTGGAAACCGGGCGGTTCGTGAAAATCTTTGCGCTTGCGCGGCAGATCAGCTGTCCGCCGAGGGTTGCAATGAAAGCGGGGATCTTTGTATAGGCGATAATTGCGCCATAAATCGCACCGATACCAGCGCCGAGCCCGAGGCCGATCAGGAAAACAACGGGAGCCGGGAGCGTACCAACGCCGGGAAGAACGGCATTTGCATAATCGGCGGGCTGAACGAGTGCCGCAGTGATGCAGGCAACCAGGCCCGCAGATGCACCGATGGTCAGGTCAATGCCTTTGGACAGGATGGCGAACATAACGCCAAATGCCATGATGCCCTTAACCGCTTCGCCGGAAAGCAGGGTCAGCAGGTTGGGGACGGTAAAGAAGCTCGGCTGGGCAATGCCCATAATGATGACCAGTGCGATCAGTACCAGCCAGATAGAGTTTTGCGAAAGGAATTTCTTGCTGTCAAATGTCTTGTTCATGTGTTACCCCTCTTTCTCAGTTTTCCGCAGCGGGACGGTAAGGCTCCTCGCTGGTGGCGTATTTCAGAATCAGTTCGGATGAAAAATCCTTGCGGTCCACAACGGCCGTCATCAGACCTTCATGCATGACAACGATGCGGTCGCTCATACCCATGACCTCGGGCAGCTCGGAAGAAATCATAATGATTGCTTTGCCTTCCCCTGCGAGCCGGGTGATCAGCGAATGGATCTCGGCCTTTGCGCCGACGTCAATGCCGCGTGTCGGTTCGTCAACGATCAGGATATCCGGGTCAGTCAGCAGCCAGCGCCCGACAAGTACCTTTTGCTGGTTGCCGCCCGACAGATTCTGGATCGGGGTCATGATGGAGGGTGTTTTCGTATTCAGTTTTTTGACGTATTCATCGGTGTCTGCGCTCATTTTCTTGTCATTGAGCGGGAAACCGTATTTTTTCAGGCTCGCAAGCACGGTGTTTTCCTTGATGCTCAGCAGGCCGACGATGCCATTGCCGCGCCGGTCCTCGGTGAGCAGTGCAATTTTATGGGCGATTGCCTGTTCGGGGGACTTGATATCAAGTTCCTGTCCATCCTTATAAATTTTGCCGCCGGTTTTGCTGCGCATCCCGAAAATGGTTTCTACCGTTTCGGTACGCCCTGCGCCGACCAGCCCCGCAAAACCAAGGATTTCGCCGCGGTGCAGTTCGAAGGAGACATCCTTGACCGCACGCCCTGAGGAAAGGTGCTCGACTTTGAGGATGGTGTCGCCGATGGGGCATTCAACCTTTGGGAACATGTCGGTAACCTCACGGCCGACCATCAGGGTAATCAGCTTATCCTGTGTCAGGTTTTCGGCGCGGTCGGTGGCAATGTACTCCCCATCGCGATAAATGGTGATATCGTCTGAAATGCGGAAAATTTCGTCCATCTTATGCGAAATATAGATGATGGCAACGTTCTTTTCCTTGAGTTCGGCAATAATGCGGAACAGGTGTTCGACTTCAGCGTCTGTCAGTGCAGAGGTCGGCTCGTCCATGATGACGATTTTGCTGTCATAGGATACGGCCTTTGCGATTTCGACCATCTGCATTTTGGCAACCGAGAGGTCGCCCATCTTGGCGTCCGGGTCTACTTCCAGCCCGAGCTTCTGGAATAATGCTATACTGTCTTCACGCATCTTTTTGTGGTCAACCATGAAGCCGTTTTTCAGCGGGACACGGCCAAGCCACAGGTTTTCGGCCACGCTGCGCTCGGGCACGGGGGACAGCTCCTGATGGATCATGGAGATACCCGAATTGAGCGCTTCCAGAGTGGTCTTAAAGTGGATTTCCTTCCCCTCAAATACGATGCTTCCACTCGTGGGGGGATGGATGCCGATCAGGCATTTCATCAGCGTGGATTTGCCTGCGCCGTTTTCGCCCATCAGCGTGTGCACCGTGCCTGGACGTACCTTGAGCTGTACGCCTTTCAGCGCGCGCACGCCGGGAAATTCCTTGACGATGTCAGTCATTTCCAGGATGTACTCTTGACTCACTTCTTCTTCACCTCTATTTTTCATTTTTTGTCTGCTTGCGGCAGCCGCAGCAGCCCCTTTTCTAAGAAAGGGACATTGCACGCAATGTCCCTTTGCTTACTTAAATCAGTGCGGAATCAGTCGTAATCCGCTACATTGTCAGCCGTTACGGGCTCGAAGGGGATCCAGACAATATTGCCGGTCTCATCGGTCTCGTAGTCGGTGCCTTCATTGATCGGCTTGCCCTGGATCAGGTTGAGTGCTGCACGCAGTGCGCCCTCACCCTGGCCGAACGGGTTCTGATATACGCTCATCATGAGTTCGCCGTTCTTGATGGATTCGCGGCCATCGGTAGAAGCGTCGATGCCGACAATCGGGATTGAAGTCGGGTCGAGGCCCTTGCTCTTCATTGCTTCGATTGCACCCATTGCCATTGCATCGTTGTTGGAAATGATGCAGTCATATTCAATGGTATCCACCAGGGGGGAGATCATGTCCATTGCGGTTGCGCGGTCATAGTCGCAGGCGAGTGGGGCGGAGGCTTCGACTGCGGTGATGCCGCCATCTTCCAGCGCCTTCTTTACGGACAGGGTGCGGTTAGTGGTAGAGGTCTGGCCGATAATGCCATTGAGCAGGATGTACTTGATTTCGGTCTTGCCCTGCGCCTTGAAATACTCGGACAGGAATTCGCCCTGGAATTTGCCGGAGGTCATTTCATCGGAGCCAACATAAACGGCATTTGCATTCAGGACGGACGGGTCAGAGGGATAACGGTTTACGAAGACAACCTTCATATCGCCTGCTGATTCCACACACTGTGCGGCAGTTTCAGGGTCAACCATGTTGATAATGATTGCCTTTTCACCGGCGTTCTTTGCGGTCTCAATGTACTGGAGCATTTTGCTGGTGTCGGAGTTTGCGTCCTGGGTGGTCAGGTTGACGCCAAGCTGGTTGGCAGCGTTGATTGCGGCCGACTCCAGCTCGCTGAGGAACTCGTCGCGCTGGGACATAATCAGCGTCATGCTTTCGCTGCCGGAGCTGCCGCCGCTTGTGCCTGTGTCAGCTGCTGCACCGCTGTTGTCAGCCGGGGTAGTGTCGCCTGTGTTGCCGCTGTCGGAGTTGCCGCATCCAGCAAGTGCGCCGCACAGCATACCGCATGCGAGCAGCATAGCCAAAATCTTTCTCATAATCATCATTCTCCTTTATTTTATTGGGCGGACGTTCCGCCCGGGAAAACAAAACAGGGTATTCTCTGAACGCCCGACGGGCCGTCCCGCCGGAGAAGACGGGCGCCCGAGCGGGAGTGAGAAGAAGAAGAAAAAGGAGCACGCAGCCGCCTGCGCGGCAGCCGATATATGGTGCCCTGACAGAAAACCGATGAATTTTATGGTATTGCTGTCCCCGTGCTTTCTGCCTGAAATAAAAATAGCACATTTCGCACGAAGAAGCAATCTTTTCTGCATACTATCATTTGCCCGTGAATTATATTGTGAATTGTACCAAAATGTGAAGATGTAAACTGTTCAAAATACTCTGTTCAGCACGAAAGTACGCGCACGGACGTGCACATGTCGTGCAATTTTACATCGTATTTCCCGCTTTTCAAGTGGTGAAAATTGTGCTATAATAAAAGATAGAGGAATTTGCATGTTGAAGGAGGCATATGGAGATGGCAGTGACGATTCAACAGCTGGCAGATGCCTGCGGCGTATCGCGCGGGACGGTAGACAGGGCGCTGCATAATAAAAAGGGTGTGCGGCCGGAGGTAGCGGCGCGCATTCAGGAGATGGCGCGGATGATGGGGTATATTTCGCCGCGCAGCTGTCCGGTGGTGGCGGAGCGGCCGGTGCGGATCGGGGTCGTGCTGCATACGGCGATCTCCTCTTTTGTGCATGTGCTGGCAGATCATTTCCGGACATATCCGGCGCAGGAGCTGCTGCCGGTGGAAACCATTGTCCGGATGCAGGACGGGCTTGATGTACAGCACCAGCTGGCGCTGATCGACGAGCTGGTGGAAAACGAACACGTTGATGGGTTGGCGCTCATGCCGCTGGCATCCTCGCAGGTAAAGGCGCGGATCGACGCGCTGACCGAGCAGGGGATCCCTGTCGTAACCTTTAATACCGATATTGAAGATGCGAACCGGCTGGCTTATGTCGGGTCGGACAGCATTGCATCGGGGCGGGCGGCGGCCGCGCTGATGGGGATGCTGCTGAGCGGACGGGGGATGGTCCTGCCGATTATCGGGCAGCGGTCGGGGCATTATGCGGATCACCAGCGGCTGAACGGTTTTACGGAAGAAATGGGGAAGATTTATCCCAATATCCAGCTGTTGCCCCCGGCGTGCTGCTTTTTGGATTCTGCGCTGGCGGAGCGGTTGGTGCTGCGGGAGCTGGAAGGTAATTCATTATTGAGCGGCGTATATATTTCGACCGTTGGACGGACGGGTGTCTACCGGGCACTGAAAAAGGCCGGGGTTGCAGGCAAGGTGCATGTAGTGGTGCATGATATCACGCGGGACAACCTGGATATGATACGGGATGGGGTTGTAGATTTTGCAATCGGACAGGATGTCAAAACTCAGGGTACGCTGCCGCTCCGCCTGCTGTACCAGTATCTGACCAGGCACCAGATGCCGGAGCGTAGGATTTATACGACAAATATCGACATTAAATTCCGGTATAATACGAACGAAATGGACAGCTTTTTATATTGAGGCAGTGTTTTGGGGGCTTGGGCCGCCGCCCGTCCAGAGCGTGCCCCGAGCCCTCTGTCTTTGCTTTGTATGAGGGGAATAAGACTCTTTCAGACACCTTTTTAGGATGTGGAGAGACACGGAACAACCGGTTTATTCCCCACGGGATTTTAGGTGTTTCTGGGAGAATTTGTAACTAATTGATTATAATTCTGTGGATATTTTGTGATTC
Source organism: uncultured Clostridia bacterium (assembly GCA_910589115.1). Lineage (GTDB taxonomy): Bacteria > Bacillota > Clostridia > Oscillospirales > Butyricicoccaceae > QXXE01. The sequence goes on along the minus strand of CAJUSB010000010.1, from coordinate 42,095 downwards.
CTCTTGCTTTTTGATACATTTGATGATATACTGAAAATACGATCCCCTTTTGATAAGAACTGAGGAAAAATCATGCGAAAACATACCCTTTGTGCGGGGTTGGCCGTGCTGGCGCTTGCCGGCACCTCTGCAAGCGCTGTCGGGCCTGGCATTATGCCTGACGATGCAGTTGTGTCATTCTCCGCAAACGCTGTTCTTCCGGATGCTTCCGGGGAGGTCAGTGTCTCCCACTCTACCTCGAATGTCGCAGTCGACAATTTTCTTGTTGCCCCCGAGGGCTACTGCATCAATCAGGAAAATTATTATAAGCTGCGCGATCTTGCTTTTTTGCTGACCGGAAAGAACACGGCTTTTGATGTTGTCTGGGATGATGAGCATCAGTGCATCAGTATGATTTCTGGACGCGATTACACTGTTGCGGGCGGGGAAATGGCCCCGGCCGGTGACGCTGAGATTTACAAATTCGTACCTTCTTATAGTGAGGTACGGCTGGATGGGCAGGCCGTTCAAATGACCGGCTACAATATTAACAATAATAATTATTATCGGATACGAGATGTTGGGCCGCTGATCGGCTTCGGCGTTGATTGGGATAACGATTCTGCTACTGTTGTGATTGACAGTAAGTCTGGTACGGATGCACCGGCGGAAACAGTGCCGCCTGATTCTATAGAAGAAAATGGATCAAATTCCGAGACCGGTTCCGATCAGGTGCAGGCGATTCAGCCGGATACAGATCCGGCAAATCCGACAGACCAGACGGGGCAGGAGCTGCCGGGCGGGATGTTTGCTCCGGGTGATACAACGGTTTCCGGCGATGCTTCGGCAGACCCCTCCGGGGACGGTGATTCTGCTGAACCGACAGAGAAGGTTTATCCATGGATTGGCCCTAAAATTGACGGTGTGCTGACGATCCTGCTTGATCCCGGGCACGGGGGCACCGATCCTGGTTGTTTTCATCCGGTGACGAACCAGAATGAAAACCATACTAATTTGCAAGTGGCGCAATACTTGAAGGAAATGCTGGAAAGCAGCGGCGTCCGCGTCATTTTGAGCCGCACGGATACCACGACGACTTTACAGGGGCCTGATCGTAAGGAGTTTGTTCGGAGTATTTGCGAGCAGGGCGAGCTGGATCTTGTTTTCAGCATTCATCATAATGGATTTAACCGGAAAGCGCATGGATCTGAAATTTATGTGCAGGCCGCCGGGCTTTCCCCGGAGGCGGGAACGGAGGGGAAAACCGATCCCAGCATTGCCAGCAAGGCGCTGGGGAACCGGCTGCTTCGCTCTTATATGGATATGAACGTAGGATTGGTTAACCGCGGTGTGAAAGAAACTAGTGGAAAATACATGGTTTACACCAGCGGGGAATATGGTATTCCGGCGGTGCTGAGTGAGTTTTGCTTCATTGACCATGATGATGATGTCAAGTTGATTGACGAGCCGCATGAGCTTCAGGCTGAAGCGAAAGCAATGTATGATGCAATTATGGCATTTTATGCATCCACACCATATTGATTGGCTTGTTTGGATTTTTGCTGGCTACAGTATGCGGCAAGGCATTGCAGAGAGACAGGCTACATATGGTATGTATAGAAGAGAAGATTTGAAAGGAGGCTTGTTATGGAGGAACGCCAAGAAAGAGCGGTCGCGCTGCACGAGAAGGGATATAATTGTGCGCAGGCGGTCGTATGTGCTTACTGTGACCTGTTTGGGCTGGAGGAAGAAACTGCTTATAAAATGGCAGAGGGCTTTGGCCTGGGCATGGGCATGATGGAGGTTTGCGGCGCACTGACTGGTGGATTTATGCTGGCAGGTGTGAAGTGCAGCGCGGGGACGGACGCGCCGGGTACGACAAAAGGGCAGACCTACCGACAGACCCGCGCAATGGGGGAGGCATTTGCTGCAAAGAATGGAACCATGCTTTGCCGTGAATTGAAGGGGGTTAGCACGGGCAAAGTGCTTCGCCCTTGCCCGGACTGCATCCGGGACGGCTGTGCGCTGGTCGAGGAAATGCTTTTAAAATAAAACAAGATGTATTTAAAATAAGGCATTTAAAACTCAAACCAAAAGCCGTCCGGCAAATTTAGGACGGTTTTTTTGTAAAAATTAGCCAAAGACCAATCGCTGAATTTCGACAAAGAAACCGTGTGAGATACGATAAAATATGGAAAAACAGCCCCACTGGCAACCAGAGAAAGGAGAACGAAGTGAAGCAGCTCGAAGGGGGAGCAGGTGGGACTGAATACGTCGGGAGGGTCGAAACGATGACTAAGTATGTGATGACCGAACAGCTGGTTGACGGGCTTTGCCTGTGCGGACTGGCTGCGGTAGAGGACGACCGCATACTCGACGAGCTCACGGATATCTCGATAGACCGCTCCATAGTGCATGAAATGGCGGAAACGCTAACGCGCTGTGAGGTTTCAATCGTTCATTTTCGCGAGGTGGTCGAGGATCTGCTGGCGCAGGTATAGGTCTGTGCCGATACTTACTAAGGGCGCGGCTAGCTGCTGAAAGGGGCTTGCCGCGCTTTTTGTGCTGCTTCGGGGTGCAGTCCCGGGGCGCTGCCCCGGACCCCGCGCCTATGCAGCGGGCACCAGAGGGACATAGTCCCTCTGGACTCCCATTCTCGCCTGCGGGCGGGACGGAGGCTTTGGGTACGGCGGAGGCTGCTTCTGCGGCAGCGGGCAGCCCGCCAAAAGCAGGGCGGGCTGCCCGGCAGAGTGGGGCGGATGATGGGGGCAGTATAGTGTGGATTTGGTTAGGTGTTGGGTCTGGCACAGGGGGCTGATTATTTGATTTGTTGTGCAATTCTAAAAAAATTTTTAGGATAGATGAGAAGGATTGACTTTTGAGAGAGGAGACGGGGGGGATAGAATAAAACCTATCTGTTTTAAGACGGCGCGTTTCGACAATATGAGATATTTGGGAAGGTCTGACGTTCTCATAGGGTTTTGAGGTCGGCAGGAGGCTAATTTTTACGTAAGATTGGGAAAAGCCTTGCTTCTGCCGGTATCTGATGATATACTGGAAGTACACGTTTTAAGAAGGGGGGCGTCTCCTGATGATGGAAGAGCGCAGTGTTTTAGATCTTGGGCGGCGTGTTCCACACTTTGATGATCTCAGCTTGTATGGCTGCGGCTTTGTGGACGGCCAGCCCGGTCAGGGAAATGATTTGGACGGATGTCCTGCATATCAGTTATATTTCGTGTCCGAGGGCAGGGGCGAATTGCAGGCCGATGGACGGGCGGTCGTACTGGGCAGGGGTGAGGGTTTTCTGGTGTTGCCAGGGCAAAACCTTTCCCTTCGCGCGGATGGACAGGAACCGTGGGCTTATTTTTGGATTCGTTTCTGCGGTGCAAAGGCAGAGGACTGCCTGCGGCTGGCCGGGGTTGAGAAAACAACGGTATTTCGCTGCGCCGGAGGGACGCAGCTGCTGGGGCTTATAAGGGAAATGGCTGCACTGGAAGCGCCCGGAGCTGAAAATGAATTTATGCTGCAAGGGCTGCTGTTCCGGTTTTTTGCCTGTCTTGCGCATAATCTTGTTTTCGGCGCGGAGGACGGAAAGCGGGAAAATGCTTATGTGCAGAAAGCAGTAGAGTATATTCACAACAGTTATTCGACTGGCATTACGGTCGGTGATGTTGCGCATTATGTTTCGTTGAATCGAAGTTATTTATCTACATTGTTCCAGCGGGTGCTTGAGGTTTCTCCACAGGATTATCTGGCATATTACAGAATGTCCCGTGCGAAGGAACGGCTGGCACAGACGAATGATACGGTGGCCAGCATTGCCCGCAGCTGCGGATATGCAGACCCGCAGGTCTTTTCCCGTGCATTCAAACAGCAGGTTGGCATGACGCCGGTCAATTACCGCCGCACGGAACGGGCTGCCGAACCGCAAGAGGAATGAGAACCTAAATGCAAACAATCCGTGCGTAATTGCACCGTTTACCTGGTGGATTTTTTTGTCTGTAGGGCGTATACTGGATAAAAACAGATGAGGAGGAAACGAAAAATGTGTTTAGGGAACCATCTATTTCAGGCCAGGAAGAAGTGCGGGCTTTCACAGGAGGAGGCTGCTGAGGCGCTTGGGGTAAGCCGTCAGACAATTTCCAAATGGGAGACGGATGAAACGCTTCCCGATATCTGCCAGTCGCAAAAGCTGGCGGCGTTATACCATCTTTCTCTGGATGAGCTGACTGTGTTTGATATTGATGTAAAGGAAATTGAGCAGGCGATTGAACGGACAAGCCCGGAGACGGAAAAGAAAGTGGATTGGTCACAGGCATGGGCGAAAAAATATCCGATTCTGCTGGAGTACCAGAAAGAGGTTGATGTAAAACCTTATGCCGCGCAGTTAGAGGCGATGCTGGAGCAGCTGAAAAGTGGGTATGGCTATCAGGATCTTGACGCATTTCTGGTGCTCAAGGATATTCTGGCAAAGGTTTGGACGGAGCGGGAAAAGCAGACAGGGGCAGGCGGAGCCGGGGAATGAACCGTCCTCCCAAATCCTGTTATTGGCGGCGAAAAAGGATGCCTTGGGGAAGGCATCCTTTTTAATTCATAAAATAGTTATTCTGATAGCTGGCTTATTCTCCTTCTGTTCCCGTCAGAAAGGTTTCTACATCAACTGCACGGTCGCCGACGCGTGCTTCCAGGTGGAGGTGTGCGCCTTGTGCGCTTTCAGCGGTATTGGTTGCACCAAGTGAGCCGATGACATCTCCGGCTTTTACGGTGCCGCCTTCTTTGACTTTGGGGCCTTCTTTGAGTCCCATATAAATAGTTGCCAGTCCATCGGCATGTGCAAGCTCAATGCATTGACCATAAAGGCTGTCCATCCATACGCGTTCTACAGTGCCGTCCGTTACGGCATAGACGCGGTCACCTTCATTACCGGCATAATCGGTGCCCGTGTGGACACGCCAGTCGCCAAAGGTGGGCTGGAAAACCAACTCTTCCCCTGAAAAGGGGATTGTAACTGCACCTTCTACCGGACGTACCCAGACCGGCGGCTGCGGCACAGCAGGGGCCGCAGTGGGGACAGCTTCTTCAGGCTCTGTTTCCACGGCTGTGGGCTTGCTTTCCTCTGGGATCTTTTCTTCTTCCCGGACCTTTTCGTCTTCTGCAGTGTCATCTTCTTTTGCAGTCTTTTCAATCGGTTCATCTTCTGTCAGATCAAGCGGGGGAGAGGTGACCGGTACCGTCACAGGGAGGGACGGCGTATCCTCCAGCACAGGCTCTTTGCTGGAAGGTACAAAAAATAATACATAACCCGAAACCACAATCGCCAATGCGCAGATGGTCAGGATTATGTAAAATCCCTTATCATCCATCTGCGCGGCAGCATTTGACTTGCCGTATTTTCGCATGTTGATACCTCCTGTTTTTTGTAGGGGCATCTGCGCCCCTTGTGAGGATAGTATCACCAGTGATTGCAGATTTATACACCGATACAGCGGATAGATTCTAAAAATTTTCCTGCGGAAGGGTTTGTCATAATCTTTGCTTTGGAGCAATCGTGAAACGATAATAAAAAGGCTTCCCCGAAAAGGGAAGCCATGGTGTGAGCAAGTCTGTAAGCCGCGTTCTGTATTTGACGATCATCTATCTGGGACGTGCGTCACCACACGCCTCTAGCCATCTTTCGGAGCGGCCGGGCCGGCCATTGCCCCTGTTGATGTTGCAGCGGATAGAGTTTACAGACCCCCCGTGTTACCACGGGGCGTGGTGAGCTCTTACCTCGCCTTTCCACCCTTACCATGCATTTTCATGCAGGCGGTATATCTCTGTTGCACTATTCCTAGGGTCGCCCCCGGCAGACGTTATCTGTTATCCTTGCCCTGTGCAGCGCGGACTTTCCTCATGCCGGTATTCCCGGCACGCGATCGCCTGGCTTACTCACCGGTCTATTATACCATATGGACCGGAAGAAAAAAAGCAAAAATTCATAAATTTATGTCAATACAGCAAAATTGTGAATATTATACAGCCAATAACGAAAAAAATACGGATTTACAGGCGTTTTAGAAAAAATGCAGGCAGCAGTCTGGCTGGTAGAATGTCTAAAGGTCTTCCCGGAGTTCTCCGGCGAGCTTTGCAAGGGCTTTTTTTTCAATACGTGAAATATAGGAACGGGAGATACCTAGTCTTTTTGCGATTTCCCGCTGGGTGATGGCTTCGCCGCCGTACAGTCCATAACGGGCAATAATAATTTCCTTTTCACGATCGTCTAAAAGACGGTCTATACTTTCATAAACCCTCTTATAATGGTCATTGTCATCAATGCGCTCCAAGTCTCGGTCTTCACAGCTGATGGTGTCGAGCAGGGCAAGGGAGCCGCCTTCGCCGTCACTGTCCAATGTTTCATTGAGGGAGATGTCGCTGGCAGATTTGCGCATGGAGCGGAAATACATCAATATTTCATTCTCAATGCACCTTGCCGCATATGTAGCAAGCCGGGCGTTTTTCTCTGGCTTGAAGGTACTGACCGCTTTGATTAGGCCAATCGTCCCAATAGAAATTAAATCATCTTGGTCGGCTGGGTCGGAATAGTATTTTTTTACAATGTGTGCAACAAGACGCAGATTATGTTCGACTAAAAGATTGCGGGCGTTTTGGTCGCCTGTGTGGTATTTTTCAAGATATTCAGCCTCTTCCTGTGCGGAAAGTGGCTTGGGGAATGCACCGCCACTGCCTTGTACCCGCAGAATAAAATAGGAGGCGTGCATTAAAAGAAGCGGTAAAAGGGATAAAAACATGGTAAGGTACCTCCGGTTCGTTCTTTTATAAAATGTATGTATTGATATCAGAAAAAAGAACAAAGAGTAAATGTGTATGCCGGAAGCATTTTTGAATGCCGCAGTAAAACGACCGGCCTGCAATCCTTTATGCAGGCCGGTCAGCAGTGCAGCAGCCGTTAGTACTGTACCAAGTCCCCGTCCCGCCGCAGCGAAGGAGCCCCGGAGGGGCGTGGGAGTCCAGAGGGCGGAGCCCTTTGGCGCTGTCCGCGGAG
>CAJUSB010000010.1:0-34974 GCA_910589115.1 uncultured Clostridia bacterium | reverse complement strand
GACGCCACTCCGGCGAGGAGCGGGAGTCCAGAGGGCGGAGCCCTTTGGCGCTGTCCGCGGAGGACGCCACTCCGGCGAGGAGCGGGAGTCCAGAGGGCGGAGCCCTTTGGCGCTGTCTGCGGAGGACGCCACTCCGGCGAGGAGCGGGAGTCCAGAGGGCAGAGCCCTTTGGCGCTGTCTGCGGAGGACGCCGCTCCGGCGAGGAGCGGGAGTCCAGAGGGCGGAGCCCTTTGGCGCTGTCTGCGGAGGACAAAACAAATTTCCGCTGTTCCGTTCTTGCCAGTAAACATTGAATATGCTATAATAATACAAAATGAATGAAAGAAAGGCTGCATTTATGTTGACCGATATTGAAATTGCGCAGTCCTGCGCCCTGCGCCCAATTACCGAGATTGCAGCAGCAGCGGGTATTTCTCCGGATGACCTTGAGCTGTATGGACGCTATAAAGCAAAGATTTCTCGCGCCGCCGTTCAGAGCCACCTCGCCAAAGAGCAAAACGGAAAGCTCATACTGGTAACTGCAATTAACCCTACCCCTGCCGGAGAGGGCAAAACTACAACGACAGTCGGACTCGGCCAAGCTATGGCCAAGCTCGGGAAAAAAGCAGTGATTGCACTCCGCGAACCCTCCCTCGGTCCCGTGTTCGGCATCAAAGGCGGTGCCGCCGGAGGCGGTTATGCACAGGTCGTTCCGATGGAGGACATCAATCTGCATTTCACCGGCGATATGCACGCAATTACTGCTGCCAATAACCTCCTTTGTGCGATGATTGACAATCATCTTCAGCAAGGCAACACCCTGCAAATTGACCCGCGCCGGATCGTTTTTCCAAGGGTGCTCGATATGAATGACCGCGCCCTGCGCAACATTACAATCGGTCTTGGCGGCAAGGCAAATGGCGTTCCGCGAGAAGATCACTTTATGATTACTGTCGCTTCCGAAATCATGGCGATTTTGTGCCTTGCGGAAGGGTTTGCAGACCTGCGCGTAAGGTTGGGGCGGATTCTGGCAGCATATACCTATGATGGCCGTCCGGTGTATGCCCGCGACCTTCACGCTGACGGTGCAATGCAGGTGCTTCTAAAGGATGCACTTCAGCCAAACCTTGTCCAGACCCTGGAAGGTACCCCCTGCCTGATGCACGGCGGGCCGTTTGCAAATATCGCCCACGGCTGCAACAGCGTCCAGGCGACAAAGCTGGCGCTTAAACTTGCAGACTACGCAATCACAGAAGCTGGTTTTGGCGCAGACCTCGGCGCTGAAAAATTTATGGATATAAAATGCCGTATGTCAGGCCTTTCGCCTGATTGTGTGGTATTGGTGGCAACTGTCCGCGCACTGAAATATAATGGAGGCGCTGCAAAGGTGGATTTGAATACCCCTGATACAGAAGCGCTCCAGCGAGGGATTGTGAATCTTGGCGCACATATTGACAATTTGCGCAGATATGGCGTTCCGGTGGTTGCTGCAATCAACGCTTTTCCGAGCGATACCGAGGCAGAAATGGAAGTTATCCGCGCGTACTGCGCAGAAAAAAATGTGAAATGTGCCGTCAGTGAAGTTTTCGCCAAGGGCGGGGAAGGCGGTACTGCTCTTGCGCAGGCCGTGCTCGATACGCTGGAAACAGAACCCGCAGATTTCCACCTGCTTTACCCGGACGAAATGCCGCTGACAGACAAAATCCGCACCATTGCTACCCGGATTTATGGAGCAGCAGATGTAAATATTCTTCCCGCAGCGGCAAAGGAACTGGAACGGATCACTGCACTCGACGGCGGAGATTTACCGGTCTGTATGGCAAAAACCCAGTATTCTCTGTCAGATGACCCGGCGCTGCTTGGCCGCCCGGAAGACTTTACCATTACCGTCCGTTCCGCCCGGCTGGCGGCGGGTGCAGGGTTTGTCGTATGCGAAACAGGCGCAGTTATGACAATGCCTGGGCTTCCTAAAAAACCAGTCGCTGAATCCATTGAAATGGATTCAGACGGTATGATCCGGGGATTATTCTGATGGACGGTTATTCGATTTCGGAGCAAGGTGATTCGTTCCTCTTCCGGTGTATCATTACTGAGGACTATCTGCAAAAGGCTGTTCATGGGCTGCGTTCCCGGGGACAATGGGCTGTAACTGGCTTTTTCGTCCTGCTGGCAGCGGTTGGGCTGCTCAGCCTTTTACAGATTATCGTGCTGTTCAATAATTTCATGTCATCCATGCTGATTCTTTATGCCTTGCTTTTCTGGTGCATCCAGTCTCAAAATGAGAAGAAAACGGTTCGCCGGATTTTAGAGCGTTGCTGTGCGCATGTGCCTGCGGATGTCGAACGTGAATATACGTTCGGTGAAGAAATCATCTCTTATTCGCCCATTACCAGCAGCCGTCATACTTTTGTATATCATGAAATAAAGAGCTTTCGCAGCACAAAGGATTCTTTCCTTTTCCTGCTCAATGGCGTAACCTTTGTCTCTATTCCAAAGGCCTGTTTTGCGGAAGGTCAGGAGGAGCGCTTTACACGCTTTATCCATGAAAAAATGAACAGAACTTCATTATAAATAAAAAAGAATTGTCAGTACCGGTGTTTTTATATCTGTTTTTCCGGTGCTGTGAAAGGACAGGAGGGACAGCCATGCAATATCTCTCGCACTCGCCGGAAGAAACCGAGGAATTTGGCATACAATATGCAGCGCAGCTGCGTCCAGGAGATGTTGTGGCGTTGGAGGGTGCGCTCGGTGCAGGCAAAACGGCCTTTGTGCGGGGCGTCCTGCGCGGCCTGGGATATCAGGGCCGGGTGACCAGCCCAACCTTTGCGATTGCGAATGAATATGAGGCCTGCCGCATTCCGGCGGTGCACTTTGATTTGTACCGCATTCTTGATGAGGAGGCGCTGTTTGAACTTGGTTTCATGGAATATCTGGACGGGCGGCGCGTCCTGCTGATCGAATGGAGCGAAAACCTTCGGGAAATGCGCCCGGAGCAAATGAAAACCGTCCGCATTTCCTACGGCCGGGAGCCGGAAGAACGGACGCTTGAAATGGTGGAAAATCTATGAAGCTACTGTCGTTTGAATCTTCGTCCGCATCTGCATCGGTGGCATTGACAGACGGGGAAACCCTGATTGCACAATCCTTTCAAAACTGTGGGCTGACACACAGCCGCACATTGCTGCCAATGGCGGAATCCCTGCTGGCAAACTGCGGCATCCCGTTATGTGCGGTGGATGGCTTTGCAGTAGCGGCAGGGCCAGGCTCCTTTACTGGAATCCGCATTGGCACAGCAACAGTAAAGGGGCTGGCATTCGGATTGGAGCGCCCTTGTGTAGGTGTTTCCACCCTGGAAGCAATGGCACGCGGGCTGGAAGGGTTGGAGGGCAGCCTCTGCTGCGTGATGGATGCACGCGCCGGACAAGTATATAACGCAATGTTCACACTGGAAAGCGGCACCTTGCTGCGGCTTTGTCCTGACCGGGCGATTCCCTTATCCGAGCTGGCAGAGGAAATTGGCGAAACAACACAAATTTTGGTTGGCGATGGCGCAAAAATGTGCTATACTGAAAAAAGAGATTACTGTCCAGGCCTTCGTCTGGCACCGATACATTTGCGGTATCCAACCGGATACGGGGTTGCACGGGCGGCTCTCCCGCTGTTTGAGGCCGGACAAACGGTTTCAGCGCAGGAACTGGACGCAAAATATCTGCGTGCCCCACAGGCAGAGCGGGTGCGTAAACAGAAAATGGGAGGAACTTTTCAATGAAAATGAATATCGCAATCGGAAACGACCACGCGGGCTATGCACTCAAGGTCAAGCTGATGGAAATGCTCAAGGATGAGTATGATTTTACCGACTATGGCTGTTATTCAGCCGACCGGTTTGATTATCCGGATTCTGCCGAAGCAGTGGCGAATGCGATTATGGAGGGCAAGCATGAGCGTGGTATTTTGATTTGCGGCTCCGGCATTGGCATTTCCATTGCGGCAAATAAGGTTCCGGGCATCCGCGCGGCGGCATGTCAGAGCTATTTTGCGGCGAAATACTGCCGCCTGCATAATGATGCGCAGATTATCTGCCTTGGTGAGCGTATCACCGGCCCCGGCGAGGCTTGTGAAATGGTACAGGCTTTCCTGGGCGGCGAGCTTGAGGGCGGCCGTCATGCAGGACGCATTGAGAAGATTCATGCAATCGAAAAGAAGCACTTCAAATAAGAATTATTTTATTGGAAGGCTGCCCGTGGCTATGCGGCAGCCTTCCGACCTATAGGAAATGCGTAAAATAAGCATTTATACTCGTGAGTGCTGGAGACTGCCGCTTTCTCCGCCTGCGCGGCGGGCGGTCTTGCGCAGACAGCGCCAGAGGGACTTGTCCCTCTGGACTCCCTTCTATCGCCTGCGGGCGGGACGGAGGGACGGCTGCGGCAAGTCTTTCTGCACATGAGGAAAGCTGTATGATTTATTTTTCGCGGTACCTGACCGAACAAACCGATAGATTATGAAGGAGTGACGGATTTATGGCAGTACATGAAATGGATCATCCGCTGATTCTGCACAAGCTGAGCCTGATGCGCGATAAGCAGACGGGGGTGAAGGAATTCCGTGAGGCTACCCGCGAGATTGCGATGCTGATGTGTTATGAAGCAACGCGCGATTTGCCGCTCAAGACCATTGAGATTGAGACCCCGGTAGCGCACGCAAAGGTGCGGGTGATTTCCGGCAAGAAAATTGCAATCGTTCCGATCCTGCGTGCCGGGCTTGGAATGGTTGACGGTATGCTCGAACTGATCCCGACAGCAAAGGTCGGGCATTTGGGGATGTATCGTGATCCGGATACGCTGAAACCGGTCAGCTATTACTGCAAAATGCCGCCCGATATTACGGAACGCGACTGCCTGATTGTGGACCCGATGCTGGCAACGGGCGGGTCATCGTCTGCGGGCATTCAGGTGCTGAAGGATATGGGCGTGAAAAACATTAAGCTGATGTGCCTGCTGGCTGCGCCGGAAGGTCTTGCGCTGGTTCAGAAGGAGCACCCGGATGTAGAGATTTTTGTTGCAGCGATTGACGAACGGCTGAATGACCACGGTTATATTGTGCCCGGATTGGGCGATGCAGGCGACCGCATTTTTGGTACGAAGTAACCGCGAAATGATCGTTTGAAAACGTGCATGGGGGGAGCGTTGCCTCCCCCTTTTTTATCAGGGAGGAATATGAAAATGAAGTATGACGGAATCCTGTTCGATCTGGATGGGACGCTTTGGGATGCCACTGAACAGATTGCCGCATCCTGGAATGATATCATTGCAGGGGCCAAGGAGGCTCTCGCGCCATATGGAAAAGGAGCGCCGCCGACGGCGGCGGATTTGCGTGCGATGTGCGGAAAAACGATGGATGCAATTACGGATATGCTGTTCGGTGATTATCCAGAGAAAGAGCTGCTTGCAGAGCGCTGTTATTCGCATGAAAATGATTATCTTGCGGAGCATGCCGGTACAATTTACCCGGGGATCGAAAGGGCATTGGCGATACTTGCAGCTCAGGTGCCTCTTTATGTGGTTTCAAACTGCCAATCCGGCTATATTGAGGTGTTTTTGAAAACATCCGGGCTTTCCGGGTATTTTTCAGATCATCTCAGTTTCGGGGATACCGGACGGCCGAAAGGGGATAATATCCGCCTGATGTGTGAGCGGCATGGGCTGAAATCGCCGCTTTATGTTGGAGATACACAGGCGGACGCTGACGCATCTGCTGTTGCGGGCGTGCCGTTTGCGCATGTGCGGTATGGGTTTGGGACGGTCAGTGAGGCCGTACTTTTTATTGACACGCCGGAGGAGCTTGCTTCAATTATATAAAACTTTTATTTTGTTTAATTTGTGTTATCTATATAAACACTTTACAGATGCAGGGAAGGGCGTGCTTGAATGTTCCATGAAATCACCATTTATGAAGCAAAAATTGATAAACAGGATGAAATTGAAACTTTAATGAAAGAAGTAGCCGCGTTCTATCTTTCTCAGCCGGGAGTTATTGATGTGGAGTATATCAAACGCACACACCGGCAAGAGGGATTCAACGCTGTTAAAGAAGGAAAACTGCCCATTCGTTTGACAAAATGGGTAGGTAAAGTCACATATATTTTACACTGGAGAGTTGAGGACGAAGAAACACATGCCCGTGTTTCACAGCTTGGATTAAATAAATTTTACAAGAGATGGAACCGCTGTTTAATTACCATGCCTAAAATTTTATTAGGAGAGAATACCGTGTAGTGCATTTCCTTGATAAAAGGTGTATTAAATACAGGAAAAATACCCCGATTTTCACAGCGGTGAATTTTCTGAAATCCCCACATAAAAACAGAAAAAAGGCTGTCTCTTATGGTTTACGTTAAATCATTTTGAGACAGTCCTTTTCTATGCATCATCAGGTCGATGGAGTGTAGGAAGAAAGGTCATCCGGTGTATTGACCGTCACTTCACTGCCGACCGCAGAAACTTTACTGTTCTGCTGGGCACGCATCGTGATTTCGGTTCCTGCGGTGCCGCCGGAAAGTTTTCCGCTGGCAGTGACACTGGTCGAAAGGGAGGAAAGCACACCATCCGCAACCCGGATTTCAGCATTCAGGCCGCTGATGGACAGCTGATCCATTGCAGGCGTGCCGCCTAATGTATGCGCAAGCAGCTTAAAATATTCCTGATAATAGGCCCGTCCGGCGGCAGAATAGGTCAAATAATATTCTGCACTGCCAATCCGGATTTCATCAAGCAGGACAAGCGGGGCAGCTTCCGGCAGGGCCAGTTGCTGTAGGAGTTCATCCAGCGCAGCCGGTTTCCAGGTTTTCACACCGTCCGCATTGGTATACCAGCGCCCATCTGCATAATAGCCTGTGCGTTCCTGGACAAACGGGTCATCCCCTGGAACAGTAATTGTAAGCGAGCTTTGAGTAGACAAGCGGTTCCCTGAAAGCCGACTTTCTGAGACAGCGGCTACATCCAGCGATAAACCGCCGCTGACTGAGATCGAAGTTACATTTTCCAGCGCCGCCCCTTCTGCGGCTGGCTGCATGGTCTGTACATAGCCGCGGTATGCGGAAAATTTTTGTTGCTCCATGGAGGCTGCCGAAGCACTGACCGCACCACTGTTTACCAGCTTTGTGAGAAGATCGGCTTCCCCGCTTTTGGGTGCGGAGGCTAAAGCCGTATAGCTGGCTGCGACAACATGGTCGCGCAGGAAGGTTTTGGTATCACAGTTCACATCGTTTATAACCCCGTGGCTGCGTGCAAAAGCAAGTACATTCTCAAAGGAAAAATCCCCATCGGCCTCGGAATATCCCAGCGCACGCATCAGAAAAGCTGCGTACATTTGTGCCGTGCAGGGGTCAGCGGGAGAGAAACGGTCAGCTGAAGTACCGGCTGCAAGGCCGCTGCGTGCCAGCCAGTGGACATAGGGCTGTGCCCAGTCGAAAGCGTCCATATCACGGAATGCAAAGGTATCCTTGGAGGATGCCCAAAGGGTCTCTGCCTCCGCCGTTTTGCCCAGCAGACGGACAAGCATGGTCGCGGCCTCCGCACGGGTAGGGGCACGGTCCAGTTCATAACCGGTGCTGGTGCCTGCAAACAATCCCATAGATTTCATGGCGGTTGCTGTGCTTTCAAAGCTGGCGGCTGAAGCAGTTGCAGTCATAACCGTACAGGCTGCGATGCCTGCGAGCAGCGCGTGTTTCCATTTTTTCATGTATAGAATCCTCCGGGAGAATGTGTTTTTTATGTCAAAAAAGTAGTTATAAAGAGAGATGTTGCAAATCTTTCCCAAATGCGGGATTAAGATCAATATATCCGGTTTTTGCCGGATAGACAGTCACTGATTTCAGGACGGGAGTATTGTCCTGCTGTGACCATGGGTATTATAACAGATTTCAAACAAAATGACAAGTGGATAGGATTGGGAAAAATGGAAATTCAAGTCGTGGCCAGATCCCCCGTCCCGCCCGCAGGCGAGGCGGAGATGCGTCAGCATCCCGGGGTCTGGGGCAGGAGGCCCCAGCGGGAGTCCAGAGGGCAGCGCCCTCTGGTGCCAGCCGCACAGGCGCGGAACAAAAAGGAATCACTTTCTGACGGCGTGCATATATATGAGCGGGAACGTAAAAAACCGGAGCATCCCTTTTCGGAGCTCCGGTGAGTGGTTTGATTGGAAACATTTTATAGAATCCTGAACGATTCTGTCATAAAAACAGGCAGGAATCCCCAAAGGAGAAAAAACGGTATTCCGACGCAATGGCTTGCCGGTATACTTCCATCACCCGCTCGCGCCCTGCGAAAGCCGAAATCAGCATCATCAGTGTCGATTCCGGTAGATGAAAGTTTGTAATCAGATGATCGACCGCTTTGAAACGATAGCCCGGATAAATAAAAATATCTGTCCAGCCGCTTTGTGCGCGTACCCGGCCGCTTTCATCCGCTATGGTTTCCAGCGTGCGGCAGGCTGTGGTGCCTACCGCAAAAACATCATGACCGGATGCACGGGTTTCGTTAATAAGCTGCGCGGCAGTTTCATCCATCTGATAGAATTCCGCGTGCATGATATGATCGGTGATTTCTTCTGCCTTGACCGGGCGGAAGGTGCCAAGGCCTACATGCAGCGTGACATAAGCCAGCTTTACGCCCTTACGTTCAATGGCTTCCAGAAGCCCGTCCGTGAAATGCAGCCCTGCTGTGGGTGCCGCCGCCGAGCCGGGCGTTTTGGAATATACCGTCTGGTATCGTTCGGGATCGTCCAGCTTTGCCTTGATATACGGCGGCAGCGGCATGGAACCTAACCGCTCCAGCAGTTCCAGAAAAACCCCGTCATATTGGAACCGGATCATCCGGTTGCCGTCAGCCGGATTGACCGATTCGACCTGGCCGGTGAGCAGGCCGTCGCCAAACGAGAGTTTTACGCCTTCCCGCGTTTTTTTGCCGGGACGGGTCAGGCATTCCCACAGTCCGCCACCTCTGTCATTCAGCAGGACGACCTCGATCGGGGTCGTGCGTCCCTCTGCCAGACCCATGAGCCGGGCTGGGATCACACGGGAATTATTGAGCACCAGGCAGTCGCCCTCATGGAGATATTCCGGCAGGTCGCTGAAATGCCGGTGGTTTACTGTGCCCGTCCGGCGGTCCGTGACCAGCAGGCGGGAACTGTCCCGCCGCTCAAGCGGGGTCTGTGCAATGAGGTGTTCAGGCAGCTCAAAGTAAAAATCACTTTTTTTCATATTGATTGCGGAAAGCGCTCCTTATTTTGAAATTTCAATATCTGTGAAATAATAGCTCAGGATTTCACGGTAGTTAAATCCCTGCTCGGCCATACCCTTTGCGCCGTACTGGCTCATGCCCACATTATGCCCCCAGCCCGTGCCGGTAAAGGTAAAACTGGTCGTAGTGGCAAAATAAGATGCGCCAATATAGTACAGCGGGTTCAGTGCGCCGAGCGCACCAACGGAAAAACGGGGTGCGGGGCCCAGCGCCGAGGTGCCGGATATGTACACCGTGGAGGGCTGCTGCGGTTGCGGCTGTGTTTCCGTTGTATTGGAGGTTGCAGAAGTGTTGGAATTGGAGGAGGACTCCGACTTTTCCGGTGCAGCGCCGCTGTCGCCATTGATGGAGTAGCGGATGCTGTTTACATTGAATACAGCCCGGCAAGCCTGGCGTTTAAGAACGACCTTGGAGCCTGCTGTATCGGTAATCGTGACCTCATTGACGTTATCCATCGGGGTGCGCTTGGTGATAGAAATATTCTTGACCGTGCCGATGGAATAGCCTGCGGAACGAAGTTTTTCCGCAACCTCACTCGCCGTGAGCGTCTTGGACCAGCGGCCATTTGCTGCATTGTCAAGGTCTTCATAGGGGTCCGGGACCCCTTTCAGATAGCCGATTTCATTGCCCCAGACATTGACGGCGTCCTCAGTCGCCCCGCCGTCGGACGAGAAGAAATACCCAGCCGCCAGCTTTCCGTTATGAACCAGATATTCGCCTTCGGTCGCCTGGACAGCGCTGTCTGACTGGCTGGTCGCCCGGGTGGTGCCCTGATAAACCTGGCAGTCGGTGCCGTCGCAGACATCGAAGCCGTAACGCGACTGGTGCTTGTTGACCGAGCTAAGCGCATAAGAGCGTGCGCATACAGCCTGTGCTTTCAGCGCTTCCGTTGGCCAGCTCGGGGTCATTTCATAGGGCAGGACGCCCCGGACATAATCCTCCAGGGAAACATAATTCATTACCGTCAGCTGCCCGCCGGAGGCTGTGAATACAATATCACCTTTGTAATTGTGTTCCTGACAAACGATCTGCTCGCCGTTCGGGCGGAGTGCGAGATTGCTGTCTGTACCTGTATAAACTGCCGCGCCAGTACCGGCATCGGAAACCGTGATCGTACTGCCGGAAGCAGTAACCCGCAGACGCGTGCCTGAAATCGTTGTGCGGGAGACAAAATTCCGGCCGTCGTAGCATCCAGCGGTAAAGCCTGCACCATCCGCGTTGGAGATTGAGGCCTCATTCAGTACGCCGTTTCCATAATGCAGGCCGACCCGCATTGTCCCGACGGCTTCGGATGCCCCGGCATATGGGATCAGTCCCGCGCATAGCATAACCGTCAGGAATGCGGTAAAGATTCGTTTCAAAGAACCACTCCTTTCAAAAAGAGAACAGCAGCCGGAAGGGCCTGGTATCCGCAGTCAGAAAATATTGCTGTCCCATCCGCAGGCGAAAAAGGGGATTGCGAAAGAGGCAAGCCACTTTCGGCACTGCCAGACGAGCCAAACAGCAATATTCCATGTTTGAGCGTAATGGGCAGAACACAAAGCCTCTCCCGCCAAAAAAACGCAGAATTTTGGCGATATCTGATTGACAAATGCAGTAGGGTCATTTACAATAAGGATTATCCATACAGCCCTCTGGCAGGGCGGATACAATCGAGGATAGAGGCGCGGCTTTCAATAGTATCGTCTGCAAGGGACCGTAATTCCTGCGACCAGACCGGAAAGGGAGAAGCCGCCGAAGCAAGACCCGGTTACGGACGGGGACTGCTGGACGGAACGGATAAGATCCCTTCGTCTGTCATCAGCATGAGAATGCCGGTGGAGCGCTGTCTGAAATAGATGAGAGCATTTCCAGCACTGCTGTTCTTTTCTATTATAGTATAGTCCATACCGGTTTTTCAACCGGTATTTTTCATGTTTTCTTTGCCAGAAACAAACTAATTTTCTATATTTGGCATTTTTTAGGAGGAGTTTCATGATGAACAGGCATTATAAAGTCGGCATTGTCGGTGCAACCGGCATGGTTGGTCAGCGCTTTGCACTTTTGCTGGAGAACCATCCGTGGTTTGAACTGACGGCGATTGCCGCAAGCGGGCGGAATAAGGGGAAGACCTACGCAGAGGCTGTAGAGGGCCGTTGGAAGATGACCCGACCCATTCCTGAAAATATCCGCAGTATGGTGCTGCTGGACGCTGCGGCAGATGCAGAAGAGCTTGTGTCGAAGGTCGATTTTATTTTCTGTGCGGTCGATATGCCGAAGGATGAGATTCGTGCACTGGAGGAGCGCTATGCAAAGCTGGAATGCCCGGTCTGCTCCAATAACAGCGCCCACCGTCTGACCCCGGATGTGCCGATGATTATACCGGAGGTGAATCCGCAGCACGCCGAGGTAATTCATGCGCAGCGGAAGCGGCTGGGTACGAAACGCGGTTTCATTGCGGCAAAGTCAAACTGCTCCATTCAGTCCTATGTCGGTGCGCTCAGTGCAATTTGGGATTTGGGTGTGGAAGAGGTCGCGGTGTGCACCTATCAGGCGATTTCGGGCGCGGGCAAAACCTTTGAGGTTTGGCCGGAGATGGTTGATAATGTAATTCCGTACATCGGCGGGGAAGACGAAAAGAGTGAGGTCGAGCCGATGAAGGTTTGGGGCCGTGTGGAAAATGGCGTCATTGTTCCGGCGACATCCCCCAAGATCACAGCGCAGTGCATCCGCGTGCCAGTGAGTGACGGACATATGGCAGCGGCGTTTGTGAAGCTGCGCGAAAAGGCTTCTAAGGAAGAGATCATTGCCCGCTGGCGCAGCTATCAGGGGCGTGCGCAGGAGCTCAAGCTGCCCTCTGCACCGGAACATTTCCTGACCTATTTCGATGAGCCGGACCGTCCGCAGACCCGCCTTGACCGGGAGATTTACGGTGGTATGGGTGTGACCATTGGCCGCCTTCGCGAGGACCCTGTTTATGATTATAAGTTCGTCAGCCTGGCGCACAATACGCTGCGCGGCGCGGCGGGCGGTAATGTCCTGATGGCGGAATTCCTGTGCGCAGAGGGTTATATTTGATTGCCAGGTTTCCCGGGGCATAGCTTCGGAATATATTGAGAAAAGGCCGCAGCATCCTTGCCGGACTGCTGCGGCTCAGAACCGACTACAAGGAGGCAGCTTTATGAAAAAGCCCGTTTTTACCGGCGCTTGTGTTGCGATTGTGACGCCCTTCCGGGCGACCGGTGAAATCAATTATGATGAATTTAAGGAGATTATTGACTATCAGATTGCGCACGGAACCGATGCAATTACGATTATGGGTACGACCGGCGAATCTTCTGCGATTCCGGATAAAGAACATCGAGAGGCCATTGCTTTTGGCTGCGAATATGTAAATGGCCGTGTGCCTGTTATTGCAGGTGCGGGTTCTAATGATACCGCTTACGCGGCTGATATGACCAGGCACGCGGCATCCTGCGGCGCAGATGCGGTACTCTCGGTAACACCGTATTATAACAAGACGACACAGCGTGGTTTGATACATCATTTCAATACAATTGCAGATGCTTCCGACTGCCCGGTTATCCTTTATAATGTGCCCAGCCGTACCGGCATGGGGATCACTGCGGATACTTATGCGGCGCTTTCCAAGCATCCGAATATCAATGGCGTAAAAGAGGCCAGCGGCAATTTTTCTCTGATTGCAGAGGCTATGGCGCTGTGCGGCGGTGAACTTAACTTTTGGTCGGGCAATGACGATCAGGTTGTCCCGCTGATGGCAATGGGCGGGATCGGCGTGATTTCGGTACTTTCCAATGTTTGCCCGCAGGAGGCGCATGACCTGACGGCGCTTTGCTTTGAGGGAAATTATCAGGAA
The DNA here is from genome assembly GCA_910589115.1 of uncultured Clostridia bacterium. Classification (GTDB taxonomy): domain Bacteria; phylum Bacillota; class Clostridia; order Oscillospirales; family Butyricicoccaceae; genus QXXE01. Next base: position 21,843 of record CAJUSB010000010.1, on the reverse strand, counting down.
GCAATGGCTTTACAGCTCAAATATTTGGAGCTGATCAATGCGCTGTTCTGTGAGGTCAATCCGATTCCGGTGAAAAAGGCGATGGAGCTTTTAGGCTGGCAGGTCGGTGCACTCCGGCTGCCGCTCTACGAGCTTAGCGAAGCCAATACCGAGCGGCTGAAACGCGCGATGGCCGAAGTAGACTGCAAGCGTTGACTGCTGCGAAAGGAAGTGGGGGAGCCGTTCCCGGCGGACGGGGGCGGTTCCCTGAAAAAATAGGCCGGTTCGGGCATCAGGCGGGCCGGATAAAGGAGTTGAAACCATGCTCAAGATTGCGATTTCCGGCTGCAATGGCCGCATGGGACGGGTTGTAACCGATATCGCCGAAAAAAAAGAGGGGATGAAGGTTGTCGCGGGCTTTGACCTGAACACGGTGAAATATGCGGATTATCCGGTCTATGCTGACCCGCTGGAATTCCCCGGCGGCTGTGATGTGATTATTGATTTTTCAAATGTTTCGGTTACGGAGCATTTGCTGGAATACTGCCGCCGTACCCGCACCCCGATTGTGATTTGCACTACCGGGCATTCAGAGGCACAGCTGGCCCTGATTCAGGAGGCGGCGCAGGAAATCCCGGTTTTCCGTTCGGGAAATATGTCAATCGGTATCAATCTGGTAATGGAGCTGCTGAAAAAGTGTGCTTCCGTGCTGGGGGCAGATTTTGATGTAGAAATTATTGAGAAGCACCACAACCAGAAGCTGGACGCGCCGAGCGGTACGGCTTTAATGCTGGCTGACGCGGTGAAGGAGGCGCTGCCCTATGATGTGTCATATGTTTATGACCGTCATGAGCGCCGTGAAAAGCGTCCGCCGCATGAGATCGGTATTCATACGGTGCGCGGCGGCACGATTGTCGGCGAACATAGTGTGATTTTTTCCGGGCGTGACGAAGTAATTGAAATTAAACATAATGCAAATTCGCGCGAGGTGTTTGCGGTAGGCGCAGTGAATGCGGCTGCTTTCCTTGCGCGGCAGACCGAGCCGGGCCTTTACCGCATGGCGGATGTCATAGCGGCAGCGCAGGACTGAACCATGCGCAGGGCAGCAGGCGGATCGAAGAAAAAATACGACCCCGGAAATGCATTCCGGAGCCGTATTTTTTCACTTTTCTTGATTTTTCTGCCATTTTTCGCACTGTGTAATGCGTTTGCCGTCATCGCCCTGCTTGGGGTCATATGCAAATTGTTTCAGCAGTGCGCAGGGGAAGTCGCTGCAAGCCCCGCAGTGTGCAAGCTGTTTGCCTTCACAGCAGGATTTTACCGGGCAGCTTTCGCCCCAAAACGGTTTGTCAATGGATACACACCCGGAGCAGGGCACAGATTCCCGGAAGGAACACTGGCTGCACAACAGGCCGCATCTGGATTCGACCATAATCGTTTCTCCCTTCTTGTCAGATTTGCTTTTATTTTAGCAAAAGGAACCGGACAACAGCCTGTCATGTTTCACAATATTTTTTTAGAAGGGCCTGTGCCTGCTGAAGAAGCGCTGACCGGAGGCATTCAGGGGCCAGCACTTCGGCCTGCCCGCCGAAGCTCAGAACCCATTCCAACATATTTTCATAGCTCACGAATCCGCGCTCTAAAAGAAGCCGTCCATCTGTGGTTTCTATGAAGCAGTTTGGGCCGTATTCTTCAATCAGGCGGTATTTCACCTGGTTTTCAAACAGTGCTTTCAGGTGAAAGGCCGGTTCTTCAAAGTAGCGGTCAGGCATCAATTCCTGTAAAGGGATTTGCCTTGCCACAAATGTGCTGCCGGTTTCCGGCTCCCAAAGCCGGTTCAGCTTGAAAAGCCGAAAGCCTTGCCTGCTGGTGCAGTATCCCAGGACATACCACGCAGACCATTTGAAGAGGAGCCGGTAGGGTTCGATGGTGCGCTGGCATTCACCTTTCGGGTAGTAATACCGGAAGGTAAGCAGCTGCCGGTTACGGATGGCCTGCTTAATGGTTGTTATTTTAAGGGCAAGGTTTCTGCCGTCAAAGTTCGCAAGGTCGATGAGGAGGGTGTCCTCGGCAGGTGAACCGGAGAGTTTTTCCAGCAGGGGCCGGAAGTCCGGGGTTTCGGAGATGGACAAGACGCCTTTCAGTCCTGCGAGAAGGGTTTCCAGTTCTTCTGCTGAAAAGAGTGTGGTATCTATGCGGTAGCCTTCTGCAATGGAGATCCCGCCGCCGCAGCCCTGTGTTGTGACAAGCGGGATGCCGGCCTGACAAAGTGTTTCGATATCGCGGTTGATGGTTCGTCGGGAGACTTCAAAGCGTGCTGCCAGTTCCGGCGCAGTCGAGCGGCCTTGTTTCAGCAGGATGGTCAGAATACCGAACAGCCGGTTCATTTTCACGGGTTCTCACTTCCTGTTGCAATCATTTTTTTGTTGCGGCAGTTCTATCCAACTGGCGGTTGGAAGGATTTCAAACAGGTTTAGTATAACACAGGGGACGCAGAAGGGAAAGTGATATTTTTTTGACGATGCCCCTCCAGGGCTCCTTCGCCTGCGGGCGGGACGGGGGCCTCCGTTATGGTGCAGACGAAAAAAAGATTTCCATATGGGATTAGGCTTAACTTTTTTTGTCGGATATGGTATAATATAAATATTACATGAATAAAGGATGTTTCTAACATGGAACCCACAAAGTTTGATTTGAAATATGCATCTATACGCCGCACGATTATCGAGCAGCGTTTCTCAAACCTGAACGACCGTCAGCGCGAGGCGGTATATCAGACCGAAGGCCCGCTGCTGATTCTTGCGGGGGCGGGCAGCGGAAAAACGACTGTCCTGATCCACCGGATTATCAATCTTCTGCGTTTTGGGAAAGGGTATGACAGTACCTTTGCGCCGCCCGATGCAACGCAGGAGGATCTTGCATATTTGACGGATTATTTGCTTTCTCCAAGCCCGGAACGGCAGGCCCGTGCGGAGCGCCTGTGTGCAGTGGATGCGCCAAGGCCGTGGGAAGTCGTTGCGATTACATTTACGAACAAGGCGGCGAAAGAGCTTCAGGACAGGCTGATACGTGCGCTTGGTGAGAAGGATGCCTCCGGGGTATGGGCGTATACTTTTCATGCAATCTGCCTGCGGATACTGCGCAGCAATATTGAACAGCTTGGCTATGACAAGGCGTTCACAATTTATGATGACGATGACAAAAAGCGTACCGTAAAGGAAGCGCTGAAACGGCTGAACCTTGATGAAAAGAAATTTGATCCGCGGGCGGTTATGGGGGCGATCTCCAAGGCGAAGGATAATTTGATTTTGCCTAATGTTTATGCAGAGCAGGCAAATGATTTTTATAAAAGCAAGATTGCAGAGGTATATACTCTGTATGAAAAGCTGATGAAAAACGCGAATGCGTTGGACTTTGATGATATTATCCTGAAAACGGTATTACTGCTGCAAAATCATGATGAGGTAAGGGAATATTATCAGAAAAAATTCCGTTATGTGCTGGTGGACGAATATCAGGATACCAACCATGCGCAGTATGTACTGTGTGCGCTGCTGGCCGGGGGGCATCAGAATATTTGTGTCGTAGGCGATGACGACCAATCTATTTATAAATTCCGGGGCGCGACAATTACGAATATTTTAGAGTTTGAGCAGCAGCACCCGGGGGCTAAGACCATCCGTTTGGAACAAAATTACCGCTCGACCGGTAATATTTTGGATGCTGCGAATGCGATTATCCGTAACAACGCACGCCGCAAGGGCAAGACGCTTTGGACCGAGCACGGGGAAGGGGAAAAGGTATTTTTCCATAGTGCAGGCAGCCAGGAGGAGGAAGCGGCCTTTATTGCAGAGACCATCCTGGAAGGGGTGGAACATGGGAAAAAGTGGAGTGACTTTGCGGTTTTATACCGGAATAATGTGCTTTCAAATAATGTAGAAGGTGCATTCCGCCGCAGCGCGATACCGTACCGTATGTATAAGGGACGTGACTTTTTCAGCCGTGCGGAGATTCGTGATATGTTTGCATATTTATGGGTAATTGAGAACCCGGCGGATGAGCTCCGGCTGCGCCGTATTATCAATGTTCCGGCACGCAAGATCGGTGACCGTTCGGTCGCGCTTGCGTCTGAGGAAGCGGCAGCTACGGGGCAGATTTTGTTCGATGTAGTGCGCCATGCAAAGGAATACCCAGCGCTTTCAAGAAGTGCGAATGCAATGATGAAATTCGGTGAAATGATGGAGAATTTACGTGAAATGCGTGAATTTATGCCGCTTTCTGAGCTGTATGAGGAAGTTTTGGAGCGCTCCGGATATCGTGCCGCATGGGAGGTAAAGGATGATGAAGAATCACGCTCGCGGATTGAGAATATCATGGAGCTGAAATCCAACATTGCCGAATATGAAAAAAATGCAGAAGAGCCGTCCCTTGCAGGCTTTTTGGAGGAAATGGCGCTGTTCACGGACGCTGACCATACAGATGAAAACGAGGACGCTGTGCTGATGATGACCATGCACTCCGCCAAGGGCTTGGAATTCCCGACGGTGTTTGTATGCGGGATGGAGGACGGGATTTTCCCGAGCTTCCGCGCGGACGAAAACGAGGAAGACATGGAGGAGGAACGGCGGCTGTGTTATGTGGCAGTGACGCGTGCGCGAGAGGAGCTTTACCTCACCAGCGCGGATCAGCGGATGCTTTACGGACGTACACAGTATGGGCGGCCATCGCGCTTCCTGGATGAGATCCCCAAGGAGCTGGTTGCCTGCAATCGGGAGGCTGCACCGCCAACGATAAAAACCAATGTACCGGGTACAGCGGGCTCGCGCGTTTCCTATACCTCTGCACGGCGGGTCAGTGTAGCACCGACGAATACGGCAGAATTGCCGTCCTTTGCTCCCGGGGAGCGGGTGAAGCACCGTGTTTTTGGCGAGGGAATGGTAGTTTCCGTCAAGCCGATGGGAGGCGATGCATTGGTTGAGATTACATTTGATACCAAGGGAACCAAGCGCCTGATGGCAAAGCAGGCGGGACAGTTTATTGAAAAACTTTGAACCGTCCGGAAATCATCTGCGGCGCGATTGCCGTAAATGATTTCGCAGCAATTTCTGGCAGTTGGCCTTTTGGAAAGGATGGGGGAATCGTTGCAGGTTTTACATACAGGAGAGCTGCATTTTGATGCTTCTCCGGGAGAATCTTCCCGGATGAAGGAACAAGAGGAATTGACGGCGGAGGGTCTGCGGATACTTTCCCAGCGTCCGGCTGAACTGCTGAAACGGTTCTGCAAGGAGGTCGGCGGCATACAGGCGGAGCAGGAGCATTTGACGCTGTTTCTTTCCTTGCTGAAGGAAATCCGGGAAGGGGGCGCCGTATCATGAAACCGCTGCGATTGGCTTTTCAGGCATTCGGCCCCTATGTGGGACGACAGGAAATTGATTTTTCTCTGCTTGGGCGTGCGGGCCTGTTCCTGATCCGCGGGGTGACCGGTGCGGGCAAAACCTTCCTGCTGGATGCCATAACGTATGCTTTATATGGGCAATCATCGGGCGGCAGCCGCGGGACATTTGCGGAAATGCGCTGCCAGCGTGCCGAGGCAACCATATCAACCGAAGTGCTGTTTGAGTTTGAACGCGGCGGGCAGCAATACCGTTTTGTCAGGCGGATGGAACCGGGCAGCGGGAAAATCCTGTCCGATGTTTTTTACCTCAATCGGGATGGGGGGGTTGAATCCTTTTATGAGACCCCTGGGACAGCGCAGGCTGCGGAAAAAGCTGCTGAACTGACCGGACTGGGATATGACCAGTTCCGTCAAGCGGTTATTTTGCCGCAGGGGCAGTTTGAACGCCTGCTGACGGCAGAGCCTTCAGAAACCGGGGAACTGCTGACCACCCTTTTTGATATTGCACACTGGGGCGAGGCTGCACGGCGGCTGCGGGAACAGGCAGAGGCAGAGCAGCAGGAGCTGGAAGAACTGCGGCAAAAAAAAGCTGCACTTTGCCGTGCAGCCGGATGTGCGCAGGAGGGGAAGCTGCGAATCACGAAGCAGGAGATACAAGAGCGTGTTGAGCAGCTGAAAAAGGAGTTAGCTTCTGTTACGCAGGCGATGGCGCAGGAGTCGCGCGGATTAGAAGAAGCGGTGGCATTGGAAAATGCATTTTCACGTTTAGAGGAAGCCGTGCAGCAAACGGAACATCTGGAAGCGCGTGCCGATGAACAGCAGCACCGGCGGGAAACGCTAGGGCTGCGTGCATTGTCCGAGCCATATGAACGATGGCGCCGGGCAGTGCGGGATGCGCGCCTCAGCAGGGAAAATGTCCAGTTTTCGCGTTTGGCAGAGGCGGACTGTGGAAAGCAGCGTACGGCCCTGGATACAGAGGAGCAGCAGATGATCGCCCAGCGGGCGCTTTTACGGCAGCGGGCCGAACGGTAGGCCGCATTGGAGGCAGAGCTGACATTGTTTGAGCAACGTCGTTTACTTGCCGAAGAGGCGGCAGCATTGCAGGAACAGCTTTCCAAACGACAAGAGGATCACATCCGCTGCAAACGGAACTATCTCGCCTGTGTTGCGGAAAGCAGCCGTGTATCCGCACAGCATCTACAGCTCATGAGCTGCGAATTGGCGGAAAGCCTGTATGAGGGCGCACCCTGTCCGGTCTGCGGAAGCATACATCATCCGTCTCCGGCGCAGAAACGGGAGGATCAGCCCACCCGGGAACAGCTTCAAAGAATCAATGAACGTCTGCGGCTGACAGATATTGCGCTGACACGTTCCGCTGCTGCCTGCGAAGGGGTGGAACAACAGCTGCACGCAGCAGAGAGACGGCTTGAAAAAGCAGGTGGCTATGACAAAGACGCCCATTTGGCAGCACAAAACCAGGGGAAAGCAGCTGCAGCCGCAGTCAGCAAGCTCGAAATAATTGAAGGAAAGCTATCAGAGCTGGCACGCCGGCGGAGTGAGCTGGATTTGAAAGAACGGACGATTCAGGTGTCCTTACGGAATGGCGAAAATCAGCTGGTTCGTATGGAAGCCGCAGAGGAAGCCGTGCGGTGCGAGCTTGAACGGCTGGACCCGGATGGCAGTGCGCGGAAACGTCTACAGGAGGAAAGGCCTTCTCCTGCGTTTTTTGCTCAGCTGGAAAAGGAGCTGCGCATGTATGACGAACACCTATATGCAGCGCGCGAAACGGTGCGTACAGAAAGCAGTTGTTTGGAAGGCAAAGTCCGTCCTGACCTTTCTGCTATCCGGTCACGGCTGGAACAGCTGGAAGAACGGAGCCAGACACTGTATAGCGCGTCAGCAGCAGCGGAGCATCAGTTTCAACTGATCTGCGAGGCAGAAACGGCAATTTTGGGGATAAACCGTACTTTGGAGGCCCGCTCGGCAAAATGCGAACGGCTGTCGGAATTTGCCCGGCTGCTGTGCGGTGAAAATGGAATCAGCGTAGAACGGTATGTGCTGGGGATTATGCTTTCAGCGGTTACGGCAGAGGCAAACCGGCTGCTGAAAGGAATGTACGGCGGACGTTATCAGGTTTACCGCACATTGGAAACAGTGGATGGAGCCGGACTTGCGCTTGAAGTACTGGATCGGGAGACGGGAGCAAGACGCAGTGCAGCGGCATTGTCCGGCGGGGAAAAATTCCTTGTGGCTTTGGCCCTTTCCGTTGGTTTGTCATCAGTAACACAGGCACAGGCTGGCGGCAAAGAATTAGGTGCAGTCTTTATTGATGAGGGGTTTGGGACGCTGGATGAACAATCCTTGCAGGATGCAGTCCGGGCATTGTCTGAGCTTCGTTTGTCCCAAGGTATGGTTGGCGTTATCTCTCATGCCGATTTTTTGGGGGAGTCGATTCCCGTTGGAATTGAAGTCAGAAAAACGTCCGGCGGAAGTGAGATTCAGGTAATGCCCGGCTAAGTGATTCGTATTTTCATACTGAATTGATAGATATGCAAAAAAGGAGATGGCTGCATAGGAACCATCCCCCTTTCGCATTTATTCTATTGTACCGCAGCTAATTTTCCCCGCCCGCCGTCCTTTTGGCGGGCGGGGCAGCAGGCATGTGCAGCTATGACCGTACCCATCCCCGCCGCAGCGGAAAAAAGCTTTTACTCCATTTTTTCTCGAAAAAATGGCAGGTGCAGGGCAGCGCCCTGCCGCCGCCCGCGTAGGGCACATCTGTACTGCGTAGAGCAGTAACTTACGGAAAAGAAAGGCGGATCTCTAATGTGCTGCCGACAATTTGAGCGGATACCTGTCCGCCCATCCGCTCCATCAGTTCCCGGACAATCGAAAGGCCTAGGCCAGCCCCGCCGTTCGCGCGGGAAGGGCTGCCTTGATAAAAACGGTCAAATAAATGTTCCGCGTCCGGCCTGGGGCCGGGGAGCAGTACATTGGAGAAGCAGATTTCGCGATCCTGGCCGGAGACCGTCAGATTACCGCCGCTATGGCGCAGGGCATTGGCAATCAGGTTCCGATATATCCGGCCAAGTGCCTCCGCGCTGGCACAGACCTTCATTTCGTTCCGGTCAAACAGTAATTCCGGTACAATCCCTGCCGCTTCCAGCTGCGGGTAAAATTCTGCAAGCGCGTCCCATAAGGGCGGAAGCGCTTCAATCGTTTCGCATTCCATCGGAAGTGTGCCGCTCTGAAGACGAGTGTAAAGAAATAATTCCTCTAAAAGTGTTTCCAGTTCCTTCAGCCGCTTTTGTACAATGTCCAGATATTCCGCCTGCTGGCTCGGCTCCTCCTTCAAAAGCTGCAAATAACCCATTGCTCCGGCCAGAGGGGTGCGGATATCATGAGAGATGCAGGCCATGGTGTATCTTAATTCCTGTTCCCGCTGCTGGGTTTCCTGACGAAGCTGCTGTCCCTCTTCCAAACGGGCGTTCATCGCCTGACACAGCCGCCGGGGTGCCGCGCCAGACATCCGAACCGTCAGGCGCAGATTACTTTCAGCCGGTGTTTCCTCCAACATTCGGGCCATATCCAGCATCTGCGCACGGTAGGACCACAGGCGCAGAACAGCAATCCCCAAGGCGGCAAGTGCCAAAATCAGGACCGGCAGCATCGAAATTCCTCCTTAATGTATTCATACGATGTCAATTTTGGATGTGCGTTTTTGGAGAAGCTGACATCCTGTTTGTGAAGACTGATTCCTAAATATCCCGCTTTTCCATAGCCAATAAACCTGCGAGACCGTAAATAACCATCCATACAATGGTGCAAGCCAGGATAACGCCTGCCTGTGTGATTCCACTTTGGGGGATGTAAACGCCTTTTACTATGGAGGCAAGCAGATACCGTTCCAGGGGCGGCCAGTGCAGCAGTTTGCCCAGCGTTCCCAGCAGGACGGCAGTCAGCCCGCCTCCGGCTACCAGGGATAGGATGATGCCCAGCGTAGAGCTTCGTGTCAGCAGGACCAGTGCCAGCGCCATCAGGGCGAACGCCCAGTGCGGCAGCCACATCCAGAACAAATATTGCAGAATATCGGGAATGGAGTTCGGTAAAGGATGCATACCAAACAGATAGGGGGCTATCAGGATCAGCGCCACGCCTAAAAGCGTAATAATACCGCTGTAAACCCCAGCCGCCAATGATTTCGCCAGCACATAATGAATCCGGCGGGGCTGGGCACAACAAGTGTTTTTTATAAAACCGCTGGAAAAATCGCTGTTAACAAAGATTGTGACCCCAATACCAGTTATAATCAGCAGAAAACCGCCGCCAAGTGTTTCATGTGCTAGGTCCAGCTGGGGCATGCTGCGGATTTCTTCCGACATCTGGCGGTCGATTTCGTCGATTTCCGCACCCTGCGTACTCATGTCATCCAACGTCTCCGGGTCAGAAACAATGGCGACCATCATGGAGACCATCAGAATCAGTACCGCCGTAACCAGCAGGATTATCTTAAAACTGCGGCTTCGGAACAGCCGCCTCAAATCCATACACAACATGTTAAGCATGGCCGTTTCCTCCCATCCGCTCCAGAAAATAGTCTTCCAGCTCTTGCCGGTGCAGTCCCATTTCCGCTACCGCGATGCCTGCGCGGGCAAGAATTTGTCCTACAGCACCGGCATTCACGGTTTCATAAATTTGAAGCTCGCCCTCCGGGCGCATTTCCCAGCGGGTGATATGCAGTTCCCGTTCCAGCAGGGCAGCCGCTTTCTGCGGCTGATCCGTCCGCAGGTGCAGATAGTCGGTGCACTTCTGTTCCAGTTCTCCGGCGGTGATTTGCTCCACCATCCGTCCCTGATGGATGATGCCGTAGCGGGTGGCAATCTTGCTCAATTCGCCTAAAATATGGGAGCTGATTAGGATGGTCAGTCCCCGTTCCCGGTTTAGCCGCAGCATGAGCTCCCGCATCTCCCGGATACCCTCCGGATCCAGCCCGTTGATGGGTTCGTCCAGGAGCAGCAGATCCGGCCCGCCCAGCAGGGCCAAACCTACGCCAAGCCGCTGTTTCATACCCATGGAGTAATGTTTCACCAGCTTTTTCTCTGTCGGGGACAGGCCAACAGTCTCTAAAATTTCATTCACCTGACGATTTGGATTGACCAGCCCCAGCAGGGCCGCGTAAAGCCGCAGGTTTTCCCGCCCGCTCAAATCAGGATAAAGTCCCGGCTGCTCAATCAGAACGCCCATCCGGCGGCAGGCCACAGCATCCCGGACAGGCTTGCCGAAAATCGCAGACTCTCCCAGGGTCGGCTTGGCCAGGCCGCACAGAAGTTTCAAAGTGGTGGATTTGCCAGCGCCGTTTTGACCGATGAAACCATAAATATCGCCCTGTTCTACCCGTAGTTCCAGATGATCCACGGCCCATTTGTCCTTGTACCGTTTGGATAATCCCATCGTTTGTATCACTGCCATATAAAAGCCTCCTTTTTGTTTACAGGCTTAGTTTAACAGGCAAATGCCCAAACATCGCAAAGCAAAGGTAAAGAAAGTGCAAAGTTTAGAACCTGCATTCACAATGCGGCAATCGTGCAGACGTATTTGCCGTTCTGTGAATACAGGTTCTTACTCAGCCAGCTTGAAGCCGATGCCCCACACGGTCTGTATGTAGCAGTCCGTGCCGCTGGGACGCAGCTTGGCCCGGATATTGCTGATATGGACGGTAATGGTTTTATCTTCCACAGCATATTTCTCTTTCCAGACGGCTTCGTATATTTGCTGCTTGGTAAACACCCGCTTGGGGCGGCTGGCCAACAGCTCCACAATCTTGAATTCATGGGCGGTCAAATTGACCGGCTGGCCTGCTGCCGTCAGGGTCATTTCGTCCGGGTTCAGCACCCAGTCCCGGCAGCGCAGAAGCGTTTCAGTAGGCGTAACGCTGGCATGACGCAGCTGCACCAATATCCTGGCCCACAACTCTTCCAGCTCGAAGGGCTTAGTCAGATAGTCGTCCGCGCCCAGCCCCAGCAACTCCACTTTGTCAGATAATTCCGTTTTGGCTGACAATACAATTACAGGCGTGTGGTTGGATTTGCGGATTTCCTCAATCAGCGCACTGCCGGACAATCCCGGGAGCATCAGGTCCACCAGCAGCAAATCAATGCCGCCCGCCTGCCAAAGCATCCGGCCCTCTGTGCCGGAAAATGCCTGGCTGCACAGGCAGCCCTTTCGCCGTAAGTATTCGGCAGTGAAATTGTTAATGTCAGTATCGTCTTCAACGATTAAGATGTGGGGCATAGGATGACCTCCTTCCCGTCCGTGCATAGAGGCCGGGCAGTGGAGGGAGCACGCTCCCTCGGGCACTGCCCGGGAGATTACGCTTCACGAATCCGATCATATACACGCTCTGCCTGTATGCATTTCCCGGATGCCGTATCTATTTCAAATACTGCGCCTGACAGCGCACATTCGCCCGCCGCAGTGCGGAAACGCTCGGTCAGGTCGCCGCGGAACATGGCGATTGACTGCTGTGGGTCGACCCCCAGCACGGACCAAACCGGCCCGGTCATTCCAATATCAGTGATGTAGCCAGCCCCGGCAGGATTTACCCGCTCGTCCGCCGTTTGTACATGGGTGTGCGTTCCCCATACCGCAGCACAGCGCCCATCCAAATAAAATCCCATTGCGATCTTTTCCGAGGTTGCGGCTGCATGGATCTCACATACAGCAATGTCGTATTTTTCACGCAGCATACGCAAGATTCGGTCTGCCGCTAAAAAAGGGTTGTCCGGGCCGAACGCCATCTCGCACCGGCCAATCAAATCCAGCACCAACAGGCGCTTTCCGCAGACTTCATAAATGCCGCAGCCTTCCCCCGGCAGCTGCGGCGCAAGGTTGGCCGGGCGCAGGATATACCGGTTGTCTTCCAGATAGGGTACGACCTGCCGCTTGTCCCAAACATGATTTCCGAGCGTGATCAGGTCGGCGCCCGCAGCAAAAATCCGGTCAGCCTGCTCGGGCGTAATGCCCGTACCCGCTGCGTTTTCTCCATTTACGATTGTGAAATCCGCACCGTAATACCGCCGCAGCGGCCGCAGCCGCTTCTCAAGCGTGCGCAGGCCGGGTTCGCCCGTAACATCGCCTACTACAAATAGCTTCATCGCTCAAAAACTCCCTTCTTATCCGGCTGGGAAGGCGGGCTTCCTGCCGGTGACGGCAGGCCGCAGGGCATCACCCGAAAAGCGGTGAAACCGAGCGCTCCTCATAAATGCGTGCAATCGCTTCTGCGAGCACCGGCGCGACCGAAAGCGCACGGATCTTATCCGTCTTTTGCTCCTCATTCAGCGCAATCGTGTCCAGAATCGTCAGCTCGCGGATAGGGCTTTTGTCGATCCGCTCAATGGCCTGGCCGGAAAGAACACCATGCGTTGCACAGGCATAGATTTCTGTTGCACCGCCCTTTTCCACCAGCGCTTCGGCTGCGTGACAAAGGGTACCGGCCGTGTCGATCAGGTCATCAATAATCATGACCTTCTTGCCCTGTACGTCGCCAATGATGTTCATAACCTCCGAAACATTTGCTTTCGGACGGCGCTTGTCAATAATTGCAAGCGGCAAATCGAGCTTTTCCGCAAATTTACGTGCACGGTTGACCGAACCCAAATCAGGGGAGACAATCACCATATCATCACGCCCGATCCCGAACTGCTCTGCGATTGCCGGGATCAATACCGCCGAACCATGCATATTGTCCACCGGGATATTGAAAAATCCCTGGATCTGTGCGGCATGGAGATCCATTGTCAGCACACGGTCAGCGCCCGCCGTTGCAATCATATCGGCAACCAGCTTCGCAGAAATCGGGTCACGGGCCTTACTCTTGCGATCCTGTCGGGCATAGCCAAAATAGGGCATGACTGCTGTAATGCGTCCCGCCGATGCGCGGCGGCAGGAGTCAATCATAATAAGCAGTTCCATCAGATGGTCGTTGACCGGTGCACTGGTCGATTGTACAAGGAATACATCCGAGCCGCGTACCGTTTCACCAATGGAAACCGAAATCTCTCCATCAGAAAATGTGCAGACATGTGCACTGCCGAGCGGCAGACCCAGTGTCGATGCAATGCGCTCTGCCAGAACGGGATTTGCATTGCCGGAAAAAATTTTGATGTTGTTGCCATGAGCGATCATTTCAATATACCCCCTGAACGATATCGTTTTATTCGTTTTAGGCTTTTATACATCTGTTTTGTCAGACCGGACGGGAAATCTTCCGGGCGACTGCCGTTATTTTTTCCCGTGCGCGGCACGGCGGCGGTCATTCCAGCCCTCATATACCGTCTGGCGGGAGCGCGCAACAGCAAGTGCGCCATCTGGCACATCCTTGGTCACCGTAGTCCCAGCGGCAGTAAAGACGCGGTCCCCCAGGCGGACAGGGGAAACGAGGTTGGTATTGCAGCCGATGAAGCAGTCATCACCAATCACAGTCTGGTATTTGTTGTAGCCGTCATAATTGACAACGACCGTTCCACAGCCGAAGTTGACCCGCTCGCCGACCTGTGCATCGCCGACATAGGTGAGGTGCGATACCTTGGTGCCGTCTCCAATTTCAGCCTTTTTGAGTTCGACAAAGTCCCCGATACGGGTATGGTCGCCAATCTTGCAGCCCGGGCGGATATAGGCAAAGGGGCCGACTGTAGCCTGTGCGCCTACCACACTCTCATAGACCTGGGAGCTGTTGACCGTAGTACCGGCACCGATAGAGGCTTTTTCCAGAATCGTATTCGGGCCGATGACAGCGTCTGTCCCAACGGTGCAGCCCTCACGGATCAGGCAGCCGGGAAGGATAACCGCGCCTGGATCGATTTGGGCATCCGGGGAAATATAGGTCCCCTCCGGAGCAAAAATTTGAACGCCGTCTGCAATCAAAGCAAAGTTGATGCGCTGGGTGAGCCGTTTTTGCGCTTCGTAAGCCTGTGCGCCGTCCCATACCTCAATTACGGGGGAAGCCGGGCAGACCTCTTCACTGCCGACCGGGCGGCCCTGCTTGAGCGCCGTATCAATCAGCTGCTGAAAATCTTCTGCACCATTGGAAAGTACCTCCCGCAAGGCCGCAGAAGAAAATATTGCAGTAGACAGCATCCGTTCGCCTGCGCCGGTCTGTGTACCGGCAATTTCCCGGCTTGCATCGCGAACCACAGACAGCCCGCTGTCTGTCTGCCCTGAGAGCAGGAGGGTGACTTCATTGCCTACCGCAAAATGGGCGTCCAAAAAGCAGCGGTAATCATTTTCGGTCAGTTCCGGGCAGGGGGCGCAGATGAGCAGTACCGCATCACAGCCGCCGAGATGCGGCGGGATCTCCTGAAACGAAGATGCGCAGACAGGTTCGCCGCATTCGGCAGGAAGATTTTTCCGAACCCACTCTCCGGCGGTCCCAAATAAGACCCTTTGGGAGAAGGCACCGCCGCCTATGCTGTCAGACAGCACGGTCACAATCTTATTCATTCGCATAATCCATCCATTTCTTGTGGTTGGCTTTATTCAGCCATTATATTTATTATACATGAAATTTTTTGAAATTGCATCATCAAAAGTGAGAAAATTTTGCGGCATCTTGCGCTCGGACTGGTGAAAGGGTATAATAAAAGGGCGGCATCCGGGGACAATGCTGTCAAATAGGTGCATTTTGCGCCTTTTGGCGTTTTCGGCCATATCTTGCGCTCCTAAAATATTTTGGGTCTCAACATCTGGTAGGGAAGCAGCCCGGTGCGTGCCCTGACAGTCAACTGTGTCTGGACGCAGGGACACTATTTCATCGAAACGGAGAAAAAACATTCATGTCAACACAGAGCCTATCCCATTTGTTGCTGCCGGAAGGGGAATTCCGCGTTATCCGATGTGATATTGCGGACAAGCTGCTGGAATGCGGCGACGGTGACAGCGCTTTATTATATCTGTATATCCTGCGCCATGGCGGTGCAGCAGACGAAAAGTCTGCCATGCGCGCACTGAATCTGACAAAGGAAAAATATGACCGTGCATTATTTACACTGACCGGGCTGATTATTACCGGTCAGCCGGAGGAACCGCAGAAGGAAAGCGCACCCGATTACACGCCTGCTGAGCTGCGTGTTGCGCGGGGCGAGGACCATCGGTTCTCTGCCGTATGTGATACGGTGGAGGGATTGTTCGGAAAAACGCTGACCGTGGCCCAGCTGCGGACATTGTTCACTATTTATGATTTCCTGGGGCTTCCGGCCGAAGTCATTATGGAGCTGCTGGGCTGCCTGAAACGTGAATTGGGCGCTGTGCGGATTCTGGATATCCGGCGGGAGGCCTACCGCTGGGCGGATATGGGGTTGTATACTGCCGAAGCAGCGCAGGATTATCTTGCACGGCGAGAGGCGGAACGTCCGCTGACCGAAGCCATGTTCGCTGCGCTGGGAGCGGAACCAAGGGAACCCAAACCCATGGAAAAACGGCTGATCTCGTATGCAGTCGCGCACGGTTTCCCGCCCGAGGCTATGGAGCTGGCAGTGCAGCGCACCCACCGGGCATTAAAAAAATTCAGTGCAGATTATGTGCGGCGCATCCTGGAATCATGGGAGCAAAAGGGTGTCCATACCATTTCGGAAATCACGGCATTGGAGCCGGAGACAGAAAGCGGGCGGCAGGAACCTGCGATTACATCGCCGGACGCGTCCAAGCTGAGCGAATGGGAAAAAGAATGGCTGGATGAAGTTGCACGGTATAAACAGACAGAGGAGGGTCACTGATGGCTTATCAAAAGGATGTTCTTGCGGCGGTGCTGCGGGAGATGGAGCAGGGGCGGAGCGAGCGGGAACGCGAGCTGGCCGAGCGCCGGCAGACGGTTTACGCAGGTGCGCCGCGGGTGCGTCAGATCGACCGGATACTCCAGTCAACGGCAGCACAGGTCATACGGGTTTCCCTTGAGTCCGGGAAGGACCCGACAGAGGCTGTTTCTGCGCTGCGCGAGCGGAATTTGACGCTTCAGGAGGAGCGCCGCCAGCTCATCCGTTCGCTGGGGCTGCCGAAGGATTATCTGGAAATCCAGTATGAATGCCCGGCCTGTTCAGATATGGGGTATATTGGCAGCCAGCCGTGCGCATGCCTGCGTGCGCGGTATGCACAGAAGCTGACCGAACAGTTATCCGCAATCCTGCCAATCAGTGACCAGAACTTTGGAGCGTTCCGGCTCGACTATTATTCAGAAAAGGCCGATGCGCGAATCGGTATGTCGCCGCGTGCGTGTATGAAGTATAACTTCAAAAAATGCTTTGATTATGCGGCGGATTTTTCCCTGCATTCGACAAACCTGCTGCTTTACGGTTCTGCTGGATTGGGCAAGACTTTCCTATCCACCTGCATTGCGAAGGAGGTATCAGAACGCGGTTTTTCGGTTGCTTATGATACGGCTATCAATGTCCTGGCCAGTTATGAGGCTGTGAAATTTGGCAGCGGTGACCCAACTGAAGCAAAATCCGCAATCCGCCGCTGGGAGGCGGCTGACCTGATGATAATGGACGACCTGGGCACGGAGTTGTCCACGAGCTTTACAACTACGGCATTTTATCAGCTGCTGAATACCCGCTTAATGTCTGGCCGTCCTATGATTATCAACACAAACCTCCTTCCGGAACGCTTTGAAAAGCAGTATTCGGCTGCAATCGCTTCCCGGCTGCTTGGTGAGTTTGTGCCGCTCCGCTTTATCGGGGACGATATTCGCAGGCTCCGCCGCCGGGAACGCTGAGCCACCAAAGACACCGCATCTAAAACATGCCGTTTTTGTGCAGAATGTTGCTGTATACAAAGAAAATGTGCTTGTTTAAGGCTGATTCAGTACATTTCACAACAGGAAGAAATTCCTTCAATTTTTTGTAAAAGTTTTGTTGCAGAAGCTTAACCGAACGTTAAAAGTTTATTCACACATCTCACTGGCAAATAGGGTATACTAGAATCATCAAAGAGATGCACCCTCTTTGATCCCCTTATTACCAAACTTTCTTTATTACTCTTTTACCCCCCTTTTATTTGTGAAAATGACGGGAAAGCCTCAGCTGGTTTCAGCTGGGGCTTTTTCGTTGGCCGTCTGTCCCGCGGATTTTTACTGCTTGCCATTTCCGGCGGGAAATAATATAATAGATATATAAGGAAATCCTGTGTGCTTGCATTGGAGGGAGAATTTGCTGCATGCTGACTTTAGTACATATCGCGGACCTGCATCTGGGTGCGGAATATTCGTTCCTGCCGGAGGAGAAGGCCGCTGTTTGCAGGGAAACCCAGTTCCGGCTGCTTGAGCGTATTCTTGATCACGCCAGTGATATCAGTGCAGAGGTAATCCTGATTGCGGGTGACCTTTTTGACAGTCCGTCACCACCTGCTGCTGTTGCGGGCCGCGCAATGGCATTGCTGGGAAAGGCACGCCGTCCAGTGCTGATTTCGCCCGGAAATCACGATTACCTTGGCCCGAAAAGCCCCTATTTGACGATGGAGCTGCCGGAGAATGTCTTCGTTTTTCAGTCAAACCGGCTGACCCCTTATTTCCTGCATTCGGATACGGTGATTTGGGGGGCGGCTTTTACCAGTGCCAGCGCCTTTATCCCGCTGGATGCACCGCTGGACCCGCAGCATTTGAACGTCCTGTCGATTCACGGCGACCTGAAAGGGACCAGCGGCTATAATCCGGTCGATACCGCACAGCTTGCAGAATCAGAGTTTGATTATGCGGCGTTTGGGCATAACCATACTTTTTCCGGACTGCACCGTGCGGGTCATACCGTTTATGCCTGTACTGGCTGTACAATGGGGCTTGCTACCAGCGATACAGGGGACAAGGGCTTTCTGTCCGGGATTGTGGATAAGGATGGAACCAGCCTGCATTTTCATTTGCCGAACGCTGTCCGCTTTGAGGAAATTGATATCCCGATTGGACAGGTTACGGAGGATCGCGAGCTTGCCGAGCTGGTGCGCGACCATCTGCCGGAGAACTGCGAACGCGTCTGCGCGACGCTTTCCCTAATCGGGGAGCGCAAATATGAACCGGATTTGGAAGGATTAGAGGGCGCACTCTGTCAGATTTTCTTTCACTGCTTTGTCCGGGACCGTTCTCACGCAAGGCGTGACCCATGGGATTATCTGATGCGTGATGACCTGCTGGGGGCAGTCACGCGCCGATACCGGTCAATGATGGATGCCGCTGCCAGCCAGATTGAACAGGCACGTTTGCAGCGTTCGCTGGGGTATGCGCTCGCAGCGCTGGAAGGGGAGACCGAGCTGCCGGAATGATTATGATATTGTGAGGGAATCAATATGGATATTGGAAATATTACTGCAAAACAGCTTGAGAAAGTGCTGTATAAAAAACTTGGATGCAGTGCCGATCTCGAGCTGAAAATAAAGATCAAAAAGATCGGCCTGTGTCAAAAGAAATCCTGTATTCATGTGAATGCGAAAGGGACGATGAAAAAGGACGAGCTTACAAAGCTGCTGGATACCTATGGGATTCTCTGATGAAAAGATGGATCGTGAGAAAGAATTATACTCGTGTGCGTTAAGGTTTGCTGCTCGGTTCGCCTGCGCGGCGGGCGGTCCTACGCGGACGGCGCCAGAGGGACTTGTCCCTCTGGACTCCCTTTCTCCGCTGCGGCGGGGAATGGTGCGGCGATTTTCGCTGCTGCACCCTGCCCAGCCCGCCAAAAGCACGGCGGGCCGGGTGGGTGAATACGGCAAATCTTTTCATTCGCGAGTATAAAAGAGAAAGGGAACAGGGATGGACGAGATCAAAATCAGCAGTGTATTTATGCGAGAAACGATTGCTGCAATCCTGCAAAAAGCAATCAGGAAACGAGGATATGAGGTCGATCTCAATCTGGATCAGATTTATGTTGATTATTCTGATGATGAGATGCATATCCAGTTAGAGCTTGATGTGGAAATTACAGGGGACGAGCTTTGGCGGTTGGTGTTTGGCTGAATAAGAACCTGTATTCACAGGTTGGTTTGAATCAGCTATGATTTGCTCCGTGTGAAGCGGATAAACTGCCGTCCCTTCCGGCTGATACCGCCGAGCGCGGTCAGCTGTGCGCGACCACGCCCACGGACGGTGATACGGTCGCCCGCTTCAACCTCGTGGTCAGGTTTCAGGCAGGCGCGGTTATTCAGATAAACCTGCCCGTGTGCAATATATTCCTGTGCCTGTGTGCGCGACAGGCTGAAAATCAGGGCGGCAGTGCTGTCCAGGCGGAGGGAGGCAACCGAGCCTTCCCCTGTGATTTCATCGGCAGCGGCACGGCGGAGGTCTGAAAGCGGTACCTCGGTCAGGGTGATCCTGCGCCGTCCTGCGCGGTCAAAATGCAGCAGCAGGAAGTCAGCCAGTTCACGCAGGACAAAAATATCTGCGCCGCTTTCATGTACAATAATATCGCCCACCATTGCACGCTCAATCTGTAGGCCCATCAGCGCCCCCAGATAATCGCGGTGCGAGAGGGTATCGGCGGGGGATTTCTCCGCACGGAGTAAGGCAAGCGGCGCTTCGGCAACAGCAAGCTCCGGCGTCAAATAGTCCGGGAAAAAGAGGGCGGTTACGCGTTCAGCATCTTCATAGCCGCCGAAAAAGACGCATTCCCCGCTGGCTTCGGACATGCGGACGGCTGCCTCTGCAAGCGTCCTTTCCCGTGGGTCGAGAAAGCGGGTGGCGGTCAGATAGGAATGGCTGCGGCAGGTATCCAGCCTGTCCAGCAGCCGGGCCAGCAAAAGGCGATCCGCTTCACTTTCGGCAAGCGCGCGGAGGATTTCAGGTCGTGTTTTCATTTTTGGGTCGCTCCTTCCGGGTTGATGGCTCTATTGTACGCTGTTTTTCGGCGGCAGGCAAGGAATTTTGCGGATATTTCGGAAAGCATCATTTTAGGAGTTGCATAAAATGGCAGTAAAGGAACAGGTATTGAGGACATTGGAGGAACATCGCGGCGAGGTCGTTTCAGGCGGTACACTGAGCGGACAACTAGGCGTTTCGCGTACGGCGGTTTGGAAAGCGGTCACGGCGCTGCGGGAGGATGGGCTGGAAATTGACAGCGTAACCGGGGAAGGGTATCGCCTGCGGGAGACGGACGACAGCCTGACGGCGGACGGCATCCAAGCGCTGCTGCATACCAAAATACTGGGCCGCGAGGTGTTAGTATTGCCTGAAGTCAGTTCAACCAATACCGTTATGAAGCAGGAATATGCAGCAAGCAGGCCAGAGGGCTTTGCATTGCTGGCACAGCGGCAAAGCGCCGGGCGCGGTCGGCTGGGGCGTACTTTTGCATCACCTGACGGCGGTGTGTATCTGACGGTATTGCTGCGTCCGGCGCTGGCGCTGGATAAAATCCATTTTCTGACCATTGCGGCAGCGGTCGCAGTCTGCCGGGCGATAGAAGATACCTGCGGTTTCTGTCCGGGCATTAAATGGGTCAATGATGTACTTCAAGACGGGAAAAAGCTGTGCGGAATCCTGACGGAAGCCTCTATTGTGGGGGAAACCGGTGCGCTGGATTATGTTGTTACCGGGATTGGAATTAACCTCCGGTTTGATGCAGCGTATTTGCCGGAGTTGTCCGGTATTGTAGGCGGTCTAAGCGATTTTTGTGAGCGGGTACCGCGCAGGGCGGAGCTTACGGCAGCTGTGCTGACGCGACTGGAGGAGCTTTACCTACATCTGAAACAGGGAGACTTTGACCCTGTTATATCATCTTATCGGGAGCTTCTTTGCTGCATGGGAAAGCCCATCCTGGTGATTGAAAACGGCATGGAGCTGCCCGCCGTTTGTGACGGTATTAACGCAGAAGGTCATCTGCTTGTGACAATGGCGGACGGAACCAAACGGGAACTGCAAACCGGGGAAATCTCCATTCGGATATAATATAGGAAAATGGACAGGGAACAGGCGGAAATCCGTCTGCCCCTGTCCTTTTTTCGGGCATACGTTTCGGAGTAAATGCCCGAACCCATCCGACAGGTGCATCAATCACCCTCGAATGTGAGCTAAAGAATCGTTTCCCCGTTTCGGAGGATACTGCGGATATTTTTCTCTGCCTTGCTGCGTGGCAGCATAACCTCATGGCGGCACCCTCTGCATACCATCTTAAAATCCATGCCAACGCGTGTGATACGCCATTCACGACTGCCGCAAGGATGATTTTTCTTCATGATTAAAATATCGCCAACCTGAATATCCATGCTATGAATCACCTCATTTCTGTGTTACTGTTCTATTATAGCAGATTACAGCTATGTTTGAAAATCATTTATCTGTGTTATTTTTTGCACTTGCAAAAATAAAAGTGCATTCGCAAATGGGCCCCCGTCCCGCCCGCAGGCGACACAGACGATGCGTGAGCATCGTGGGAGTCCAGAGGGGCGGAAGCGCCCCTTTGGCGCACCCCGCGGAGGGGTGGGAGTCCAGAGGGCAAAGCCCTTTG
>CAJUSB010000009.1 GCA_910589115.1 uncultured Clostridia bacterium | reverse complement strand
TTCACTCTTATTTAATTTACTAAGAACTCGCGTCATTTTGTTTAGATTTAATTTCGCATATTCTCTAGCCATTGAATCATCACCTTTTTAATTAATAAATCAGTTTTTAATATTGAAAATATTAAGGACTCTGCAATTGAACTAATCAAGTCTGGACTGTACGAAGAAGGAACTGCAAAAGAATATATTGATAATGCTACATTAACTGACGAAAATATTAATGATTTTCTAAAGGAAGTCCTTTTTGTTGTTGATGACGATAAAAAACCAAGTGAATATGTTAAAGCAATTATCCGGCAACATCCTAATATTATTCCTGAGGAAAAGGTTCTAGACGCTATTTTTAATGAAATAAGAAATAAGCAGGCAAGTAAGAAGCATGTTTCTGTAGTTGAAGGCGTTGTAATAGAAACAACAGACGAAGCATTGAATTATTGTAGACATTTAACCAACAACGAAATTCGTTTAATGACTTTACAACGAATCATCAACAGAGATCCGCTGGGTCAAGGAATTCCAGCATCCTTTGTGAACATCTATACTATTTGGCCTCCAGAGAATCAACGAGAAATGCTTGAAGACTGTCAAAGGGCTCTGTGCCGGGCCTTGTTTAATAAGAATGCTGCTGATGGCTTTTGGTATTTGTTTGAGAATACATATCGCTTGATTGTTGAGTATCCAAATGAAACCGTGCAGAGTTTATTTTCACGAATTCAGGCAATACCGAATTGCATTTCGCGGTGCCCAGATTTTGACGCTTTATCTCTCAAGTATTTCATTTCAGTAGTCAAGGATGGTGTTCAGCAATGAAGATAGTAAAAGTAGCAGTAGGAAATTCTGAAGAAGCTTTTATTGAGGGAAATTTTTCAAATGGCTTGAACATTATTTCCAGTGATGACAATAATAAAGGAAAGACTATTGTAATTCAGTCGATGATGTACGCATTAGGGAACGATCCGACATTCCCAACATCATTTGAATATCAGAAATATTACTACTATGTTGAGTTTGAAGAAAGAGAAAAAACATTTCAGATTTGTCGATCAGGCGATGGATTTATACTTAGGCAAGCATCCTCCGTACTAATTTTTGACAACGTTTCAGAACTCAAGAGATATTGGAATAAGAATATATCTCCACTCCCATCTATAGTAAAAAACCAACTTTCGCGAATTACAGATCCAGTACTATATATTCAACTTTTCTTCGTTGGGCAAGACAAGAAGGATACATCAAATATTGCCAATCACGGCTTCTATAATAAACAAGATTTTATTGAGATGCTTTATGCATACGCTGGATTGGAAGGGGAGCATCTTCCACAGGAAAAGATTGATGAGATAAAAAGTCGCATATCTGCTCTTTCTGATGAAAAGAAAGTGTTGTTACAACAGCACAAGATACTGAAATCAAAAAAAGTTCCAGTATCATATCTTAGTGCTGAAAGTGATCGCCTGGCGTTTGGTAAGAAAATAGCCAGTCTTGAAAAAGTACAAAATAAAATTCTGGAACTGCGCAAAGCACGCAACAGTGCATGTACTCGTAAAAGCAAATGGGAGCATACTATCAACGAACTTCGTTCTTTGAATCGTACAATATCGTGTGGAGAGTTAAGATGCATGGATTGCAACTCCACAAATATTTCTTTCAGCACAGGAGAAACAACTCAAACATCCTATTCCTTTGATGTTTCAACAGTTGAGATGCGAAAGCAAATCATTAACTCTATTTCAGAAAAAATCTTGGCTTATAGCGAAGAAATCGAACGGCTTTCTGCTGAGATAGTTGCAGAACAAGAACGGTTACAGTCTTTAATGGATGATGAAGGTGTTTCGCTTGAGTCTATTGTCGCCTATAAGAAAGATATTTTTTCGGCATCAGATGCGGAAACTCGGATCAAAGAAATAGAAGTAAAGTTAGCTTCGCTAAAAAGCCAGCTGGTAGCCAGCGAGAATTCATCTCATGTAGCGCAGGCGCGACGGGCGGCTTTGCTCTCTGCAATATTAGAAAAAATGAATGAATTCTACCGACAGATCGATCCAAACGGAAATATTGTATATACAAGTCTATTTACTCAGCGAAACGAGGTATACTCTGGAAGTGAGGCAACCATTTTTCACTTAGTAAAATTATTTGCCTTACAATTTGTTTTACGACATAATTTCCCAATAGTAATTGATTCTTTCCGTGCGGAGGATCTGTCTACCGATAAAGAAAATACTGTACTTGAAATATCAAAGTCTACTGGTAATCAAGTAATATTGACAACGACACTGAAACGCGAAGAGATAGGAAAATATGATACGCTGACCAATGTGAATCATATAAATTATCAGGTTCATACTCCAAGTAAAATTCTTAACAATTCTTGCGTAGAAAATTTTGTAGCGTTGTTAGCAAACCTTTCAATTGAGATTAAACAGTAACTAAATTTGCGGTGCTATCTTTGAATGCCGTGAAATTATTAGAAACTGTTGCAGCACAACAGTTACAAGCATACATCTATTTTGTCAACGAAAGACATATTATCCAAACACTATAGATGAGGCGGGCTAAAATACCCGCCGCTCTTGGTTTTTTCGGGGTTTTGAGGGGGGCAAATTTCAGGGTGATTTCCATAGATGCAAACCGCCGGTTTGCTGCGAGGTTGTAGATTCGAACCACCTGTTGGCGGGATTTACGCCCTTCCGTTCAGGCTGTGCCCTTTTTGAAACGGGAATTTTCCCCGCCGGGTGCGGCTTTCCCAGCAGAAATTTTATACAAAGTTTCGGGCATCCGTTTGTTGACTATTCACAAAGTCAGATGGAGCGGTGCCCTTTTTCTATTTCACTTACAATCGTTACAAAACCGGCTGCGGCCCTAACATTCTTTTCGGTTTTACTTCAAATTTACAACAAAATCCGGTAATGCAAAAGGGACATCCAAGCGGTGTCCCTTTTGGATTTTCGGACAGCGGCAAGGAAGCTGACTGCTTCTTTTGCCCTCTCAGACAATCCGTCACGAGGGAACAGGCGCACCCTGCGTAAGCGACCTTGCTGTAAACGCGGGCAGCTTTCAGAGGGCACAGCCTGATCAGGACGCTGCCCTGCTCGCCACAGAACAGGATTCGGTCGGCAGGATACACTCCGCTTCTTACTTGTGCCCTTTTGAATTTTCGCGCGGAGATTCAAAGGGTACAACCTCGTTACAGTGCGAAGCTGCTGCCTTCAAATCAAACAAGTCCAAGCAAGGCACAGCGTAAAACGTATATTTTCTATAAAATTCGGAACAAATCCTATCATAAAAGAGGGCCGTAAACTGCTGAGAAACCAGTAAGCTTACGGCTCTTTTTTGTTTTCCGGATGAAGGGAGGGATCAAAATCATGGAAACCGATGCACGCACCGCCGCTTTCGAGCGAATCGAGCTGCTCTGGGAACCGGCGCTCCTGACGCGGGAGCGGGTTGACCGGAGTACCATCCCGCTTGGATGGTACTGCTACGAGCTGGAAGCCCGATACGCCTGCGACTTCGGACGGCCTGTCCGTCTCGCGGACCATGTCGAAGAAAATTTTGTTGGAACGATTCTGGCTCCGTCAAAGGTCAACTTCCATCGGGGTAGGAATTACCGATGCGTATACGGCAATGTTGTGGGCTTTGACCTCTACTACACCATCGAGCAGTTCTGTAAGAAGGTAGGATTGCCCGCACCGGAATTCCCATAAAAGAGGTTGTGCCCAATAAAACCAGCACTGTTTTGTTGGTTTCTGCGCTGGATATCGACATGAGATGATGATATGTTGTGTTGCAGCGATTATAAAAATAATGATGAACAGGAGAGAAAAATTTGAACCCGGTTTTTGATGTAAGCATTTCAAGGAAAGACCGCCACGGCAGAGAAACAAATCTCACCCTGCCAGCGACACCTTATGAAATGCAGGATGCGTTAGAGCGGCTCCGAGTCAACTCGGATACCGAGATAAAGACCGAAATTCTTTACAGCTATAGCAGCAAAAACTTAAACTTTCTCCCGACGGCACAGGGCGGTTTGTACGAGGTCAATGCGCTGGCAGAAAAGCTGGCAAGCCTTGAGAATTACCAGAGCGAAGCGTTCGAGGGACTGTTGAAAAAGGAGTCCTTCAAATCAGACCAGCCGATTCCCATCTCGAAGCTAATCGACCTCGCCTACAGTACAGACTGCTGCCATGTGCTGACCGGAATCACGACAGACAGGGAACTCGGCGAATTTCTCGTAGAAAACGACCTGTGGGGAAACGGCGAACCGCTCCCGGAAGAAGCCTACGAAAAGCTTGACTATGTGTCGATTGGGCGGGAGCATCGGCTGGCAGAAGGTGGGACCTTTACCAGCAGCAGCTACATCGAGCAGCACAGCGAATTGATTCAGGCACACCAAACACTTGATCCGACACCGGAAACACCAGACTATATCATACTTCTGGAGGGCGAAAATGGTGGTGTCCTGCTTAAACTGCCCGTAAACGAAACAAAATTGGACGCTGTTGGAGTAAGGGAAACTGGCTTCACGTGCATCGACTGTAAGGCCCCGATGCTGACAGACCTCGTCAACACGGCAGAAAATATTCGAGAGGTCAACCGGCTTGCCGTGACATTGTCAGAAATGCCGCAGAAGCAGTTCACCGAATATAAAGCCATCTTGGCCGCTACCAAATGCAGCGAGTTCGAGATTGCCGTCCAACTGCTCAATAAAATGGATGAGTACATCGTGACGCAGGAATACGAAACACTGGAAGATGTTGCGCGGGATGAAATGAGCGTGATTATGTCTCCTGACTCGGTAGAAATCATGCTCCCCTACCTCGATTTGGAAGGCTACGGCCATGCACTGGTCGAAGCGCTGCACGCAGACCTGACCGCCTACGGCATGGTCGAGCGCAAAGACCGACAGCCCGTTTATATGCCGCAGGAACAGTCCCAGCAGGGCGGAATGGAGATGGCGTAATGAAGCATTTTAGTCATCATAGTATGAGGTTATAGAATGGAGGACACATGGAAAATCAGAAAAAGGATATGCAGACGCAGTCTGCCGCGGCGAAATGCCGAGGCTGTCCGTATTCGTCAACCGGATTTCTGTGCGGCGGCAGTGACGGTGAGTGCATGAAAACAAGGGTCCGGAAAATCAAGAATATGACACTGAAGGGAGTGAACAAAGGTGTTTGTGATTAGGAGTGTTCTCAGCAATGCGGAACACCCGGAATATGGCTCCACGCCTCTCGACTTCCCGATTTCGGACGAGCTGTACGACCACGTAATCATGCAGCTCAGTCAGATGGGTATCGGCAGGACGCAGGTGCAAGACTGTAAAATCAACGAACTGAACAGCTGGTACACGGTGCTGAAACCGCTGGAATCCCTGACGGCGAATGTAGATGAACTTGACTATCTTGCGAAGCGACTGGACAGCTTCAATGATTATGAAGCCGCGCAATTTCAAGGCATGGCAAGCAAGCTGGAACTGTCGGATATACAGGATTTCATCAACCTGACATTCAGCTGCCAGCAGGCAACGGTGATTATAAACTTCGCCGATTTGGAGCAGGTTGGGCGCGACCACATCATCACAAGTCACGGCGGCTGTATTCCGGTCGAGGGATACAGCCAGCAGGACAAAAAAGCTGAAGCACTAAAACTCATCCTGAGCGGAAACGGCAGCGTCACCCCATACGGCGTGGTCTATGATAATGGTATGAAATTGGAACCGCTCTATGACGGACAGCACTTCCCGCCGTATCTGTACCAGCCGTGTCAGCTGGCAATCGAAATTCAGCCAGCAGATGGTGGATCAACCGCTTGTCTGTACTTCCCCACGCCGGACCAGCAGCTTGCCCGAACGCTGGAGCGTGCCGGGGCGACCGATGCCGCCGACACGCGGATGAAAATCGTGATGGACGAACTGCCGAAAGAAGTTTCCACACGAATTGATTTGCATCGGGAATCACTGGCTGAGATCAACGAAATGTGCCGTGCCGTTGCTGGGCTGTCTCCGCCTGAACGAAAAAAGCTGGATGCGGCTGTTTTAATGGCGCAGCCGCAGTACGCCAGCGAAATCCGCCAGCTCACCGAGAATCTGGAACGGTTTGATTTTGCGCCCGATGTGCAGACTCCGGAAGAATATGGTCGATACATGATTCAGCAATCCGGAAGGTTTGAATACGACCCAAATCTGGAGGATTTCTACGATTACAGAGCATACGGGGAGCAAAAGGTTATTGCTGAAAACGGCGAGTTTAACGCCTGCGGCTACATCTGCTACGAGGGAATCCTGAGCCTAGAAGAATTGATGATGGAAGACCCGGCGGAGCAGTACCAAAGAGAATCCGAACTTCAAACAGGGGGTATCACATTATGACATTTGACAAAGCAAGAGTGGATGCACTGCGGGAGAAGTACCCGCCGGGGACGCGCATCAAGCTGGAACACATGGAAGACCCGCGCCCGGTGGAACCGGGTACAGGGGGAACCGTCCGCTTCATTGACGATGCCGGTCAATTGGGGGTTGATTGGGACAACGGGCGTTCATTGAGCGTGATTCCCGGCGTAGATAGTTTCAGTATCCAGCATCTGCAAAGCCTGAATTTCTATATGCCAATGACGGTAACTGCGGAGTGCGTGGATGAGTGGGGCGGTTATGCAGACGAAGAACCGGAAGTGCTTACCGATCAGGAAGCCATTGACTATGCGGACATTATCCGGGAAGCGCTGCTGAAAGAGCGTGCGCCGGAGGAAGCCGAACGTGGGTTGATGATTTACTACCGCGAAAACGACAGCCTGAACGTGAAGGTACAGTCCTTCCAATTCGACGTTGATGTGCGGCAGGGCAAGCTGTGGGGCGTAGCGAAATGTGTCCTTCGGGAGCCGCTGAACGCCAGCGAAATGATGGATTTAATTGAAGCCGTCACGGGACAGGCAAGTGACGGTTTGGGGGAGGGCTTTGAGCAAAGGGGGCAGAAACTGCCGAATGGCGATACGATTTATGCCGCCCTCTGGAACAGCGACAAATCCTGGACAATTCAGACGGAGCAGGAACGTTTTTCGCCGACCGCGCTGCCGGAAGTTTGTATGGCAGTCCTGCCCTCCTCCGGCGAGCTGGTCTGCATCAAGCGCGGCGAAAGCGGCTATGAGCCTTCCTCGCGGGAATCCGGAAACGTAGAAAAGAACCGGCGCTACGCGGATTACAGTAACGGCAGGCGTGGCATCACTCCCGCGCAGGAGGAAGCCATGCTGAACGGCTGCACACTCGGTTGGGACACTCCCGCCGCCGACCCATCCAACTGTGAGAAACAGGAAGCTGCACCCGCAATGAGCCTATAACGCAATAAAAATACCACAAGGGCCGTTTTTCCGAAAAGGACTGCGGCCCTTTTTTCGTACCTTTTTCGGTAAATCAGCTCAGAAAAAGGAGGAACCCATGAAATATGAACCCTTGGTGAAGCACTTGAAAGCCGAGTGCATGGGAAGGAAAAACGCCAGAAAAAGCTCCGATTTGGAGCAAAGCCTGCAAATCAGCGGCAACGAATTACGGCGGCGGGTGAACCGTCTACGGCGCGAAGGCGTGCCGATCGGCAGCAGTGTGGACGGCTACTTCTACGCCGTGACCGCTGGCGAAGTTTACGCGACCATCCGCCAGCTTCGGGCGATGGAAAACAGCCTGGAAGCCGCAATCAGCGGGCTTGAATCTTCGCTGTACAACTTTGGAGAAAGCGAAGGCGGTGAGGGGAAATAAACAGTTTTATGAGCTGGATCGGCGGCAAAAAGGCACTCCGCGACGTGATTGTCCAGCGCTTTCCGCTTCACTACGAAAGGTATATTGAGGTGTTCGGCGGCGGTGGATGGGTGCTGTTTCACAAGCCGCCGCGCGGCGATTTTGAGGTCTACAACGACCGCAACGGCCTGCTGGTGAATCTTTATCGCTGTGTTCGTGACCAGCCGGAAGCGCTGATGGATG
Organism: uncultured Clostridia bacterium; assembly: GCA_910589115.1. Taxonomy (GTDB): domain Bacteria; phylum Bacillota; class Clostridia; order Oscillospirales; family Butyricicoccaceae; genus QXXE01. The sequence continues at coordinate 41,401 of CAJUSB010000009.1, read as the reverse complement.
AGCTGCGCTACGCACTCAATTCCCGTGAAGAATTTGACCGCATCCGTGCTGAACTTGCACGTGACAAGGTGAATTTGCCCGAAGGGCAAAGAGAAGGTGCCCTGGGGCATAGCCCTGCCTCAGACGTAAAAAAAGCGGCTGGTTTTTACCAGCTGATCCGCTACAGCTACGCATCTGGGCTGACTAGTTTTGGCGGCCAGCCGCACAACATTCGCAAGGACTTCCCGCTGATTGAGCAGGCTCACATCCGGCTCGGAGACGTGGTGATTGAGAATCGCGACTTTGAAAAGCTGATTGGGCAGTACGACCGCCCGGTCAGCTTTTTCTACCTTGATCCGCCATACCATGCGACCGAAGGCTACTACAAAAACATCGGAGAGGAAGGCTTCACGGAGAAAGACCACGTTCGCCTGCGGGACACGCTGATGCAGATTGAAGGCAAATTCCTGCTGTCTTATAATGACGATGATTTTATACGAGGTTTGTATCAGCGTCCGGGGATTCGGATGATGGAAGTCAGCCGTCTGAACACCATTAAACAGCGGTATGACAACGGCGCGCAGTTCGCCGAATTGTTGATTGCCAACTACGACTTTGACGAGCGGAAACGCAATTCGCCGTCACAAATATCACTTTTTTAGGAGGAAAAATGAGTATTTCTTTTGTGAAACAGCCGCAGCCGAAAGGTGTGTTGATCCCGTCCGCAGCGCTGAAAATTTGCGGTTTACAGGAAGAAAAGAAGCTGAATATCCACGCGATGGTAAAGGCGGCGGTACTGGTTCCGCACGAGATGAACGCGCTGGAGCTTCTTCACGTGGTGGAACGCTTGCGTGATTTGGAGCAGGAGCTGTGTGAAGTTTTGCTGAAAGCTTGCGGCAAATGCGAGGAATGCAGCGAAACGCTTTGCCCGTTCTCGTCGGAAATGGACAATTTCAAGGTATCGCCGGAATTGCTTGATGCGGCGGGGATTCCCGAAGATGTCCGCCTGTGGGCGTGCCCGGATTTGGACGCGAAAAGCATCCATATCGTTGAAGCGCCGGAGGTTGACCTGCGCGACATTCACCCCGATCTGCTGGCAAAGCTGACCGATGACGGCATCTGTTTGGGTGAGCTTCAACACAGGCTAACGGACAAGGCGGTGGTTTATGGCGGCTAACCTGACTTTTTACACGGTTGATGACCTGCGGCTCGGCCAGCGGCGGAGCAACGGCCCCGGCTGGCAGCTTTCTGAGTTTGGAAAGCAGTCGGAAGCGTTCCATCATTACCGTTCTCTGGATGCAGGAAAAGTTAAAGTTCTGGGAGTGTCGAACGGCGTGCAGGCGCTTGATTTGGTGCGCTGTGTTCCCATTTTTCCGGAGGACAAAACCGGCGAAGATGTGCTTGTGATGGATTATGTCCATCTTCCAGTATGGTGCAAAAACGCCGTTGTTGCGCAACTGGCACAGGTGTGCATTGAAACGTTCCGAATCCGTTACGGTTTGCACCAGTTTGCGCTGTTTCCGCTGCGCCAGAAGAACGAAAAGCGAGCTGCGCAGAAGAAGTTTAAGCTGATAAATGTTGAAGGCAGCGACTCACCCATCCGCTGGATTTATGTTGCGAGTGTTGGCTGGCTGTCCCCGGCTGAGTTCAAAAAGCGGTACTTTCCGCCAAGAAACGGTGGTTTCAGCTATCCGTTGATAATGAAGTATCGCGTAGACGCAGTCAATAAGGATGGCCGCATTTTGTTGTTGGAAATCGCGCCGCGCGACTATGAGCGCATGGCAAGCGAGGTCTAAAATACATATTTTTGAAGGGAGAAAATCCATGAATATCGATGTCAAAATCTATCTGCCTAAGAAGCCCAGCGCACTGCTGGCGACCGCATCCGTCTGTCTGGAGGATTGTTTTATCATCCGCGGCGTGAAAGTGATCGAGGGCAGCAAGACGGTTTTTGTGTCCATGCCGTCGAAGAAGGTGGACGAGGAGTACCGCGATGTTTGCTATCCCAGCACGAAAGAATTCCGGCAGGAGTTCGACCAGGCTGTTCTGGATGCTTACACGGAAGCCGTTGCAGCCGAGTCCAAGTGAATGAGGACAAAGAACGAAAAGCGATAGCACGTCTTCAGGAAGCCGCACTTCACAGTGAGAGGATGTACGATGCGCCCCTGATTGTCACAAATTCAGGTGGAAAGGACTCGGATTTATGCCTTGCGTTGGCAAAAAGGGCCGGAATCCGGTATGAAGTGCTGCATAAGCACACGACCGCTGATGCACCGGAAACGGTCTATCACATCCGGGAAACATTCCGCCAGCTCAAGGAACAGGGGATTGTATGTGCGATCCAAAAGCCGGTTTATAAGAGCGTGCCTGTGACCATGTGGAGCCTGATTCCGCAAAAATGCATCCCGCCAACTCGTCTGGCTCGATATTGCTGCGAGATATTGAAATCTCATGGTATTGCAAACCGGTTTGTGGTTACGGGCGTCCGGTGGGCGGAAAGCACAGCACGCCGGAATAGCCGTGCAGCATTTGAGAAACCGCACCGGAATCGTGAAAAGCGAATCTTGCTGAACGATAACGATGACCGGAGAATGATTGAGCATTGCAGTATAAAGAGCCAGTGGATTTGCAATCCAATCATTGACTGGACAGACGCCGAGGTGTGGGAGTATCTTGAAGCCGAGCATATTCCAATAAATCCGCTTTATAAATACGGTTTCCGGCGTGTCGGCTGCATCGGATGCCCACTCGCCCCGACACAAAGGCGATATGCAGAATTTGCCCGTTATCCGCAATATCAAAAGGCATATATCCGGGCTTTTGACCGGATGCTCGCAATGAGAACGGCGCGAGGGCTTCCGACAGAATGGCAGACGGGAGAAGATGTGTTCCACTGGTGGCTGGAAGACGGTGTGTTGACCGGCCAAATTTCGTTTGATGACTTGGACGCATAATCCAATATTTTTTGTAGAGAGGACAATCAAAATGAGAAAAATCTTAGCATTTTGGCTGACGGCGCTGATGCTGGCAACGATGCTGGTGCCGAACGCGCTTGCAGCCCCGGACGTTAAAACTCCGACCGAGGGCACGGAGGAAACCACGGCAGCGGGGGCGGATGAGGGTGCGGCAAAGAGTGAAGCCGACCCTGGTTCTTCGACCGAGAACGAGCCTGCTGTCCCGACAGTAAACATAACCACGACCCAGACAAAGAATCCTGTGGCAACGCCGAAAGCGGTATATCCGACCTCGATCGATGTACGTGACGAGGGCGCAGAAATCCGTAAAATCTACGACCTTACGCCAGAAGCAGATCCGGCAGGGATTCCCCGCGCGGACTTTGAACACGCCGGTTTCTACTATACGTTTGTCGATCTGTTGAAGCAGGAATTGCCGGAGTATGAGGAACGAACGCATACCGAATCCGTAACGCTGAACAGCAAAAAGAAGGATATGGAGTCCGTTTTAGCGCTTCTTCCGGAACAAAAAGAGTTTGTAACGGATGACGGGCTTTCCGGCATCCTGAACCTTCAGCTGGATACCGTGCAGGTCGAAACGGCAGGCTATGGGAAATCTACCAAACAAGTATCCGTCACGCGAAATTACCCCAATCAAGTCAGCCAGGACACCGAAAATATTCCCAAAACCATTGACGATGGCGGCAAAACGCTGACGCTTTCGGACATCAAATGGCAGACTGACAACACAGCGAACGTGAACGGCTACGCGATGGGCGACCGTTTTACAGCAGTTGCGACCTACACCGGAACGGCGACCAGCACCTATGTAAAAGGCTATACCGTGACCGCAGATTACACGGGAACGGTCAGCCGAATTGCGTTGAATCGGGTGCGTTATGTTGCGATTTTTGAAGGAATGTCGATTTTTAATGACACGCCCGACCCGAACGATACCACCGATTTGATGGGGCCATCGACTGAGCCGACGAAACCAGCGGAACCGACGGCTCCGGTTGAACCAGTTGTCCCAGAAGAACCGGAAAACCCAGCTCTGGAACCGCCTGCGAGCAATCCCACGCAGGAATCTCAAGCCCCTTCGTTTTCATTCAACTGGGCGTATATTCTGGTGCCGCTGCTGGTTGTCGCGCTTGCAGGAATTGGCTTTGGAATTGCATTGTTCATTAAACACCGGACTGAGGATGGAGATGATTCAGATTGAAAAAGATTAAATTTCTCGCACTTTTCGCCTGCCTGACGTTGGCGCTTGTGCCGTCCGCAGGAGCGCTGGAATTCTCGATTGACGCGCCGGAAGGTGCCAATTACGGCAAACCGACCTCGATTGAGGTGCCGATCACCGCAGACGGCGGCGCGGCGAAAAATGAGGATATCAGCAAAAATGCGGCAAAGATTCCGCCGCTGTTTGGCAGCGCTGCGAGCAACACGCTGAACACGGGAAGCTACCTCACGCCCAACCTTGCGCCGGGGATGCAGGTTTCCGACGGCAGCACGATCAACGGCTCGAATGCTGCGATTGTTCTTCCGCCGTCTACGGGCGGCAGCGCGATCGGCTCGACGGGTTCCAGCAGTATCACTGTTCCTGGAAGTACAACCGGTTCTGGAACGATTTCTTCTGGGAATTCGTCCTCTGGCAGCGGCTCAAACTTCACTACAAGCACCCAGCCCAGCACATCCAGCGGTTTCACCAAAGTTACTTCGGATATGTACTATTCCGGCGGGCATCTTGGAACGCTGAAAATTCCTGCCATCGACCTTTCAGTCAAGGTTTATGAAGGTACGGATGGTGATACGCTTCGTAAGGGCGTCGGGCATTTTACAGACAGCAGCATTTGGAGCGGCAATGTCGGTTTGGCTGGCCACAATCGCGGAAAAGTGCAGCCTTTCAATAAGCTGCACAAGCTGGCGGTCGGCGACGAGGTTGTTCTGAAAACGAAGCTTGGAACGCGCGAATACAAGGTGGTTTCCGTTTCCAAGGTCGGCGAAGATGACCGAAGCGGGCTTGCCGTGACCAAAGAAAATAAGTTGACCCTCTACACGTGCGTGGAAGACGAACGCGATTATCGCTGGTGCGTTGTTTGCACTGAAATTGTATAATCTGCTTGGTTTTCTGCGCTGAACTTCTCCGTTTCGGCTTCTAATTCTTCTCGACTTATGCCGCCTTCTTCGGTATCATGTACTTGTAAAAACCTTACGATACAATATCGAAAAAGGAGGACAAAATCATGTTGAAGAAGGAATTTATAGCCGGAATGGTGACAGGCGCAATCGCGTTCGGGGGAACCGGCGCAGCCGCAGCAGGGCTGATGGCGCAGCCATCCATGCAGAGCATTTATGTAAACGGGCGACCGGTCTACTGCACCGCATACGCAATCTCAGGAAACAATTATGTGCGGCTTCGCGATATCGGTCAGGCGGTCGGTTTCGGCGTGGAGTACGACAAAGCAACTGACAGCGTCCAGATCAGCACAGCAGGCACACAGCAGGCGGTACAGCCCGCTGTCGCGGTCACGGCAAGCCGCCCGACAGTACCCCAGCCGACAGCAGAAAAGCCCACACAGTCCGCCGTTACGCCAGCGTCGACGAGCAAAAGCAAGGACTACTCGCAGAAAGCAACCCCGTCAGTCTTCACATCCGAGCTGACCCGCGAGTTCTATGACTCTGCACGACACGCCTATATCAATGCAGAAGAAATGGCAGCAGCCTTTGACCGCGATCTTCGCGAAGCAGACGAATCACTTCCGATTCGCCTGTCTAGCGGAGCCGCCATTACAACAAAAATGAAAAACGTTTGTCACTCACTCGGCGGAGTGTCCTACAACTATGAAATCTCAGAAAATTCGCCATACGTGTACGCTTTCCCACGCACTGACGGCGTGCTGAAATGGCCTTATATCCAGAAGATGATTGAACAGTCAAAAAATTATGATAATGACCGCGAAAAGGCGGAATTCCTTGCGGAAACCATCTGTGACCGGTTGGAATATGCTTACGACAGAAATATCGACTCGTGGAGCAGGGCAATGGAAAACGGCGGCAAGGCAGTATGCTCCGGATATGCCGCAGCATTCAAAAGCATAGGACGCGCGGCAGGGCTTGATGTACTCACGGTCGGCAGCGCCGCAGGCAACCACGCATGGAATATTGTCTACTGCGACGGCGAATGGCTGACGGTTGACCTGACCCATTATGACACGTCTCACAACGAGGCCAACTGGTTCAAGAAGGAGCATCCCAAAATGAAACCGGACAGCCTCGACGAGATAAATTTTATAAAGGAAGTGATGCATCCCAACTCTACGAGATGACAATCCACTGTGCAGAAATGGCCATCGGAAAATCCGGTGGCTTTTTTGCACGCAGTTTCAGGAAAGGAGACTTAATGAAACACAAATTGAAGCGTTTGCTGTCTTCTGTTTTGGCGGCGGCAACGGTGTTCAGTTCGTTCGCTGGAGCGCTTCCGCAAGCGGCAGCATTCAGCGGCGGCGATTCAGTAACTCTTATTTATGAAAATGACAAGCAAAGCTATTTGCGCGAAAATAAGGGCGGAACTTGGGTGAATCTGCCGATTCATGAGTGTTATGCGGAGGAAAATGGACAGAAATTCCAAAGTTACTGCATGGATCACGGCAAGCACGGTATCCACGAAGTATCGCCTTCCACGAACCGCCATACCTACAAGCTGGACGCAGGCAGCGGTTACACGCAAAACCCTAAAGCTGTGGGAGTCATTATGCGTGGCAGCGGGCGTCTTACATTGCAGTCTTTTTTGAACCAGTTTCCGGCTGTTCCCCGCGATCTGACCGAGGACGAATACCGCTACGCAACCCAGACCGCAATGTGGGCGGCACTCGGCCAGCTGAGTGTCAGCGGCACGGCATTCACCAGCGGCAACGCAATTCAGGTGTCCTCCTCCTACAGCACAGAGGGCGCTCGGGTGATGGCAGCGGTCAAAGCGCTGCTGAATTATGCGAATACCATTGATCACAATTATTATGTAGGAATGTACTTGCGGCATGGTGCGTCGCATGACCAGACCGGCGTAATCGACTGGTCACCGACCGGCGGCGGCAGTGACCTGAACGCCGAGGATACGGACACCTACAACGGCGCGGAATATTACACGCAGGAGATCAAGGTTGCGTCGGCATCCTTTTGCCAGGGCAACGCGCTGAATGTTGGGCTGTCTGATCATCTGCCGGGCACTTTGCTCCAGATCATCAAAGATGATAATCATTCCAGCCCTGCCGATCCGGTCGAATACAGTGGCACGCCAATCAGCACAAAACCGATTGCGCAGACCACTGATGCGAACGCAAACGGCTCCGAATATTACTCCATTATTAAAGTATGGGTGCCGAAGGAAGCCGCCGAAAATGAAACAGATTATGTTTTCAATGTGGAAGCTTCCGCAACGGTTGAGTCGTTCGAGATTTTTGTAGGCCGTGCCAGCGGCCACGAAACCAGCGCTGACTATCAAAAATATTTGATTAGCGGCCCCCAGTGGCAGGACGCGAACAACCATCTGCCCATCAAATGGGGTAATGTGGATGTTCCCGACCCGGATGACCCGGACGATCCCGACGACCCCGACGATCCTAATGATCCGGATGTCCCCGTGGAACCGGAGGAACCCGGCGAGTTGATTCTCAAGAAAATCGATGCAGACACCGGCGAAGCTCTTGCGGACTGCACGATTGAGGTCGAACACATCGAATCCGGTTTCAAGACTTCGGCGACAACGTTGGGTGATGGGCTTGCGACCATTGAGCTTCCCGCAGACAAAAAGGGCGGCTGGAAAGCGACGGAAATCACCCCGCCTCCCGGCTATGAGAAGGACCCGAACCCGGTGCGGACCTTCTCCTGGGACGGCAAAGCAACCCCAATTACTCTGACTTTCCAGAACCACAGGAAGCCTTCGATTCTGTTCGTGAAGCGCGACGCTGTGACCGGAGAAACGCTTCCGGGGGCAGTGATTGAGGTGTCCCGCAACAACCAGAAAATCGGTGATTATGAGACTAAAGAAGACGGCACGTTCACGATTACCGAGCTGGTTGAGGGGACATATACCTTCCGCGAGAAGACGCCCCCAGCTGGATATCTGAAAACGGATGAAGTCGTTACCCAGTACGTGAATCCCAATGAAATGGCAACCGGAGAGCGCGTGATTCCGGTTGAAATGAAGGATTATGCAGAGTTAAAGCTGAAAATCGTCAAGTTCGACCAGAAGACCAACAAACGCCTGTCTGGTATCACATTTGAGATTTTCTGCAACGCCACTTCTCTGGGGCGCAAGCAGACTGACGCGAACGGTGAGATCAACCTTACCGGGCTGAAGCCGGGAACCTATCTGGTGAAGGAGATTGCGACCGATGCGGAACACGTTGTCAATTCCACGCCGCAGCAGATCGAATTGAAAGTCGGCCAGACCGACGTGCCGGAACTGGTGTTCATGAACCAGATGAAGCCCGGCATGTACCTTGTAAAAGTCGATTCCGACTCGCTGAAGCCGATGCCAAACGTCAAGTTTTTGATATCGCAGGTTGGCGGCACCTTCTCCAAGGAATACACAACCGACGTGAACGGCGAGATCGATCTCTCCAATCTGGAACCCGGCGCGTATCAGGTGAAGGAACTGCTGACCATCGACGGCTATCTGGTCGATGATGCGATCCGCACCATCCAGCTGAACCCCGACGAAACGGCGCGTTTTGTGTTTACTAACACGAAAAAGCCGTGGCTGGAAATCCTGAAATACGACCCGGATAACGATATTTATATCCCCGGTGCAACTTTCAAAATTGCCAGGATTGAGGACGGCTCCCACTACCTCGACCGCGTGACCGACCAGAATGGCCGCATCCTGATCGAGAATCTGGAACCGGGCGTGTACACAGTGATCGAACAGGCCGAGCCTGCGCACTACGTGAAAAATACGCTTGAATACCATGTTGAGCTGTTCCCCGGCAAAGGCTCAAAGCTGGTGGTCAACAACTATCGAAAACCAAATCTTCAGATTGTAAAAACGGATGCCGTTACAGGCAGGCCGCTTGCCGGAGTCACCTTCACAATTAACGAGGTGGATTCCTCCACGCTGACAACGGTAATTACCGGCGCGGACGGCACTGCAACAGTCAACGACCTGAACCCCGGCGTCTATCAAATCACCGAGAAAAAGGTACCGGACGGCTATCTCATTGATGAAAAGCCGCAGCTGATTACGCTTGTTCCGAACGAAACCGGGGTTGCACGTTTTTACAATTATCCGAAGCCTTCCCTGCTGATTCAGAAGGTGGACAGCGTGACGGGCGACCCACTGAAGGGTGCGAAATTCCACATCATCTATGCCAGCAACAATACGTCTTCCGGCGAAATCAATGACCTTGGCGACTATTTTACGGACGCAAACGGTCAGATCAAGCTTGAAAAAGTGCAGGACGGCTGGTATAAAGTGACCGAGCTGGAAGCGCCCGCAGGCTACTCGATCAAGCAGCCCGCGACGCAGGCAGCCTACATCAAGGCGGGCGGCCACAAGACCTTCACCTTTGAAAATGTTCCGCTGAGCGCCATCGTCATTAAAAAAGTTGACGCTGACAGTGGTAAGGCGTTGGAAGGGGCTTGGTTTCGTATCCGTTACCTTGGCGGCACCTCCGGCACAGGTGGTACAACCATCGGCGAGTACATGACAAGCAGCAACGGCACTATCGTAAAAACCGGCTTAAAAGCTGGTACTTACGTGATTGAGGAGATCTCCGCCCCGGAAGGGTACGTCATAAATGACTCTGCACAGACGGTCTACATCTCCGGCAAGGAGCAGGATGTCATTACTGTAACTTTTGGGAACGATAAGAAGGGCAGCCTGCTCATCGTCAAGAAGGACGCAGCGACCGGCAAGCCCCTTTCCGATGTGGAGTTCCAGCTGACCGGCAGCGACGGCAACGTGATCGGAAATTCAAACGGCAAATACGTGACTGACAGCTCCGGCACGATTCGTGTTGACGGCCTCGAACCCGGCATGACCGTGATTGCGAAGGAAACCCGCACGCGCTCCGGCTATGTGCTGGATGATGTCCCACAAACGATCAAAATCAAGGCTAACGAGACAATGACACTTGAATTTCGGAACCAGCCGAAAGGAAGCCTGATTATTGTCAAAAAAGACAGCGTTACGGGAAAGCCTTTGCCGGGTGCAGAGTTCAAAATTACGACTGCCAGCGGCGAACTTGTCCCCGATAATGAAGGGCTTACAAGCACAAATGGTATGTATAAAACCAACGCAAACGGTCAGATTGTGCTTCTGAAGCTCACTCCGGGGACGTATGTGGTTACGGAAACGAAGACGGTCGACGGCTACGAATTGGACACCACTTCACAGACCGTCGTAGTTGCGGCGAATGATGCCCAAACGCTGACTTTTTTGAACACGCCGAAGGGCAAGCTGCTGATTGAGAAAATCGACAGCGTAGCGCGCAGCCCGATACAGGGCGCGACTTTTGAAATCAAAGGCGGCAACTTCCCCGCGACCTCGCTTACAACCAACAGCAGCGGCCAGATCCTGCTGCAAGACCTGACCAGTGGCGACTATACCATTGAAGAAAAGCGTGCGCCGGATGGTTATCTGCTGAACAGCAGCAGCCGGATCGCAAGGGTTGAAGCTGGAAAAACAGAGAAAGTCACCATCGAAAACGAACCTCTTGGCGGGCTTCTCATTAAAAAGATGAGTTCAACCACAAAGGAGCCGCTTTCCGATGTGATTTTCAAAGTCACACGGGTGGACGGTACTGTTGTTGGGACGTCCAACGGCGAATATCGTACTGATGAGCGTGGTTTTATCATGATTCCCGACCTTGATCCGGGTGGATATATCGTGCAGGAGGTTAAGGCCAAGCCCGGATATCTCCTTGACGATACGCCGAAGCACATCGAAATTAAGGATCACCGCACCTATTCACTCGAGTTCTTCAACCAGCCGAAAGGCGGTCTCGTGATAGTGAAAAAAGACAGTATTACAGGAGAACCGCTGAAGGGTGTTGAATTCAAGGTTACGACCTCGACCGGCGAGGTCGTTGACAGCAATGAGGGCGTGACCTCTTCGAATGGTATCTACAAGACCGACGAGAATGGTGTTATTGAAATCTTGAAGCTGAAACCAGCCACATACATCATTACTGAAACAAAAACTCTGGAAGATTATGTGCTGGATGAAGCGCCAAAAACGGTAGTTGTCAACGCCAATGACACCCAGACAATCACGTTCACGAACACTCCGAAGGGGTGTCTGTTAGTCAAGAAAATTGATAGTATTTCCCATGCTCCTCTTTCTGGCGTAAAGTTTGAAGTCAAGGGTTATGACGGCTGCGATTACCCCGCAGGCACATACACCACGGACTCTAACGGCACGTTCAAGCTGGCGCACATTCCCAGCGGTTGCTATTCGATCATAGAACTGCAGGCAAAGGACGGCTACCGTCTGGACGATACCGCGAAAATCGTCAAGGTCGAAGCAGGGAAATGCAAAGAAGTAACTTTTGAGAACGAACCGCTTGGCGGGCTGCTGATCAAAAAGATGTCGGCGACTACGAAGGAGCCGATCTCCGACGTACTGTTCAGCGTGACTCATGCGGACGGAACCTCGATTGGTGTTTCCAACGGGCAGTTCCGCACCAATTCCGAAGGTTACATCTCCATCCCCGACCTTCAGCCCGGAACATACATTGTAAAGGAATTGCAGGCGAAATCCGGCTTCCTGCTCGACGATACGCCGAAAACTGTCACAATCAAAGACCATCAGACCTACATTCTGGAGGTGCTGAACCAGCCGAAAGGCGGTCTTGTGATAGTGAAAAGGGACAGCCAGACCGGAGAACCGCTGGAAGGTGTCGAATTCAAGGTGACAACCTCGACTGGTGAAGTTGTGGACAGCAATGAAGGGCTGACTACCTCCAACGGCATCTACAGAACCGATGCGCAGGGGGAAATTGTGATTTCCAAGCTGAAACCAGACACATATATCGTGAGCGAGATCAAAACTCTTCCCGATTATGTGCTGGATGCTCCGCCGCAGACGGTTGCCGTGAAGTCGAATGATGTCCAGACTTTGACTTTTACAAACACCAAAAAAGGATCGCTTGTTATCTCCAAGGTGGACAGCGTCACCCATGACCCGATTGCCGGTGTCCGTTTTGAAATCAAGGGCAGCAACGGCAACGCCTACTCCGCAGGCAGCGCAACGACTGACAGCCACGGCCTGATCCGGCTTGACCACATCCCGAGCGGCGACTACACGATCGTTGAAACGCAGGCAAGGGATGGCTATCAGCTGGACAGCAGCATCCGCACGGTCAATGTCACTGCTGGCAAAACTACTGAAGTTACGGTAGAGAATGAGCCTCTTGGCGGGCTGATTATCAAAAAGATGGATGCCGCCACGAAGGAGCCGCTCAGCGACGTAACTTTTAAGGTTTCGCGCACGGATGGTACTGTAGTCGGCGAATCGAACGGCGAATATCGAACTGATGAGCGCGGTTTTATTGCGATTCCCGAGCTTGCACCGGGCAGCTATGTTGTGCAGGAAGTGCAGGCAAAACCGGGATATATCCTCGATAATACGCCAAAAACCATCGAAATCAAGAATCATAAGACGTACACCCTTGAGTTTTTCAACCAGCCGAAAGGGGCACTGGTTATCGTCAAGACAGACAGCCAGACCGGCGAGCCGCTGGAAGGTGTGGAATTCAAGATCACGACCGCAAACGGTGAACTTGTTCCCAATAACGGCGGTCTGACCTCCACAAATGGCATTTACAGAACCGATTCCAATGGTGAAATTGTCATTTCCAAGCTGAAACCGGGCGCGTATGTGGTGACAGAGACGCGCACGCTGGATGATTACGTACTGGATGCTCCTCCGCAGACAGTTGTTGTCGAAGAAAATGATATGCAGCTTTTGACATTCACGAACACGAAAAAGGGCTGCCTCATCATTGAAAAGGTCGACAGCGTGTCCAAAGCACCGCTTTCTGGCGTAAAGTTTGAGATTCGCGGATGCAACGGAAACGCCTATCCTGCCGACACTTACACGACGGACGGAAACGGTCTCATCCAGATCGACCACATTCCAAGCGGCGATTATACAATCACAGAAAAGCAGGCGAAAGATGGCTACCAGCTGGACAGCACCGCGCAGATCGTGAACGTCGAAGCAGGGAAAATCCGCAAGCTGACCTTCGAGAATAAGCCGCTTGGCGGTCTGCTCATCAAAAAGATGGATTCCGTCACGAAAGAGCCGCTTTCGGATGTTATTTTCCAGATTACGCACGCAGACGGTACCGTTGTAGGCAATACCAACAGCAAATTCCGCACGGATGCGCACGGCTACATCTCGCTTCCTGACCTCGCACCGGGGAGCTACATTGTAACCGAGGTGCAGGCAAAGCCGGGATATCTGCTGGACGATAGTCCGCAGGTCATCACTGTTAAGGATCACCAGACATATGTGTTGGAATTCTTTAACCAGCCGAAGGGAAATCTCGTTGTGGTGAAGAAGGACAGCCAGACCGGCGAGCCGCTCGCGGGTGTTGAATTCAAGGTAACCACGGCAAGCGGCGAATTTGTTCCGAATAATGAGGGACAGACCTCCACAAACGGCATTTACCGCACCGATGAGAACGGCGAATTTGTCATCAATAAGCTGAAACCGGGCGTGTATACCGTCACCGAAACGCGCACACTGGACGATTATGTGCTGGATGCAGCGCCGCAGACTGTGGTCATTGAAGCCAACGATATGCAGGTTCTGACGTTCACAAACACAAAGAAAGGATGCCTGATAATCAATAAAATTGACAGTGTGACCCATGCTCCGCTTGCCGATGTCCGGTTTGAGATCAAGGGCTGCAATGGAAATCCCTATCCCGAAGGCAGCTTCACAACCGACAGCAACGGTGTGATCCGCATCGACCACCTGCCCAGCGGCGACTATGCCGTGACCGAGACGCAGGCGAAGGATGGCTATCGTCTTGACAACACTGTCCATACGGTTAACATCGAAGCGGGCAAGACCAAGGAAGTCACTTTCGACAACGAGCCTCTTGGTGGGCTGATTGTCAAGAAAATGGATTCCAAGACCAAAGAACCGCTCAGTGATGTGCTGTTCAAAATCACGCGTTCGGATGGCACAGTGTTCGGCGAATCGAACGGCGAATACCGCACGGATGAGCAGGGCTTCATCTTCATTCCGGACATCCAGCCGGGAAGTTATGTGATTCAAGAGGTGCAGGCGAAGCCCGGCTACCTGATTGACAACACTCCCAAAACGATTGAAATTAAGGACCATCGGACATACACCATTGAATTCTTCAATCAGCCGAAGGGGGCGCTGGTTGTGGTCAAAAAGGACGCTCAGACCGGCGAACCGCTGGAAGGTGTGGAATTCAAAATCACGACGGCAAACGGTGAACTGGTTGCAAACGACGGTGGTCAGACCTCTACAAACGGCATCTACAGAACCAATGCGGAGGGCGAAATCGTAATCAATCAGCTGAAACCGGGCGCGTATGTGGTTACGGAAACCCGCACGCTGGAGGATTACATTCTGGATGCACCTCCGCAGACGGTTGTAATCGAAGCCAACGATATGCAGGTGCTGACCTTTACGAATACCAGGAAGGGCTGCCTTCTGATCGAAAAGGTCGACAGTGTCACCAAGAAGCCGCTTGATGGCGTCAAGTTTGAAATCAAGGGCTGCAATGGCAACAGCTATCAGGGTGGCGAGTTCACGACAGACGGCAATGGCGTGATCCAACTGGATTACCTTCCGAGCGGCGACTATACCGTGGTGGAACGGCAGACGAAGGACGGATACCGTCTCGACAATACGGTTCAGACTGTCAATGTCGAAGCTGGAAAAACCAGAAAGCTGACCTTTGAGAACGAACCCCTTGGCGGACTCCTGCTGAAGAAGATGGATTCCAAGACCAAGGAACCGCTTGCCGATGTTATTTTCCGTATCATCCATGCGGACGGGACAACGGTAGGTACAACCAACAGCGAGTTCCGGACGGATGAGCAGGGTTATATCTCACTGCCCAACCTTGAACCCGGCAGTTACATCATTACAGAGGTTCAGGCGAAGCCCGGATACCTCCTTGATGATACGCCGAAGAACATCACGATTAAGGATCACCAGACCTACACGCTGGAGGTATTCAACACCCCGAAGGGTGGACTTCTGATCGTCAAAAAGGACAGCCAGACGGGTGAACCGCTTGCAGGCGTCGAATTCAAGATCACGACAGCCAACGGCGAACTGGTGGCAGATAACGAGGGAATGACCTCTACAAACGGCATTTATGTCACCGATGAAGCCGGTCAGATCGAGATTTCGCAGCTGAAACCGGGGACTTATACGGTGACTGAGACGCGCACCCTTGATGATTATGTACTGGATGCAGCTCCGCAGACTGTGGTGGTGGAAGCAAACGATCAACAGACTCTTACTTTCACCAACACGAAAAAAGGCTGCCTCATCATCAAGAAAATTGACAGCGTGACCCGTGAGCCGATTGATGGCGTCAAGTTCCAGATTCGCGGATGCAATGGGAATCCCTATCCCGAAAGCGACCATATCACGGATGTCAATGGCGTTATCCGACTGGACCACCTGCCGGACGGTGATTATACCATCGCGGAATTGCAGGCAAAGGACGGTTATCGTCTCGACAACACTGTCAAAACCATTAAAATGGAAGCTGGAAAGACGCAGGAAATCACCTTTGAAAACGAGCCTCTTGGCGGCTTGCTGATCCGCAAAATGGACGCTTCGACCAAGGAGCCGATCTCCGATGTTATTTTCAAGATCACACGCCCGGACGGTACATTCATTGGAACTTCCAACGGTGAGTATCAGACCGATGAAAAGGGTTACATCTCAATTCCCGACCTTGAACCGGGCACCTATATCGTTTCCGAAGTGAAGGCCAAAACCGGATACCTGCTGGATGCTACTCCCAAAACGATCGAGGTTAAGGATCATCAGCTGTACACTCTCGATTTCTACAACCAGCCGTTCGGCGGTTTGATCGTGCAGAAGCTGGACAGCGTCACGAAGAAGCCGCTGCAGGGCGTTCAGTTCAAGATCACGACCGCTGACGGCACTTTTGTGCCCGCAAATGACGGAAAAACGTCCTCAAACGGCCTGTACTTTACCGATGCGAACGGCCAGATTGTGCTTCCGGGACTTGCGCCGGACACGTATGTTGTGACGGAAGTCGCGACAATCGACGGCTACACCATTGATGAAGCCAGCCGCAGCCAGACCGTAGTCGTCAATACAGACGATACCCAAACGCTGTATTTTTACAACGCTCCTGCGAGCGGTCTGGAACTCATCAAGGTTAACGAATCGAACCAGTCCGAACGGATTCCGAATGTAACCTTTGAAATCCGCAGGATGGACGGCGGGCTTGTCAAGACGGTTACGACTGACGAGAACGGCCGTGTCCATGTTCCGCTGGATGCAGGGGATTACTATGCAACAGAGATTAAGGCAGGCGAAGGCTTCAAGATTGATACCACACCGCATTATTTCACAGTCAAGGACGGAGAAACCACGATGTTGACGGTCACCAACAAGCGCTTTGCGGGCATTCTGCTCCATAAGATTGACTCCGTGACCGGCAAGGGCATCTATGGAGTAACCTTCCTGCTGTACGACGGCAACCACAACCCGGTGGAACAGTTTGTGACCGATCAGGACGGATATGCGTATATTAATACACTCAACCTGTCCGGCAAGGTCTACCTGAAAGAGCTGGAAAATCAGGGCTACATCGTGGATACGCAGATCAAAACTGTCTACGTGAAGCCCGGTGAAACGACCGAAATCGAATGGAAGAACACGCCGATTACCGGTCAGATCCAGATCACCAAGACCTCGGAGGACTATAACACCATGAATGGCTGGGCGGCCGGCACTCCGCTGCCGAATGTTGTCTTTGAGATTTATGACCGCGCGAACAATTTGGTAGACACGATTAAGACAGACAAAAACGGCATCGCAAGCTCGCGGCCCCTGCCCCTTGGGCGCTACTCCGTGAAGGAAACCCAGGCGGCAGAATTTTATGGTTTGAACAGCACTCCGATTGAAACCGAGATCGAATTTGCCGGTCAGATCGTGCGTCTGGCAATGACCAATAAGGCTGTGTATACGAATGTTTCTATCACGAAGCGCGGCTACACGCAGGTTGTGCCTGGACAGCAGATTAAGTACGATATCACGAATATCGCGAACAATTCCACGAATTCGTTGACCTCGTTCTACTGGCGCGACACCCTGCCGACTGCGGCGGTACGGCTCGACAAGATTGTGACCGGCACTTACAATGTGCAGGGAAATTACAAGATCGTTTACAAGACCAACCACTCACAGGATTACCTGACGCTGGCGGACAACCTGAGCACAATGCAGAGCTATGTTCTGGACGCTTCACCCGCGGCGCTGAATCTTGGCTCCGACGAGTGCGTCACCGAATTTATGGTGGTGTTTGGTGTCGTCCCTGCTAACTTCCGCATGGCGGACGCGGCACAGGTGATCTGCAACGTCGGCTCATGGCTCACTGGCGGCAGCCAGTTTGTCAATCAGGCGGACGTCGGCGGTATGCACAACGGGCAGTGGATCATGGCGACCGACCGCTGGGTAACCACGGTTTACAAGCCTTCCGAACCGCTGCCGAGAACCGGATATTGATGCAAATCAATATATAATTATCCACACAGGAGGGGCTGGCCAGAGGGCGGCTCCTCCGCCTGTTCATGGAGGTAATGCATGAAAAAGTATTGGAAGAAAGCAGCTCGCGTAGTTGCACTGTCCCTCGCGGTTGCCGCACTGCTCTGCATCCCGGCGTTCGCCACGGGCGGCGGCAGCGGCGACGTCTCCGGCGCGATTTCGCAGGCGTGGAAGGGCGCGTCCACCCAGATCAAGTCGGTGGTCAACGATGTTGTGTTCCCCGCGCTGGACATGATCCTCGCCATCGCATTCTTTGGTAAACTCGGGATGGCATATTTCGACTGTGCGCCCGTAGCGGTGATTTAATCATTCTGGATTTGGCAATCCAGCGGGGAAAAGCTCAATTCCCTGTCATCATTCGGTTTACCTGAGAAGGAAACTTCATAGGGGAACACAGCATACCGGAAACCCCATAAGTTGGGCAGTTGTCAGCCCACGACTGAATGGGAAGATGAAACAGATGATATGAGGATAAAAGCCAAACTGCCTGAAGCGCAGTCCGAGGGGCTTATGTAGGGGCTATGGCGAAAGACAGCTGCTGCCATACCGCACAGCCGCAATACAGTAGTCGAGTATATGCGGAAGAGCTTCTGTGCGGCCCAGCTCCATATGGAGAAAAAAGGACGGAAACGCTATCCGACAATCATCTATGCCATGATTATTTTACTAAACGGGGATTGTCTAACCCGGAACGCCCGTCAGGGCTATGCGTAAGCCCGCAAGGGGAGAAATTTCAAGGTGTAAAAAACCAAGAAAGATGACGCTGAATATCCGGTATGGCAACGGAGCCGCCGTAGTAGTCCGAGCGCGGGAAAGCCGCGTACATGGCGAAGGGCGGCAGCTTGTTTGCTTAACAACAAAGAAAGGAAGGTGTGCGATACACTATGAGAAATCCAATCAATTTGTTAAGCAGTTTGCAGATTCACAGCAGTGACAGGTCATATATTTATGAAAGGCTCTATCGCAATTTATACAACCCGGAGCTGTTCATGCTGGCATATCAAAATATCTATGCCAGTCAGGGAAATATGACAAAGGGCACAGATGGGAAAACCATCGACGCAATGAGCCTGAAACGCGTGGAAGGAATCATTGCGAGCCTGAAAAATGAAAGCTATCAGCCACAGCCATCCAGAAGAATCCATATCCCAAAGAAAAATGGGAAAATGCGACCGTTAGGAATTCCTTCTTTTGACGATAAACTAGTACAGGAGTGTATACGGCTTTTGCTGGAAGCAGTTTATGAGGGCAGTTTTGCAAAAACTTCTCACGGTTTTCGACCGAAACACAGCTGCCATACAGCATTGAGCCAGCTGCAATCTTCCTTTACCGGTGTCAAGTGGTTTATTGAGGGAGATATAAAAGGCTTCTTCGATAACATTAACCATAAAGTAATGATGGATATCTTAGCGGAACGCATTCGGGATGAGCGTTTTCTGCGTCTGATTCGCAAGTTTCTGAAAGCAGGCTATTTAGAGGACTGGAAGTACCATAACACCTATAGTGGGACACCGCAAGGCGGTATTATCAGCCCAATCTTAGCCAATATCTATCTGGACAAATTGGACAGGTATATGGAAACGCTGAAAGAAGAGTTTGATAAAGGCGCAAAACGTGCGGTGTATCCGCCGTCCTATGAGCTGGAAAAGAAACGCGGTGTACTGGCAAGAAAACTTCGTAATGCGGTTACAGAAGAAGAAAAAAACTTTCTGTCTACCAAAATCAAGGAGATAGATAAACAGAAGCTTTCCATACCGTATACCGACCCGTTTGACACCAGTTTCAAACGCCTGCAATATGTCCGTTATGCGGATGATTTCCTAATCGGGGTAATCGGAAGCAAAGAAGATGCGCAGGCTGTTAAAGAACAGGCGGGCAGGTTTATAGCTGGGACACTAAAATTGGAGCTGTCCGATGAAAAGACATTGATTACCCATTCCGCAAAGCGGGTCAGGTTTCTGGGGTATGATATTTATGTGCGCCGTTCCTATGCTGTAAAGCGGGACAAAAACGGTAAATTAAATCGGAGCTTAAATGGGAGTGTATGCCTGGAAATGCCGACGGAAATTATGCGGAAGAAGCTGCTGGACTATTGTGCAATGACGATAGGAACCAACGTATATGGCAAGGAAGTCTGGAAATCAAAAGCACGGCTTTATATGAAGGATAATGACGATCTCGAAATCCTTGACCAATACAACAGTGAAATCCGTGGCTTTCGGAATTATTACTGCATCGCAAATAATTCCTCTCACGCAAATTCATTCGGCTATATCATGCAGTACAGTATGTTCAAAACCCTTGCCGCGAAGTATCGTACTTCCATGCGGAAGATGATTCGCCGTCTCCGGATTGAAAAACATTTTGGAGTGCGTTTTGTGGACAAGAAAGGGAAGAAAAAGGTAAGGTTCTTCTACAAGGACGGTTTTGCGCGGAAAAAGCCGCAAAAGTCTGAAACTGTGGATATCTTGCCACGTACTGTCATGTATTCCAGCAAAACCAGTTTGATGGATAGGCTGTCCGCAGGGCAATGCGAGCTGTGCGGGATGACGGATGTTGATATCGAAATGCATCACGTCAGAAAACTGAAAGATTTGAAAGGCAAAAGCTCGTGGGAGCGCTTCATGATTGCACGCAACCGGAAAACGTTAGCGCTCTGCACAGAATGTCACAAAAAGCTGCATAATGGCAAACTGAATGAACAAGTGGGGAGCCGTGTGCGCTGAGAGGTGCAAGCACGGTTCCGGGGCGAGTGTTTGGAAACCTGCCGCAGTAATGCGGTAAGGCGCCGGGCACTTAGCCTACATCGAAAACACGGGCAATTTGAATGGACTGGTCCCGCGATTCTGTTCGCCTGCCTTGTGTTTACCTTGACCGCTCCCAACTATATCTGGGGTGTCGTCGGGCTGTAAGAGAGCCGCAGCACAACAGGAAATGAGGTGAGTCACAATTTTTATTTGGGAGTTTGTTGCATCCACCGTGATGGACAACCTGCTTGACTGGCTGTACAGCCAGATTATTGGCTTTCTAGGCAATTTCTTCGCCGAGATGGGCAATATGGGCGTGGAATTGTTCGAAATGAGCTGGGTGCAGTCGGTGGTGCTGTTTTTCAATCAGCTGGGGTGGGCTTTGTTTGGCGTAAGCCTTGTGGTCGCCTGCTTTGAGTGCGGCATTGAGTATTCGACGGGACGCGGGAACATCCAGCAGACCGCCCTGAACGCGATCAAAGGTTTTATGGCGGTCAGTTTGTTCTCGCTGGTGCCTGTTCGATTATATGCCCTTTCGGTATCTTTGCAGGGACTGATGACAACAGGGCTGGCAGGCTCCGGCGAAAGCATCGGCAGCGTCGGAGCGAAGATCATTGAGGAACTGAAAACAACCGACACGCTGGAAGCCGCGATGATAGGCTCACGGTTTGGATTCCACGCGATCACCAGCGGGATTATGTTGATTTTCTGCATTATCCTGATGGCATACGCTGTAATAAAAGTGTTCTTTTCAAATCTGAAGCGCGGCGGCATTCTGCTGATTCAGATTGCAGTCGGATCATTGTATATGTTCAGTATTCCGAGAGGGTATATTGACGGCTTTGTTCAGTGGATCAAGCAGGTGATTGGCCTGTGCCTGACAGCGTTTTTGCAGGCGACAATTCTGGTCGCGGGGCTGATGGTCTTCAAGGATCACGCGCTGCTCGGGCTTGGCTTGATGCTGTCTGCAGGCGAGGTGCCGCGAATCGCCGGAACCTTCGGGTTGGACACCACAACCCGCGCCAACATCATGAGCGCTGTGTACACCGCGCAGGCAGCGGTCAACACGACGAAGGCAGTCGCAGCAGCATTGAAATAACCGCAGAAAGGATGAAATCAGCCGTGGAATATGGTGTTTTGATTAAGACAAACGTGAATTCCGTGTGGGGTGAAATGCACAGCTGGTGCACTGATCCGCACGGCAGGAAAGCCGTTTTCGAATCGCGGGAGCAGGCGCAGGCGGCGGCAAAAGCACTCAACCAGCAGGCCGGTCTGGCCTGTTGCTGTCGCTACTTCGCCTCTCCACTGGGCGGCGCATCGGCGCTGCAAGTCTAAAATTTTGGAGGTGGATAAAATCAAGCCGTTGGTTTATATCGCGTCGCCGTTGTCTGGTGATGTGGAGCAAAACCTTGAATTTGCGCGGAAAGCGTGCCGCTATGCAATCGAGCAGGACGTTGCGCCGTTTGCGCCGCACCTGTTGTACACGCAGATGCTGGATGACAGCAGCCCCGCCGAGCGTCAGCTTGGCGTCGAAATGGGAAATCAGATGCTGGCACTGTGCGACGAACTTTGGCTCTGCGGCGATCGGCTCAGCGCGGGGATGGCGGACGAAAAAGCTCTGGCGGAGCAGCTTGGCATCCCTGTTCATCAGATCAATGCAGAAGACATTCTGGAGGTTGATTTTTCGGCTACGAAAGGGATGGGGATGTTGATGGGGTAGAACGCCTGACGATGGGAAGCCTTTTTGATGGCATCGGCGGCTTTCCTTTGGCGGCTGTTCGGAATGGAATTATCCCTCTCTGGGCGAGCGAGATAGAGCCGTTTCCTATCAAAGTTACCCAGTATCACTTCCCCGATATGATTCATGTTGGGGACATCACGAAGCTGAATGGTGCGGATCTGCCACCTGTCGATATAATCTGCGGCGGCTCACCGTGCCAGGATCTTTCAGTGGCATCCGGAACGCGTGCAGGCTTATCTGGTGCGCGTTCTGGCCTGTTTATGGAACAAATTCGTGTAGTAAAGGAGATGCGAAGTGCAGAAAAGCAGCGGGGACGGACAGATCAGTTTGTTCGTCCCAGATACCTGTGCTGGGAGAACGTGCCTGGATCATACAGCTGTTCTAGGGGAAAAGACTTCTTCCAAGTCCTCCAGGCGATCATCGGGATTGAAGAACCACACCTTCATGTTGTTGAACCTCCAACCGGACGCTGGGAATATGCTGGGGCCGTGCTGGGAGTACGATCCAGCCTGGCTTGGGTCACCTGGGACGCTCAATACTTCGGAGTGCCCCAAAGACGTCGTAGAATCTTCCTTGTCGCAGATCTTGCTGGATTCAGTCCCATCGAAATATTATTTAAGCGAAAACAACTGCAAGGGGATTCTCAAACGGGCGCATAAACGCGGCCGACCGCTGCCGAAAGAGCTTGAACTGGCACTCAAAATTCAGGGCAGGATTATCCCGGCAGACCGTATTTGGGGGACAGGCGAAGTGTTTTGCCTGCACGATCAGGGCGGGGAACGGATTGACTGTTTCGCTGGCCAATCCGGAACTCTGCTCGCGCAAACCAGCCATACGCCGGTTGTTTACGAAAATCACGGCATTGATGGCCGGTATACCGGTCCGCATGATGTCGTGCCAACGATGTCCGCCAGATATGGAACAGGCGGCAATAATGTTCCTTTCGTAACGAGCAGTGAAGTCTATTGTATCGTAGGAAATGTGATAGGCCGTCAGCCGGAGAACGGCGGCAATGGGCAGGGCTTCCAGAAGGATCTCGCCTACACGCTGACCGCAACCGATCATCACGCGGTTTTCTGCCGCCAGCGGGTGGATGTCTTCCGAAAAGACACCATCGCAAGTACACAAAGCGCCCGCCAGTATAAGGATGCGACCGACCTCGTTTTGGATGGAAAAACAGGTATTTTCCTTCTGAGAAGGCTGGTTGCAACGGAATGCGAGCGTTTACAGGGTTTCCCTGACGACTGGACAAATATCCCCGGAGCAAGCGAGTCCGCAAGGCTGAAAGCTCTTGGGAATTCGGTGGCGATACCATGTGTAGAGTTTTTACTGGAGGGCATCGCAATGGTCTTGCGCAGCGGACAATAAGCTTGTCACTTCTGCTTCAAAAAAACATATCTTTTTGTTGGCCTTTGCGATAGCTATTCCATCAGAAATCCGCTATACTTGCGTTGCAGGACAGGAAGGAGGACAAGGTATGGAAACCAAGAATTTATGCGCCCAAATACCGCTGGAACTGCACGCAAAAGTTCGGGCGGAGCAGGAAAAGTCCGGGCTGGCGCTCGGCGCATATATCACCGAAGTACTCACAAAATTTTATGAAAAAGGAGAGAGCAAAATGAACGAACCCACAAGAACGCTGGCGTTCCAGATCCCTGACGAGCTGTTCTGGAGGATCAAGGATCACCTCGCCCGTGAAACGGAGCGGACCGGCAAGAAACTCAGCCAGAAGGACTTCGTGCTGGGGCTGATTGAGCAGGCGCTGGAGGAATCCGAACGCGCAGCGGGAATCGAGCCGGCCGGGAGCGATACCGCAGAAGGGGAACCCGAAACCGGCGATGCCGCCGAAGCCGAACCGGAAACGTAACTACAACCTATTATATCACAGAAATGCGCCGCTAATCAAACTACGGCGCATTTTTTCGGAGGTGCTCCAAGATTTATATCTACCCTGACAATCTGACAGCAAAGGCAACCCTGTGGCTGTGGGAACTGCGTGACGTAGCGATCATCGGCATCGGGCTGCTGCTTTCTGTTCTGGCGATCGCGCAGATCGGGCTGATTATACCGCTGATCTTGACGTTCCTGTATGCGTTTCTGAGCATCCGCATGGAGGACGCAAGCATCCTGGACTTTCTGCGTAACGCGGCAAATTTCCTGTTCTTGAAACAACAATTTTATGAATGGAGGGAGCGCTATGAATAAAGCGGCCAAAAAGGAAAACAAGCGCAGGCAGTCTACGCGGCAGCTGATGGGCTTGGAGGAAGTCACCGAATACAGCCTGAAGACTACAAACGGCGAAATGGTGTACTTCATCGTGAAGCCGGATAATTTGTCTGTCCTCTCGAATGAAGGTGTTCGGGGGCGCGTGATGGCTCTGTCGAACCTGCTGCGCGGCACAGAATCTGTGCGGATTCTGGCATTGAATTCGCGCGAATCGTTCACGCGCAACAAGGATTGGTACGCAGAGCGAATCGATCAGGAGGAACTGCCCGCACTGCGCGAACTGCTCCAGCAGGACTCCCAGCACTTGGACGACATCCAGGCAACGACGGCTTCCACCCGCGAATTTGCATTCATGTTTCAGATCGAGAAGCGGAGCGGCGAGGATGCCCTCAGCCAGATCGCGCGTCTGGAAAAGAGCCTGCGTGACCAGAGCTTCCGCATTCGACGCGCCACAGAGCAGGACATCAAAAGAATCCTTGCGATTTACTACCAGCAGGACGTGACAACGGAATATTTTGAAAACCTCGACGGAGAAAGGTGGGTATCCGAAAATGGGTAAGAAGGAAGAAAAGAAACCTGTTAAAAAGCAGAAGAAAAACAAGAAAAAACTGGCTCCTCCGACTCCTGCGCCGAAGGACTATTTCGACCTGATTGCGCCCTCGGTGGTCAAATTCAGCACAGATCATTTTATCCTCGGGAGTACCTTCCGCTGTGTCCTGGCCCTGCGTGGCTACCCGACCAGCACCGAGGAACTCGCGCTCCTGCGGCACCTGGGGGAGAAAAGCGGCGTCCTGCTCCACGTGTATATGAGGCAGGTGAACTCCTCTGAGGAAAGCAAGATCATCCACAACGCGACCAACAAAAGCCGCCTGGAGCGCAGCAACACCGCCGACCTCAAGCAGAGCGTGACCGCCGAAGCCAATTTGCAGGACGTGGCAACCCTCGTCACGACCATGCACCGCAACCGCGAAACGCTGATGCACTGCGCCGTCCTGATCGAGCTGTCCGCTTGGAGCAGCGAACGCCTGCGCACCCTGCGTGACGAAGTTCTGGCGGAGCTGGTGCGCTCCAAGCTGAGCGTAGACAGCCTGCTCCTGCGCCAGCGTGAGGGCTACCTGACCGCAAATCCGGCAGGAAACAACGTGTTCGGTTCCCAGTTTGAGCGAGTCATGCCCTCCGGTTCTGCCGCAAACCTGTTCCCCTTCAATTATTCCGGCAAGACTGACTCGCAGGGTTTCTACATTGGGCGCGACCGCTACGGCTCCAACATCATCGTCGATCTTGACCGCCGCGCCGATGATAAAACTAACGCCAGCATCCTGATTCTCGGCAACTCCGGGCAAGGTAAAAGCTACCTTCTCAAACTGTTGGTATGCAATCTTTTGGAGAGCGGGAAAAGCGTGATTTCCCTTGATCCGGAGCACGAAATGTGTGAACTCAGCGAGCGGCTTGGCGGGTATTTTGTTGATTTGATGAGCGGCAAGTACATCATCAATCCGCTGGAGCCGAAGCTGTGGGATGTGACCGGCGACGAGCCGGATGACGATCCGAAAGCCCCCGAAACCTTCCGACAGCACTCACGGCTGAGCCAGCATATCTCATTCCTGAAGGACTTTTTCCGCTCCTACAAAGATTTCACCGACCGTCATATCGACACCATTGAGCTGATGCTGGAGCGGCTGTACGCGGGCTGGGGGCTGAGCGACGAAACCGATTTCTCACAGCTTGGCCCGGATGATTATCCGACCCTGTCAGACCTGTACGCGGTCATGGAGGATGCCTACGAAAACTACGACAAGGAGGAAAAAGCTCTCTACCCTGCGCCGCTCCTGCAGGAAGTCCTGCTCGGACTGCACTCGATGTGCATCGGCGCGGAAAGCAAATTTTTCAACGGGCACACCAATGTGGAAAGCTCCCGCTTTCTTGTGTTCGGTGTAAAGAATCTGATGAACGCCAGCGGCAACATCAAGAACGCGCTGCTGTTCAATATTTTGTCCTTTTTGAGCGACAAGCTGCTAACCGAGGGCAATTCGGTTGCCGCAATCGACGAGCTATATCTGTTCCTCTCGAACCCGACGACCATTGAGTACATCCGCAATTTCATGAAGCGCGTGCGCAAAAAGAACTCCGCTGTACTGCTCGCCAGCCAGAATATCGAGGACTTCGCGCTCCCTGGCGTCGCCGAGATGACCCGCCCACTCTTCTCCATCCCGACGCATCAGTTTCTGTTCAATGCCGGGTCGGTGGACAAGCGATTTTTTATGGAGAATCTCCAACTGGAGGAGTCCGAGTTTGAACTGATCCGCTACCCGCAGCGCGGCACTTGTCTCTATAAATGTGGAAACGAACGCTATCTTCTGGACGTTCATGCGCCCGCTTACAAGGAAAAATTGTTCGGGACAGCGGGCGGCAAATAACCAACCGGAGAAAGGAAATTTATGGACAAAATCGAAAAAATTCAAGAGAGCAAGAACCGCCTGCTGAATGACCTGTACGCGGCAGTCCAGTACACGCCTGACCAGCAGGCCGACCTTGTTGCGATGATGGCGCAGTACATCAAGGAGGAACCGGAGAACCGTCCGCCGCTACTGGAGCATATCCGCCACTGCATGGACGGCGAACCGTATCCCAATCCCTATGCTGACCAGTTCAGCTATTCGGAACAGGATGTCGACCAGTGCGGCAAAATCCTTGACGAATATGCCGCAGCGATGGAAGCCTGTGACGGCACGCCGGAGGAAATCAGGCGGCTGACGGGTGAGGTTACGGGCAGGATCAACCAGCTGAACGAAGCCTGCAACAGCAGTCTGATCGACACCTGGCGGCGCGACCGGCTGTGCGAATTCATCAACGGCACGGCAGAATTGGCAGGCGCGAAGCCGGGGCTGGATATGACTTACGGGCAGCGGATGTGGTAGCCGATGGATCTGCGAGAGCAAAACTGGGGGATCGAAATCGAGATGACCGGCATCACCCGCTACCGCGCCGCGCAGGTGCTTGCCGAGTATTTTGGTACCGAACCCCGGCATGAAGGCGGCTGGTATGATACATACTCCGCCCTCGACCAGCAGGGGCGAAAGTGGAAAGTGATGTCCGATGGAAGCATCAACTGCCAGCGAAGGGAGGATGGTCACAAGGTCAGGGCAGGCCGTGACTACAGCGTGGAGCTGGTCAGCCCGATTTGTAGCTATGAGGATATTCCGAGCTTGCAGGAAGTCATTCGCAAACTGCGTGAAAACGGGGCGTTTTGTAACGAATCCGTAGGCATCCATATTCATGTGAACGCCGCGCCGTTTGACGCACCGCACCTTCGGAATCTTGTGAATATTGTAGCCTCCAAGGAGGATATGATCTATAAGGCGCTCAAGGTAAACCGCGACCGTGAAATGACTTATTGCCGCAAGGTCGATCCGAATTTTCTGGAACGGCTGAACAAGCAAAAGCCAAAGGATATGGAATCCCTGAAAAACCTGTGGTACAACGGTCCGGACGGCAGCGGGGAACATTACCATTCAAGCCGCTACCGGTGCCTGAATTTACACTCCGTGTTCCAAAAAGGCACGATAGAGTTCCGCGCATTTAACGGAAACCTGCACGCCGGGAAGGTAAAAGCATACCTGCAATTCTGTCTGGCGGTTACTGCGCAGGCGTACAATCAGCGCTCCGCAAGGCCGACGAAAACGGTCTCAGACAACGAGAAATACACCTTTCGTGTGTGGCTTTTGCGGCTGGGGATGATCGGCGACGAGTTCAAAACGGCGAGGAAGCACCTGCTCGACCACCTCGAAGGGAACATCGCATGGAAAGACCCGATGCAGGCTGTTCAACAGAAGGAGCGTCTGCGACGGCAGCACGCGCAGGAAGCCCAGCCGGTTCAGGTGACAGAACCCGCACAAAGCGCATCCGTAACCCCAGAACCTGAGCCGGAGGAAAGCCAGTCCTCCGGTTTTTCAATGTCAATGTAAGGAGCTTTTGCGAATGAGAAAGTTATACGCTGCCTATGGCAGCAACCTCAATATGGCGCAGATGGAGTACCGCTGTCCGGACGCGACAGTCTACAGCACGGCGGAACTGAAAGATCACGAGCTGCTGTTTCGCGGCTCGCCGCACAGTGCCGTTGCGACAATCGAACCGAAGGAGGGCAGCTCCGTCCCGATCCTGCTGTGGGAGATCAGCGCAAAGGACGAACGGAACCTTAACCGATACGAAGGCTGGCCGACCCTCTACGGGAAGGAACAGAAGGATTTCCAGCTGGAAAGCGGCGAGACAGTCAGCGCGATGGTGTACGTGATGACTCCCGGACATGAGATGGGGAGTCCCTCGGGCTATTATTATGCCACAATTGAAGAAGGATATCAAGACTGCGGATTTGATACCGCGATTCTTGAACAGGCACGCGAACACAGCGAGGAGCTGGCAGCGCAGGAGCAGGGCAGTGCGCCCGCTTTCCGGCTGTGGTGAAGGAGGAATTTTTTTGAAAATCAATGCACATATGCAGGAAAAACCCGGCGCATTCGATTTCGATGATTGCTGCATCGAACGGGTAGTCGAGGTTCCGAAAGTAGATTTTTTCGCGATGTCGCGGTGCCCGATGGGCAGGCACTCGGTCATCCGGCAGAACCGGGATGTAATGGGGCACGATGAAAAGGGGATTCACTGCCTGCTGGTTCTGGGCGAAGGCGGGCGCGACGGCATCCTTGTAGACTCGGAAGGGTATGATTATTGCCGTCTTGCGGCGTACATCCCCGAGGCCCGCACCATTGTAGAAGCCACACCGGAGCTGTCGATCACGCGGAATGTCCCCGCCGAAGAACCGGAGCAGAGCGGCTCCCCCGCTATGAGTCTGTAAGAAATGGGGGATGATTTATGGCAGCTCCAGCGTTAATTCTGGCAAAAGCTGCGGCGCTTGCGATTACCGATGAGAACGCAAGGAAGGGCATCGGCTGGTGCATCGTCGCAATCCTTTCGCCGCTCATCGTCCTGCTTGCGCTTCTCTGTTCGGTGGCGGCTGGCACGGCGGAGCACAATGTTTCGGCGGCGGAATTCTGCTTCAGCAGCATCGCGCTCCCCGCTGATATGCCCGAGGAGTACAAAGAATCCATCGAAAATATGCGTGCCCACTTCGCTGAACTGGATGCCTTGCTGGATGACATCGGCGACCGCACCGAGGGGGATGAAAGCCTTGACGAGATCAGAGTCAAGGCGATTTTTTATGCCTTGTTCTTTGGTTCCGAAATGCCTGCGCCGTTTGCCGCAGATGTTTATCAAAAATTCGTAGAGTGCTTCGCAACCTTTGCGGAAGCAACTGGCACGATTACCGAAACGGATGCGGACGGCAATGAGATCGAAGTCGAGGGAACGGTCATGGCGGCGACTCCGATTGCCGATCTGGATGAGGTCTATCAGAAGATCGGCGAGGCCCTTGGCGGTGAGGTTACCGCTGAGCAGAAAGGCAACGCCGAGAGCATCTACAGCCTGATAAAATACGGAGCGCCCAGCGGCAATGAGAGCTGGGAGTCCGGAGACAACGCGCCATACGTCAGCGCAGAGGGTTTCTGTTCGCCGATTGGCGCGAACTGGCGAAGCATCGTAACCTCGGAATTTGGCAACCGAGTCGACCCGATCAACGGTCAGCGCAGCGGGCATACCGGCATGGATCTGGCTGTCCCGCAGGGGACTCCCGTCCGTGCCGCCCTCCCTGGGACGGTGATCATCGCTGGCTACGAAGGCAGCTATGGCAACTACGTCATGATCGAACACGCCAACAACCTGCGGACTGTCTATGCGCATTGCTCCCAGCTGACAGTCCACTCCGGACAGACCGTGCAGGCTGGAACTGTGGTTGCGCTCTCCGGTGCGACCGGCAGGGTGACCGGTCCGCACCTCCATTTTGAGGTGCGTGTCAACAACGAGCGAACAGATCCGCGCTATTATTTGCCCTGATTTTCAGGAGGTGAATGAACAATTATGGATGATATTACAGGCGAGCGGATCGGCAGCATCCTGCTTCAGCTGGCAGAGCTGGAAGAATCGGAAGACGCTGTCCTCGTCCATGAAAAAGAGGATTCGGAGTCCGTTGTGATTTGTCCGGCAGACTTGCTGAAGCTGACCGATACCGGTCGGGAGATTTATTCTGACCTTCTGAACGCACAGGTCAAAGAAATCCGCAGCGCCGACTATGGTCTTGAGGTCGTAATCGGCGGAGTGGAGCCGGAGAAAATGAAGCGCTTCTGCGAAGACTATGCAGCCTTTCAGGAAGCGGAAGAACTCATGGGACCGACGATGTGAGTCGGCTCCAACGGCTAAAAACTTGGAGGTACAAGATGAAAAAAGCAACCGTTACCGTGCAGTTTGAGCAGGAAAAGCTGCGGGCACTCGAGTTCTACATCAGCAAGAAGGACTCGACGCTCGAAGCCGAGCTGGATGATTTTATGGAAAAGCTGTACGAAAAGCATGTCCCCACCCAGACCCGAGAATACATCGAGAGCATGACGGATCGCGACGAACGCCCGCCCCGCCAGCAGCGCCCGCGCCCGCCGCGTCCCACTCGCCCCGACCGTCCTGCCTCTGCGGGCGGCACGTCGGGAACCGGAGCTGAGAACTGATGGTGGGAATCGTTCGCCGGTGTTGCCGCACGTCGCGCCGTGTGTCGCATCTGGCAAAGGGGCGTGGCATCCGTGCCCCGCCGAGAGGTAGAACGCCTGTCCGAAGCCCTGTGACGAGAGTTGCGACTCGCAAAGAAAAACCGAAAAAGAGCGCTCAAAAAGGTTGCAGTCACCTGAGCCGAACGGCTCCCGCGAGGGTTCGCCAACGTTGCCCCACGTCGCGCCCTGTGTCGCGTTTTTCCGGCGAGGGTGGCATCCCTGCCCCAGAGGGCGGGGAAAACGGCTGTCCGGGGCTTTGTGAGGGAACTTGCGAGAGGACGGAAGCCGCGATTTTGGGGACGTTGGGGAGGGTCGATTTTGGTGCAGGATAAAGCGGTGACATCACCGCAGGTCACACCGTCCCGCAATGCGGGTCGGGGAGTTACGGATTCCGGACGTTTTGCGGCTTTTGGGGAGTGTTTCGGAGAATATCGCGTGACATCACTTTTGAGAGGGCATTGCCACTTGTGACATCACGAGTGCCGAAATCCCCGACCGTTCTCGGGAAATTCGTGGCATCACTCATGACATCATGCGAAGAAATGGAGGAAAATTCATGCCAGATGAGAAAGTTCGGTTTCAGATGCGGATTTCGCCGGAAACCGACCAGAAGGTTGCCGCAGCGATGAAGCTTACCAACAGCCAGAGCAAGAATGAGTTCGTGGAAAACGCGCTGGTTTTCTACTGTGGCTACCTATCCGCAAAGAACAGCGATGATTTTTTGCCGCCTGCATTGGTCTCAGCAATGCGCGGCACTGTACAGGACAGTGAGAACCGTATCGCTCGTCTGCTGTTCAAAATGACTGTAGAGCTGTCGATGATGATGAATGTGCTCGCAGTTGGTATGGAGATCAATGCAGATGACCTCGACCGCCTGCGCGGACAGTGCGTGCGCGATGTGAAAAAGTCCAATGGCAACATCACGTTCAAAGATACGGTTGCATTCCAAAATGGTCAGTAGGAGTGTAAAAACTTATGCCGAGACTGATTTTTAAGTGTCCATACATTAAAGGCAAGTCGAAACGCGCTTCGGCACACCTGAAAAACATGGTAAACTACATTGCCACGCGCGATGGTGCGGAGCGTATCGATCCGGGCAATAAAAACTTGCCTGCGACAGAAAAACAGAAAGAACTGATTGAACAGCTCACGCGGGAGTTTCCATTAAGCCGTGGGATGTTTGAATACTCCGACTTTATGCAAGCACCGACACAGGAGAATGCTTCCGAGTTTATCACACGGGCATTGGAGGATAACCTCGACCAGATTGCAAAACGCGAAAACTATCTGGAGTACATTGCGAAGCGTCCGCGAGCGGTGCGGATGGGTGCGCACGGTTTGTTTAACGACTCGGAAGATTCGATTGTGCTGTCACAGGTTGCGGAAGAAATTGCGCACCATCCCGGAAACGTTTGGCTTCCGATCATCTCCCTGCTCCGCGAAGATGCAGAACGTCTTGGTTATGATAACGCAGAGAATTGGCGGTCGCTGTTGTCCTCAAATGCTATGGAGATTGCAAAATCGATGAAAATTCCCTGGGAGGACTTTCGCTGGTACGCTGCATTCCATGACGAGGGCAATCATCCGCACGTCCATATGGTGTGCTACAGCGCCGATCCGTCCAAAGGCTTTTTGACACCGAAGGGGATTGAAAACATTAAATCTATGCTGGCAAAGCAAATTTTCCGGCAGGAGCTGACTGAAATCTATTCGCACCAGACCAAACGACGTGATGAACTGACCAGATCGGCAGGTGAGGCCATACGCCAGTTGGCAGCGCAGATGCAGGACGGCACGTTGGATAACGAACGTATCGAGCAGTTGATGAAGCATCTTTCCGAAAAGCTGAAAACAACTTCCGGCAAGAAAAAATATGGCTATCTGAAAGCGCCGCTGAAGTCTGTCGTGGATGAAATCGTTGACGAGCTCTGCAAAGATTCGCGCGTCGCCAGGGCATACGATCTTTGGTATGAGCTGCGCGAGGATGTTCTGAAAACGTATAAAGACACCATGCCGGAGCGCGTTCCACTTTCTCAGCAGAAGGAGTTCAAGCGCATTAAAAACATTGTAATTGAGGAAGCGATGAAGATGGGTGCAGACCGTCAGTCTGCTTTTTCTGCCGCACGGAATTCAGATGCACAAATGCGTCAGCCGGTTTCCATTTATCAATCCGCGACGCGCTTGCTGCACCACATGGGAAATATCTTTTGCGACCAGCAGCCTCCAGTAGATGGTACCCTTCGTGTATCAGTGGACAGCAAGCTGCGACAAAAAATCCGTGAAAAGAAAATGGCTCTCGGGCATAAAGCCGACAACCATGAGAACACGATCAATATGTAATTTTAGAAATGGAGGGAGAACTTGAACGATCCGAAAAAGCAGTTGCGGGAAAAACTCGAAAACTGTTATGCCGAATATCATAGGCAGTGGATGCAGCTTCCCGCCGCAGAGCTGATTCAGAAGGCAGAAGAAATTGCTGCGGTTCAGCGGATGGCACAGGAAGTTCCGAATCAGGTTTCCGCAGAGCAGGCTGAATATCTTCTGCAATTCAAAAATCCCTTGGAGGTTGTCAGCGATGGCTGGCTTGCTGAAAACGGGTCGGAATTTTCGGTAATTGACGAGGAACTTTCCCATGTATTGTGGCGGCTGATCGATACCGGCGATGCAGAATCGATCTATGAAAAGGAACTGCCTGATTCGTCGCAGCTGTACTTCGGGATTTTTCATGTTCAGGAGAACGGCAATGAAACCCGGTTTGCGTCTATCGGGAACCATGATCTGCTGTACACGGCAGATCAACTGCGGCGTTATGTCCAGCATGAAGAAGCGGCCAGTGCTTTTGAAAACCTGTATCCAAACCGTGTAGAAATTACGGAACATGAGTTTGACCGCTATGCAAGGGAACGGATTGATGACAGTGGGCGCATATCAGGTGCATTCCACATTGATTTCGCGCGCCTTGTTCCTTGACAATCCGCGTAGAAATACGCGATAAAGCAAGGCGGAATTCAACAAATTCCGAACTCTATGTTCGATTTGGCAGGGGAAGTACCTGCCTGACCCTGTGTGAAGGGTGACAAAAACTCTGATACTCCGACGTGCGGACTGTGGTGTCACACAGTCTGTACGAAGCTCGGTAAAGAGCGGTCGCGTGGTCTGAGACGGCTGCGCCCGCAGGAGACTATAAACCGGTCATGTCCAGAATGTCTTGCTGCAACTGACAAAAGTCCCGAATGTACGGCTCGAAAATGTGGGGAGGATCAGACAGCCCTCCACCCCATGCGGGGAACTGTCGCCGCTGAAATCTGGGGTCGTGGAAAGCGGCAGAAAACCGAAAAGGTCGAAGGTCTTTGGCAGAAGATCACACCAGCCAAAGATGGCAGTCGGGCTACAGGGACGGGCTAAAACCGGTATGGAAAGTTAGAGCATAGGGAACAAGGGAACCGCAGACGGACGCACGGACTTTAGTTTGTGCAGCAGGAGTGGCGCCTCCGTCCGCGCAGGCAGGAAATGGCCTGCAAATCTGCGGGGCAGCAGCCCGTAGTAGTGATGAAATTCCTTCGAACAGGGGGAATGGAGCGAAGGGGCATAGTTGGTGCAGATTGTATGTGAACAGGAAGTCGAGGAAGCCGTAGGCATACCTGACTGACACCAGAAACACCAGCCCCGGAAAGGAGACGGTGCGGATGGCACAACAATTCGACTACCCGAAAACCGAAACTGAATTACGCGAAATTCTGGACAAACTGTATCAGCAAAGCAAGGAGGTGTACAGCGCAGGCGGACGGCCTGCATTTAAGGGCCTTTTGGAGATCATGTCAGCAGAAACCACTATCTTAACGGCAATCCATAATATCAAAAGCAACCATGGAAGCGAAACGCCGGGCGTAGATTCCAAAACCATGCGGAAGGATTACCTGCATAAGCCATTTTCGTGGGTTGTAACGGATATCCGGAAAGCATTTGCGCACTTTGATGCGCAGGAGATACGCCGAAAATATATTGATAAGCCGGGAAAGGCCGAAAAACGTCCGTTAGGGATTCCGACGATACGCGACCGTATTGTACAGGAATGTATGAGAATCGTGCTGGAACCCATTTTAGAAGCACAGTTCTTTGCGCATTCCTACGGATTCCGTCCCATGCGGGACGCGGCAATGGCGCTGGAGCGGGTAAAACTGCTTTCGCACCATAACGGCTGTCATTGGGTAGTGGAGGGCGATATCAGCAAATGCTTTGACCATATCGACCACAGCATCCTTATTAAGCGCCTGTACCATATGGGCATCAAGGACAGACGGGTACTACAAATCATAAAGGCAATGCTGAAAGCTGGTATTATGGGAGAGTGTGAGCGGAACGAAGAAGGCACACCGCAGGGTGGGTTAATCAGCCCGCTGCTTGCGAATGCCTATCTGGATATTCTGGACGAATGGATTTCCAAACAATGGGAACGCAAGCGGACACGGCACGCATATAAACAGCACAGAGGTAAAATCGCCGCGCTAAAAACCCGTTCCGCGCTGATTCCCGGATATTTAATCCGTTATGCCGATGATTTTATCATTCTCACAGACACCCGCGCCCATGCGGAGGACTGGAAAATGCGGCTGCAAAAATTCCTCCAAAGCAAAATGAAACTGACATTATCCAAAGAAAAAACGCTGATTACAGACATCCAAAAGAAGTATATCAAATTCTTAGGCTACGAATTCAAAATGGTTCCCGGAAAAGCCAGAAAAGGCTACATTACGAGAACGATACCAGACAGGGAACGATTAAAGCGCAAAGTCGATTCTATCGCGAAAGACATTAAGGAAATTCCACAGAATTACAGCAAGGAGCAGCTGATTCGAGAAATTAACCGTATCAACAGCAAAGTGCGCGGACTGATTCAATATCATCAGTGCTGCACATGGGTAAATATCTCGATGAAGAAATACAGCCGAAGATTGCAGCTTGTGGCGAAAAGCCGCTTAAAGCAATATAAGGGGAAATGGATTCCCGCGAACCAGACGCAAAATCTGCCCCGTGTTCATGAAAAGTATGAACAGAAAATCCCTGCTGTAAAATACCGCGATATTTATGTCGGCTTTACCGCACTTTCCTTCTGCCGATGGGAGAAAATAAGCCCTAAAAAGGAGGAGGAAACGCCATACACCGAAGCAGGCAGGCAGCTTTATTTTGAGCGCACCAAAAAGAAGCGCATGAACGCGCGGCTTGATGAGATGTACTCGGATAAGACGGCCGAAGCTGTGCTTCACAGTGAATGGGGACGGCTCAATAATTTTGAGTTTATTATGAACCGGGCTTATGCTCTGAATCGTGATAAGCTCAAATGTAAGGTCTGCGGCGACTGGTTAATTTCCTGTACTCCGTATACCCATCGAGTCAATCCAAATCTTCCATTGGACAAGGTAAATCGTGTTAATAATCTGGTTTCGCTTCACAGAAAATGCTTTGAAGCGGTGAATAATCCGAAGCAGGATGTTCAGGAATTCGACGCCAAGGCGCAGAAAAAGATTCTCGGTTACAGGGGAAAACTGGTATCTTCACATACACGCAGCAATCAATCTGCATCGATGGAGCGCCGTGTGCGGTGAAAGCTGCACGCACGGTGCGAAGCGGGGGAAAATCCGCTCTGACTGCTGTTCCTTCACAGGAGCAGTAAAAGCGGCGGATTACCTATCGCTATGATAAGGGTGAGTTTACAGGTCTGCGCATTACGGCCGGCTGGGAGAGCTATCAAATCAAAGACATCTGTTCGGCGGTCAGCCATGCAATGCGCAAGCAAGATGCGGACACTGAAGAACAATGGGATCGACTCCTTGATCGGCTCTAAGGGAAGGAACTGACAGAATACAGTGAATATGGTTTCCTGGAAGGGGAGCGGCCTCTGCGTCCGGAAGAAATTTCACTTTCTGGTGATATCGATCAGAATGACAATCTGCTGAACTTCTATGTGGAAACCAATTTCAATGTCGATGAAGTGTTCGGAACCGATGTCGTGACAGCCGAAAATGATGATTTCCTGAACGTCTATGCCGATTACGATCTGGAAGAAAATTGTGTTTGCGATACGCTGACTGTAATTCTGAACTGTGCCAACGGCGAACAGCTTGATTACAAATACCGTCTGAATACAGAAGAACAGGCCGTGATGGCTCGGAAAATGGATGCTTATTACATGGAGCAGTTTGGTGAATCTCTCAGCGACTGCCGCAAGCAGTATCTGGAAGAAGATGCACAGCCGTCTCAAAATTTGAGTCTGTAAACCATTACCTGAATCAATCCGATGGGAGGTGTTAAGGATTCCCTACATACATTTTACGGAGGAGCAGAAGCAGCGTGCCAGCAGTGTGGACTTGGTTGAGTTCCTACGGCAGCAGGGTGAAAAACTGCTTCCGTCCGGGCGCGAGAAGCGTCTTGGCAGCGATCATAGTATTACCGTCAGTGGGAACCGCTGGTACGATCATTCTGCGCAGCAGGGCGGTGGAGCGATTTCCTTCGTACAGAAATTTTATGGTGTAGGCTACGCGGAAGCTGTCACCCGCCTGCTCGGCGGGGAGCAGGGCGAAACCTACCAGCCGGTAAAACAGCAGGCTCGCGAACCTCCGATGCCATCACAGCCATTTGTGCTGCCTGACGCAAACCCAGATATGCGTCGGGCATTTGCGTATCTGACGAAAAAGCGTTTGATCGGAAGTAAAGTCGTAAATGCTTTTGCAGAAGCGGGGCTGCTTTATGAAAGCTGTGAAAAATTTAATAATATGGAGCAGCACAATGCCGTGTTCGTCGGGAGGGATGAACACGGCATTGCCCGTCATGCTCACAAACGTGGATTGGGTGATCAACCCTTCAAGCGGAACGTGATTGGCAGTGACGCGCGGTGCAGTTTCCATCATATTGGAACCAGCAGGCGGCTGTATGTTTTTGAAGCGCCAATCGACCTGATGTCATTCGTCACGCTGTATCAGAAGGACTGGCAGAAACATAGCTACGTCGCATTGTGCGGCACAAGTGAACACGCCATGCTCTGGATGCTGGAGCAAAATCCGAAACTTCAGCGGATTGCTCTCTGCCTTGACCATGACGCGGCAGGCATCGCGGCGGTCGGGCGACTCAGGGAAATCCTGCATGATAAAGGATATCGCGATATTGCGGTTGGACTTCCGGGATCAAAGGATTGGAACTCGGAATTATTTGCGTGCTGCAATCTGTCCGCTGAACCGGGAGAAGATCATCCGCAGATGCTTGCCGCGCCGTCGATCTGTGAACGGATTGCAGGACTTGCAGAAAAAGCAAATGCCCGGTTTGCGGCGCAGCAGATCCCGTTGCTCCTGAAAGGGTATGAGCGTGACCTGCAATACGGACGCTTCGACCAGGCAATGGAGCGTATGGAATCCGCAGCGGCTTTCGCGCTGGTGGCTGCATTGCGGGAGCGCCGTCAGCTCCTTGAGCCAGTGGCAGAAGCGGAGGTCGCTGCATTTTTACAGGGCGAGGTTTGGCCGAACCATAACCAACACGCATTAAAAGGCCGCTCAGATGAGCTTATGGCAGAGCTTCAGCGTGTGATGGCAAATGCAGCTGCACCGGGAATCCGTACCAAACCAGAGAAGGAAGCAATTGCAGACGCATGGCTTCATCTGGCAGCGTCCTGCACAAAAACGGTGGTGAAATACGAAACTGATCTGCAGGAACAACAGCAAATCGAAACGGAGGTGATGACATTATGCTGATACTGATTCTGTCAGCAGGGCTTATGGTGATTGTGATCGGCGGGCTTGCGTTTTGTTCACAGCACTATGCCTTGGATAACATCAAATCCAAGACCGTTGGTGATGGTCAGCACGGGACCGCCCGATGGGCGACCAAAAAGGAAATCCAGAGAATCTATACTCGCGTCCCATTCCAACCCGTACAATGGCGGCAGGGAAAGAATCTGCCGAAGAAGCAGGGGCTGATTCTGGGTTGCGAAGGGCCAAAGAATAAGGTGACTGCGCTGGTCGATACAGATGATATCCATGCGATGGTTACCGCCGCCAGCGGTGCCGGAAAGACAGCATTTTTCTTGTACCCAAACATTGAGTACGCGCTTGCGTCAGGAATGTCCTTTCTCTGCACCGATACCAAGGGCGACCTGTTCCGAAACTATGCAGGCATTGCAAAAGATTGCTACGGATACCATATCGCAGTGTTGGATCTCCGAAATCCGACGCGTTCCGATGGCATCAATCTGCTGAATCTCGTGAACCGGTATATGGACGTGTACAAAGCAGAGCCGGATAATCTTTCGGCGAAAGCAAAGGCAGAGAAGTATGCAAAAATCCTTTCAAAAACATTGATTAACACAAGCGGAGGGGATTCTGCGCAATATGGACAAAACGCCTATTTTTATGATTCCGCCGAAGGGCTTCTGACCGCAATGCTGCTGTTGGTTGCCGAGTATCTTCCAACCGAAGATGAGGATGGAAATCCGATTGAGCAGCGGCACATTGTGTCCGTGTTCAAACTGGTGCAGGAGCTTCTCGCGCCGTCTCAGGTGAAAGGGAAAAACCAGTTCCAGCTACTGCTTGAAAAATTACCCGCAGACCACAAAGCAAAATGGTTTGCAGGCTCGGCTTTGAATACTGCAGAGCAGGCAATGGCTTCCGTTATTTCTACGGTGTTATCACGTTTAAACGCGTTCCTTGACTCAGAAATGGAGCAAATATTGTGTTTTGATACCGCTATAGATGCTGAAAAGTTCTGTAAAGAAAAATCTGCACTGTTTATCGTTCTCCCGGAAGAAGATCAGACCAAGTATTTTATGGTAAGTCTTATAATCCAGAATTTATACCGTGAAATATTGACGGTTGCAGACGAGTTTGGTGGCAGGCTTCCGAACCGCGCGGTATTCTTTGCCGACGAACTTGGTACCTGTCCTCCAATCCAGTCGCTTGAACTGATGTTCTCCGCGTCCCGCTCTCGCGGTCTGATGCTTGTTCCTATCGTGCAGAGCATTACCGGCCAGCTTCAAAAGAATTATGGGAAGGAAGGCTCGGAGATAATAACAGACAACTGCCAGGTTAACATTTTTGGAGGATTTGCACCTGCATCACAGACGGCAGTTGAACTATCAAAAGCATTGGGTAGTAGGACTGTTATGAGTGGATCGATCAGCAGAGGAAAGAACGATCCGACGCAGTCTCTGCAAATGATCGAACGTCCGTTAATGACACCTGATGAGTTGAAAACCATGCCGAAAGGCGGCTTTGTCGTAATGAAAACCGGCGTACATCCTATGCAGGTACAGCTGCGGCTGTTTCTTGATTGGGGAATCCGGTTCAAAAAGCCATATGAGGTTCCGGAAAAAGCGCAACGAAAGGTAGCCTACGCTAACAAGGATGATCTGGAAGCCGCTATTCTGCGAAAGCATCCGCCAGCTGTGCCCGTCAGGAATGAACGACCAAAGCCGCCGCTGCGGGAAGAACGTCCGCCGCTGCCGCGCAGACCGGTCTTCCGGGAAAGGCCGGGTGATGATTTATAAGTTGTTTCAATTCAATCCATAACTCTGGATTGGGACATCGTGCAGTAGTAGTCTACCGCTGCCTGCAAGACCATGCAGATGCAGAGAGCCGCTGCTGGCTCGCGATCAACACCATCGCTGCGGAGCTGCATCTCTCCCGCGCAACCGTCAAACGCGCACTTGACGAGCTGTGCCGGGAAGGATTCGTTCGCAAAGAACATCGATGGCGGGAGAACGGAAGTTTGTCTTCCAACTTATACAACATCCTGTAACCGAAAAGCAGACTGCCCTCCGCCCGGAGAGCAGTCTG
This sequence comes from uncultured Clostridia bacterium, assembly GCA_910589115.1. GTDB lineage: Bacteria > Bacillota > Clostridia > Oscillospirales > Butyricicoccaceae > QXXE01. Next base: position 489 of record CAJUSB010000009.1, on the reverse strand, counting down.
TCCAATTCCTGACTCATGGGTGGGTTCAGACGGACCCATCCAGAGGATACACTTTATAAAGCATAGAAAAGCAGAAAAAGAAATCGTAACTAAAACCGCTGTCTCGCATGAAGCCTCTCGTCGCTATCGGCAGCTCCATCGCCATTCAATCGGTCTGTCTGTCATTATCTGTAGCGTGTTGGGCAATCGCAATGCCTTCCATATAGCAGTTTAGAATTTCTTCCACATTTTTTATGTGTGCAGGCGGCAGGCTGCTTAAGCGGGTGGTGATGCCGATTACATCAGAATGCTCCTGCCGCCCACCAGAAGAAAGTCACTGCTGGCATGCAGGATCGAACACAGCCAGAGCAGCACTGGAACAGAAATCCCGACCGTGCCACGCTCAACGCCCACGGAAATCAAGTTTGAAAAAGAAGCAGAATATGGTATCATAGGGATATGAGAAAGGTATTCATACAGGAGTATTTTGAGGATGTGGAACTAGAGGAG
>CAJUSB010000008.1:23392-49811 GCA_910589115.1 uncultured Clostridia bacterium | reverse complement strand
AACCCCAGGCCCCGAGATGCTGCGCATCTCCGCTTCGCCTGCGGGCGGGACGGGGGATTTCTCTTTGCAGTCCTGACTGCTGGCAGATATACTTGTGTTTGAATTTGTGTTATACTTTCTTTAACAGGGTCATCATCTTATAAATTTTTGCACACGATACCGTCATGCGAAACTGGGTTTAGAGGGGTATTCTGTTTATCAGCGGTATTATCAGAAATGACCACGGCCGAAAATCGTTTATCAGGAGGGCAAGCATGGATCAAAATGAAATTACGTTCCGCATCCTGCATCATGAGGATATCCCGCTTTCCATGGGGTTGGGTGCGTCCGTCTTTTTCGGACTGCATGGAGAGAGTACCGTTTTGACTGCGGCACACCCGCGCCCGCTGCTTGCGTCTGAGGTATCCGTTGTTCCACCTTTGACACTTTATCGGATTTCCTGCCCGGAGGGCTCCGGCTTGCTGCAAATGCTCCTGCCGCCTGGGATTCTCAAACGTGCGGGCTGGCCGGAACGGCTTCAAATGGACTGCTGGCTGCGGCGCAGTGGCTTGCACAACACCGTAGAGCTTGAAGTTCGTCAGCGTTGCGCCGCGGTATTCCGTGCATTTTTCCAGCAGAGCGGCGATGCCGTGCCGGATGACAGTGAAGCCGTCGCATTGGCGGAGCTGCTGCGGAAGCGGTTTTCGGCTTCCGGCGCAGCTCCTGCCGAAACGGGCGCGGAACCGCTCCGCCTGCTCGAACGGGCCATGCGGCAAATCCGCACCCGTTGGAGGGAACCGCTTTCACTTACTGCGCTTGCGTCCGGGCTGTTTGTTTCAGAGAGTTACCTCTCCCGTGTTTTCCGGAAACACCTTGGCATGACCTTTACCGAATATCTGGTTTCTGTACGGCTTGAAAATGCTGTGCAGGAGCTGCGTGCGGGGCGTTCGGTGACTGAGGCGGCCTATCGCAGCGGTTTTCCGAGCAGTAATGCCTTTATCACGTATTTTAAGCGTGCGTATGGTATCACGCCCGGACATTATTGCAGCCTGCATGAAGGGGAGGCGGACAGCACGGAGGATGTGGCCGATTGGGTGCAGGAGCTGCTGCAATATGATACCGGGCCATCGAAAAGCAGCACGGCAGCGATTCGGCGGCGTGCCCGGATTGACGTTTCTCAAAACGCGGGGGCTGTGTACAGGAGCTGGGGGAAGCTGGTAAATATCGGCTATGCCCGGGATGGATTGTTTGGTGCGGTGCAGGCGCAGCTGCGCTGCGCCCAAAGAGAGCTGGGCTTTCGGTATCTCCGATTTCATGGAATTTTTGATGATGATATGCATATCTATCAGCAGAACCCGGATGGTTCGCCATGGTATAATTTTACCTATGCTGACCTGTTGTTTGATTTTATTCTTTCTATTGGCCTGACGCCTTATGTGGAGCTTAGTTTTGTACCCTCGCTGCTGGCGAAAACGCCCTATCGTCTGTTTGATCGGAACTCTATGGCCAGTGTCTGCGCGGATTTTGAGCGGTGGGAGGCGCTGGTGCAGGCGGCTGCTGCGCACTGGATAGAACGATACGGGCTTGAAACAGTCTGTGGCTGGCGGTTTTCGGTTTTTTCGTACAATTATGCTGTGCTGGATGAAATACCGGTCAGCTATGCGGATTATTTGGAAATGTATCTGGTGACACGGCGGGCGCTGAAAGCGCTTGACCCACGTCTTCAGCTGGGCGGGCCGGGGGCATTTTCCAGCCTGCTGCTTACCGAGCCGGATTCCGTTATTAGGCTGTTTGATGACCTTGCGCTGCGTGGTGCGCTGCCTGACTTTCTCACTGCGCAGTGCTATCCGCATGAGAATATTTTTCATGACGCTGAATTTTTGCATTTTACTGTAAATCAGCAGTCAGTGCCTTCGGTGCTCAGCAAAGATGAGGACTACACGGCGCACTTTTTGGAGGCGTTCCGTGCATTTGCCGCGCGTTACCGGCTGGACACACGGGAGATTATGATTGAGGAATGGACTTCTACGCTCTGGCAGCGTGATCTATCGAGTGACACTTGCTATAAATCTGCGTGGCTGGTGAAAAATGCATTGGAAAATGACGGCTGCGGTATCGTGTTGGGTTATTGGCTGCTGACCGATTTGATTGAGGAATGGTTCGCGCCGCAGGGAACCTTCCATGGCGGTTATGGGCTGTTCACTGCGGATGGCGTCCCAAAAGCGAGCTGGCAGGCACTCCGTTTGTTGGCACGCGCTGGAGAGACGCGGGTCGCGTCGGGGAAAGGCTGGTTGATTTCCCGTTCAGGCGGCACGGTACAGGTTTATTTGTATCATTACTGTCATTACGATGCACTCTACCGATATCGTTATCAAAAATTGAGTGATCCGGGCGATGCATATAAGGTATTCCGCACTGATGGGGGGCTTGAACTGTCACTGGAGCTTTGCGGGCTGTCACCGGGGATTTACCGTCAGGAACGCCGGGTGATCTGCCGGACGGCAGGCTCGTCTTATGACAAGTGGCTGGAGATTGGCGCGCCCTCCGCCTTGCGTCCGGATGGCCTGCAATATCTGGCGGAAACCTCTCAGCCGGGCTATGTATTGCGGGATGTATTCACCGATGGGACACTGCTGCTGGAGGCACAGCTTGAACCGCATGAGGTACAGCTGATTGTTTTGCAGAAGCGGGACTGCTGAAGCGTCCTGCGATGGGACAGGCATTTTTTGAGCGGAATCTGCTGATTGACGGCCGGGCTGAAAACGGTGGATCATGTTTTTTTGACCTTTCTATCTTGAAAAAATGAACATCTTCGAAATAATATTGTAAAATACAGAAAATCAGCCGGAATATCAGGATGGCCATTCCGGCTTTTCTGTATTTTTTATGCATCTTTTTCGGTAAACTGGTAACATCGGAAGGGATAAGCCGGCAGCCCTCCACGCAGAATCATGAACCGAAAGGGGCATATTTTTATGGCAACCGAAAAAAATGGACGGAGAACAACAGATTCCGCTAACGTTAAAACCAGTATTTTCGAGAAAATTTCCTACGGCATGGGGGATGTGGCCTGCAACGTTGTCTTTGCACTGACAAGTGGGCTTGTCACCTACTTTTATACAAATGTAATGAGTGTTTCGGCGGGCCTTGTCGGTATGATTATGCTGTTTTCAAGGCTGTTCGACGGGCTTTCTGATGTAGCGATTGGACTGATTATGGATAAAGTACATTCCAGACACGGCAGAGGCCGCGCCTGGGTGTTGTGGATGGCGATTCCATACGCGGTAACGGCTGTACTCCTGTTCTGCCTGCCTGCACGCGCAGAGGGGGCGGTACAGGCAGCTTACATTTTCGTATCCTATAACCTGTGTACGACCGTTGTTTATACGGCGCTCAACTTACCCTATGGCGCAATGGCGCCGCTGATGACCAGCAACGAACAGGATTTGGCGAAAATCAATCTTTTCCGTATGTCTATGTCACCTGTCGGGAATATGATTGTATCGGCGGCGACACTGCCGGTCATTAACCGTATGGGCGGTGACCAGGCCGCATGGATCAAGGTTACGATCATTTATTCGGCGGTTGCGGTTGGTATGCTGCTTTGGTGCTTTTTCGGTACAAGGGAGCGCGTCAATACCCAGGCGGCGCGGGATGCGGAAACCTTACCGATCAGCGTGCGCATGGGTGCGCTTGCAAAAAATAAATATTTTATTATGATCCTCTGTACGGCGCTGTTCCTCGCGGTCTATCAGACGGTCAACGGCACCTGCGGCACCTACTATGCCCAGTACATTCTCGGCAATAATGAATATTACAGTGTGCTGAATCTTGCGGAAAGCATTCCGGGTACGATTGCAATTATGCTCCTTGCGCCGTTGATTGCCCGCTTCGGCAAGCGCAATTTGGTGCTTGTTGGTGCGTTGGTAACGGCAGCCGCACAGCTGACGCTGCTTTTTGTCCCTGCGAATCCAGCCTTTGCGTGCGTGATTGCTGCGGTACGCGGTATTGGCAAAGCACCTCTGTTCGGCTGTATCTTTACGATGATGGCTGATGTGGTGAACTTCGGGCACTGGAAAACTGGCGTGCGTGTGCAGGCGCTTGTATTCAGCGCCGCAACGGTTGGACAGAAATTCGGTGGCGGTATCACCGGCGCCGCTGTGGGTAAGCTGATGGATACCTCTGGCTTTACCGGCCATGCAGAGGAAATCCCTTCGGCGGTCGCAATGGTTGAAAACCTGTATATCTGGGGCCCGGTGCTTTCATGGGCAGTGATTGCGCTGCTGATGCTTGGATACCGGCTGGATCAGGAATACAGCGGCATCCTTTCGGATATGGAGCGCGAAGATCTGCTGAAACAGGCAGATTAAAGGAGGACAACATGTACTATAACATTCATCGGGAGGTTGACCCGAAAGACCCGCTCCGCCCCTTGTATCAGGGCACCTTTGAAGAAACGGTAACGGTTGGCGGAAAGACGCGCCGGTATCTGCTTTATATTCCAGAGGGGACGCGGCCTTCTACAGCGGGCGTATTCATCCTGCCGGAAAACGGAAAAACAGCCGATGACCTCTGGCGGGACAGTGGCTGGCGCAGCATGGCCGACACGGAGGAATCCAAGGAAAAGCTGATTCTTTTTTTCCTGGAACCCGAGGGCGGCGGTTGGCATACGGAGGAGCCTTATGGCGCGTCAGATGGGGATATCGCCTATATTGACGCGGTATACGCCGCGGGAACGCAGCGGCTTAAATTCTGTGTACATGAATCAAAGTTCTACCTGACCGGCTGCCGTGAGGGCGGCGTAATAGCGAACATGGCGGCAATGTGGAATCCTGCCGTTTGGGCGGGGATTGTAAGCGTCGGCGGTTCGGCGGTCAGCGCAGGCTATCGCGCAGCAGCGGCAGCGGATTACTGTACGAACCTTGATGGTTTTGTTGACGAGACCCACCGTCTCGGGATAAAAAAAGGGGATATCCCGATGCCCGCATGGATCATTGATGATCCGGAAACGCCGTTCGGTGTGGATAACGGCACCGCCGCCTATTGGCGGACTGCCTGCGGGATTACCGAATCAGGCCGCCAGCTTCGCCCGGATATGGTGGAATTCATGCGTACCGCTGAGCCGCCCTACGTGCAGGATCAGGAGCGGGAGGCGTTCCGCGTCTGCGTCAGCAGCTTACCGGGGGCTTCGGCGGAATATGCTTCCCCGCTGCTCCGCCGTATCTGGAAGGAGTTCCTTTACAGGCAGCGCCGTTGGATGAGCGGCCCTGGCGGCGATCTGCGTATGACCCGTGACCCAGTTGCTGATCTCGGTATGGAGTACCATTATGAAGAAATTGGCGGATGGATGCGGGAATGGTATGTTTATGTGCCTGAAAGCGTCCGGCCGCAGCCGGAAAAACCGGTGCCGCTGGTATTTGCGCTGCATGGCTATACCTGTGCGGGAGAAATTTACGCAGGCAATTCCGAGTGGTATAAGGTAGCGGATCGGTATGGATTTATTGTAGTACATCCGACGGCCACTCCCGGGCAGATGGAAATGGAGAACCAGGTGTGCAGTGTAGCCAATGTCCCGCTGCCTGCTTGGAATTTCCTCCATAATGCGCCGGATGGCCCTGATGAGCTGGCATTTTTCCGCACGGTGCTTGAAAAAGTGTGTGCATCGCACGCTGTAGACCGTACACGGATATTTGTGACCGGACATTCCCACGGCTCGGTCATGACCCAGACGCTGGCCTTGGTCCTGAGTGATATATTTGCTGCTGCGGCGCCTTGCTCGGGCATCCTGTTCCGTGGATTTGGCATGGATATCCGCAAACTGCCGGAAGTCAAAAACCGTGCCGGTTTGGAAATCCCGATTTGGATGTTTGGCGGTGAACAGGAGTCCTGGCTGCTGCCCACGCTCCCCACGGATGAAAACGACACGGGGAACAGCATCCTCGTCTGGCGGGAAATCAATCATCTTTCATCCGATTCCCCTATGGATTGGGGAGAAGGCTGGGAAGTCAGCGGACGCTGGCACGACCTGCGCCTCCGCCGGATGGACGGTGCACCGATGGTCAGTTATACTTGGGTTGATTATATGCCGCATGCCACCATGCCGGAGATGAGCTTCCGCATCTGGGAAGAATTTTTTTCAAAATTCGCCCGCATAGATGGAAAAGTGGTCTATACACCATAACGACAACTATGTAAAATGCGCAGCCTGTCAGCTGCGTAAATATAAGGAAAGAGGGCATTCAAATGAACTCGTACATTGGCAAGCGGCTGATAGCCGCAGCGTTGGCGTGTATGCTGTTGTGCAGCACCGCAGGTGCTGCCGCGCAGTATCAGCCGGTCGATCCCACAAACCCTTATTTACCGCCGGTTTCCGGATTGTTCCACGGGCAGGAAATCGCGGCAGACACGCTGGAAGGCCGGTATTCGGTCTATATCCCTTCTGCGTTCCAGCCTTGTTCTGGCGGTGTGCTGCTGCTGCCGCCGGACGGGACCACGGCTGAAACATTCTGGGCATCCGAAACCGGTCTTGCTTGGAAAGCGGTTGCCGACCGGGCACAAATCGCTTTGATTGCCGCCGAACCGGAAAACGGAGGCCACTGGAACATCCTGCAAACGCCGGACGGACGTGATGAAGCCGCTTTCTTGAAAAAAGTCTATGACACCATCCGCAGCAAGTCTGGGGAGCTGAACGCACCGTTTGATATGGATGAACGCGCATTTTATGTGGTTGGTTATGGACAGGGCGGCACAGCTGCACAGGAATTTGCTATGCAGTGGCCTGCGATTATCTGCGGGGCGGCTGCGATTGGCGGTGAAGCTGTCCCGGCGGCCGTTGCGGAGGCGGTAGGAAATGCTGACAGTTATCCTTTTGCACAGGCCGAATCGCTTGAGGGCCGGGAATCGTTGAAGCTGCCCAATCGGGAAATCCCGGTCCCGATCTGGCTGGCAGGGGTATCCGGCGAGGGTGCAGCCGAATACTGGGCAGCGGCAAATGATGCAGAGGCAGCTGGCGCGAACGAATATGCGCAGGCGGTTTATGCGGATGGTGCTGCCCGCGTCTGGGTAAGCGGCTCCGCTGAAACCGTCACGCCGGATATTTTGTATACGGCCTTTTTATCGAAGGTGCAGCGGTTTGTCGGACGGCCCGGCGGTCGTCTCGAATGGACGGTCGAGCACACAAATGACGGAAAAACGGGCTTTTTCACCACAGAAAAAGTGGTAAATGGAAAACTCCGCCGCTGGATGACCTACGTGCCGTCCAGCTATCAGGCGGGTAAGGAAGTTCCGCTCGTTGTAGCGATTCACGGTTATTCAAATGCGATGACGGCCTTTACCGGTGACAGCCGCTGGCAGGACGTGGCCGAAAAGAATGGTTTTATTGTTGTCTTTGCGCAGGGGTATCCGACGGATAATATTTTTGGGAATATCCCTGTACCTTTCTGGAATAATGATCTGATGGGCGTACCGGTTGAGGATGTGACGGATGACGTGGCATACTTCCGCGAGCTGGTGCGGTCCACGGAGGAAAGCTATCATATTGATGCTGCGCGGGTATATGCGACTGGACATTCTAATGGTTCCTGCATGACCTGGATGCTTGCGTTGGAAGCCTCTGATTTGTTTGCGGCGGCGGCGCCGGTCGGCTCCAATATGGGGGCATTTCCTGACACGGTTCCGAGCGAGGGGGAGCCCATGCCGGTCTGGTTCATGAAGGGGCAGTATGATGGTGAAGACGGCGCATCGCTGGCGGAAGGTACGCTCAGTGCGCAGACGGCTTCCTATTGGAGCGCGTTTAATGGTACGGCTGCGGCATCGGCGGGGAAAGCGGATGCTTCCGGTACTTTTGTAACTTATGATTATCAGAACGCCCAGGGGATACCGCTGGTACGCTTTACCGAGGTGAAAAATTCACCACATGCTTACTTGCCCGAGGAAGCTGAGATGATTTGGGATGATTTCTTTACACATTTCACGCTGAATGCGGATGGCACCCGCAGCTATGACGGCAAGACGGTCGAGCGGGAGGCGGGGGCTTCTGGTGCGGCAGCTGATTTTGCAGATATTCAGGGGCACCCGGCGCAGCAGGCGATTGTATCTGCTGTGGAAAAGGGCTGGCTTTCCGGCATATCGGACGGACGGTTTGCGCCGGACGAACCAGTCAGCCGTGCAATGCTTACATCGGTAATATATGCCATTGAGGGCGAGCCGCAGGCCGAAGCAGCTGCATTCCCGGACCTTCCGGCGGGCAGTGTTTATGAAAAAGCTGTTGGCTGGGCTGCTGCGAAAGGCATTGTCAGCGGTTATTCAAATGGGAAGTTTGCGCCGGACGACAGTGTAACCCGCGAACAGCTGGCAGTGATCCTTTATCGTTATGCGCGGCTCAAAGGGCGCGACTTGTCCGCAAAGGCAGACCTTCGTGGATTTGAGGACGCGGCACAGCTGCACGGCTTTGCACAGGATGCCATGAAGTGGGCAGCTGCTGAAAAACTGCTTCCTGGCAGCTCTGACACCAGGCTTGCGCCGCACAGCCCAGTAACCCGTGCAGAGGTTGCCGTTGTTTTGGGTCGGTTCCTCCCGTAAGCGAAACGCCTGCGCGGCGGGCGGTCCTGCGCGGACAGCGCCAGAGGGACTTGTCCCTCTGGACTCCCTTTCTCCGCTGCGGCGGGGGATGGGTGCGGCAGTCATCGTTTCTGCATACTGCCCCGCACGCCAAAGCAACGGCGTGCGGGGTGGTTAAATGCGGTAGAATTTTTATTCGTTAGGGAATATGTAAGGGGGTTTTTTGAGTTTATCAAAGCTGGTTGCAACGATTTTGCCGGTTGACGATATATGGTCAATGTGTTATAATATATGGACAAAATGGATACGTTTTACAGTGTCCCGATTTTCCATAGATTTTACGCGATATGCCTTGTATTAGAACCAGGAAATTTGTGCTTTGTTTACCGTTTCAGTGGTAAAGTGCAGTGGAAAATGAACAGTGTGCTTATCATACCCCTGATGTTACTCTATTTCATTTTTAGAAAGCGATATGGCACTGTTTTCAGCTGATTCAGTTTTGGATCATGCGGGCAGTGCCGTTTTTTATCCTCCCTGAATGATTTTTCATTCCCGCAGAACCCCGTAAATATATATGTCGTACACGCAATGCATTTTCTTTTCGCGCTCCACAGATTTTCTGATAGGGAGATTAGTTTATAATATCCATTATATGGATGTTTTGTCTTATAATGTCCGAGATTGTCAAAACACGTCTCAAATGAGATATCATGAGATTATCTTAATCAAACGAAAGGTGATTCTCTATGATGTCGAAATCTGAAGCTGTGATTCGCAGGATTCTTGGTACTGAACGTATTAACGTTTTACCTTTATCCTATGCAATAGAAATTACAGCACACTGTCTTTTTATCCAGAATATGCGGATGGACGATTTGATGATGGAGCGTGACGTCTATTCCGTGGCAGCCAAACGGCTCCATAAGGACCCAGTTACTGTTACACGCAATATTACGCGTGCAGCAAACCGGTGCCGGGATAAAATCAAAGCTGAAGGCTGGAGCGGCCGGTATATTGGAGAAATGGTCAAGGATATCGGCGACCCAAACATGATGATTAAATATCTTGCGTATTATGCTTATTATGATAGGCCTTATTATGAAGTGATCGGAAAGCGTTTATGACAATTCACAGGATATGATTAACCTAATCTTTTGATATCAATTATTTTTTCATACTTCCATTGTACATCGAAGGCCAGCCTTTACACGGCTGGCCCTTTGTTTTTGAGAGGTGCTGATTCGGTATGTAACTACAATGATTTTATAGACAAAATGCGACATTTTCCTCCATAATAGGAACATACAACCAATAAATGGAGGCTATAAAATGATTTATCAGACAACTTTGCAGAACCAATACCTGATTGCATGTGAAAACCAAAAGAGGCTTGATCCGAAGACCGTAAAAGCCTACCGAATCGATTTGCGTCAATTTCATGAGTATATAGTAGTTGAAAAAATGGACTTTAATCGAGACGCTATAAAAGCATATATTTCACACATGAATACGAGATACCAGCCGCGTACAGTCAAGCGCAAAATTGCATCCATACGGGCATACAGCGCGTGGCTGGAAGAAGAAGGGCATTTACCGCAAAATCCTTTCAAAAACCTCCGGTTAAAGCTGCAAGAGCCGCAAATTTTGCCGAAAACGGTCCCGCTGTCGATGGTAGAGCGGTTATTAACGGAGGTACATATTGGTTTAGAATCGGGAAGCGTATCCGAAACCCAATGGGAACGGCTGCGGGATGCTTCTGTGATAGAGTTGCTGTTTGCGACGGGCATCCGGGTATCAGAACTTTGCAAATTAAACACGCGGGATATAGATCTAAACGCGGGTACATTATTGATTCATGGGAAGGGAAAGAAAGAGCGGATTATCCAGGTTACAAATGCGGAAGTGCTTTCAACGATTCGGCGTTATAAGGAGGCTTGTCACCCGGAATGGGGGCAGGCCTTTTTCCGCAGCCGTCGGGGGGGACGGTTGTCGGAACAGTCTGTGCGGCTGATTCTCCGAAAATATGCAAAGAAAATCGGTATCTCGACGAGGATCACACCGCACATGATTCGTCACACGCTGGCAACCCTGTTGTTGGAAAGTGACGTAGACATCCGATATATCCAGCAGCTTTTAGGACACGCTTCATTGATTACGACGCAGATTTATACGCATGTTGCGGGTGCGAAACAGCGGGAAATCATGATTCAGAAGCATCCGCGAAATGGGTTTTCAGTCAGTGATAGGCTTTCCAATGGACTGGCGGGGAAACAAGACGGAAATTTACCCCAAAATCTCTATATTTAGGAGGATAATCAACGGATAATACACTATTATCCGTCTTTTTCGACATTTTTCGCCCGATTTTCGCCCGGGATATGGAAATTGCTTGAAATGGTTTTATTGAATACACATAACTGACCTCCGGGGATTTTGTGAATATTACACTTGACAAGCGCTGGATAATAGTGTATTATCCAGTATAGAAGGATATCCGGCGGGTGCTGAAAAGGACGCCAGCCGTGATTATCCTTGAAAAACGGGATGCAAGAGGAGGTTTTCAAATAATGCTGACCTTAAAAGTACATTCCGGTGATTATATAGCGATTGGCGATAACATTTTTGTGCAGGTATACCGTACCCGTGGGGAAGGCTTTGCGGTAGCAGTTGACGCGCCCAAGGAATTATATGTTACGCGCGGGGATCGCTACGAACAGACAGCGCCTACGCCGGAGAGCATTCGTCAAAGTTGGGCAGTGCATCCGCCGAAACTGCGTCAGCCAGAGCGCCTTGCGAAAGCCAATGTCATACTTGCAGAGCAATAATCCGTTCAGGATATTTACCTAACAATATGGCAGGGAAAAAGTACGCAAAGCGTCACACGGAGAATGGCCGTGTTATCCAGAACACAGCATTAAAATTCCGCCTATATCCGACTATAGAGCAGGCAAAATTATTTGATAAAACATTCGATTGTTGCCGCTATGTGTGGAATCAGATGCTTTCTGATGAGCGTGAATTTTACTTTGCGGCGGATGAACATTTTATCCCAACTCCGGCGCATTACAAAAAAGACGCGCCCTTTTTAAGGGAAGTTGACAGCCAGGCATTAGTAACGGTTCATCAAAATTTACGTCGAGCATTTCTGAATTTTTTTGATCCGTCTTGTCCATATGGATATCCGGCATTCAAGACAAAAGCCAGAGCTAAAAATACGTATACAACTTTTAATAATTCGCGAGGAACGCGTATTGTTCTAACGGATAAAGGAATCAAATTACCGAAACTTGGTGTTGTAAAAGCGCGGCTGCATCGGAAGCCGCTGCACTGGTGGAAGTTAAAATCTGCCACTGTTACAAAAACGTTATCCGGCAAATATTTTTGTTCCTTATTGTACGAATACAGCGTAAAAGAGCAAACAAATGAATCGCCAAAAGAGGATAAAATAATTGGTCTGAATTACTCTGCCAGCCACTTTTACGTCGATAGCAATGGCAATATGCCGGAGCCTCCGAACTGGCTGAAAAAGTCAGAAAAGCGGCTGATACAAATGCAGAAAAAACTTTCCCGGATGGAACGCGGTTCAAAAAATTATGAAGCGCAGCTGCAAAAAATCCGTCTTCTAAATGAACATATTAAGAACCAGCGCCTTGACTTTGCGCATAAGGAAAGCCGCCGTATTGCAGACCATTGCGAAGCAGTCTGCGTGCGGGATACAGACTTAGCGGAAACCGCAAAGAAACTAAAGACCATAAAAGTTTATGATTCTGGATTTGGCAGATTTCGGCTGTGTCTGCAATATAAACTGGAACGGCAGGGAAAGCCTTATATTGTGGTTGACAAATTTTATCCCTCTGCAAAAACATGTCATATTTGCGGTTATACGAGAGAGGATTTGCTTGCAGGAGAGCGCACATGGAAGTGCCAAAACTGCGGTGCAGTTCATCAGCGGGAGCTTAACGCCGCAAAAAATATAAAGCTGCAAGGCTTGAAGCAGCTTCAAAAAGAACAAAGTAAAAGATGAATTTTATACCGGTCGGGACGCCGGGGAATGCCCATGCGGACGGCATTTTGGGATACTGATTTGACCAGAATCCGGCAGTTGGATTTGGCTGAATCAGTGTCACAGAAACGCTTTTTAGGTGGGAATAATAGAGGATAACCCTGTAATTTGTGCAGGTGCATCCGAAGCCTTTTAATAAGGTTGTTCACGAGAATTCAACATAATTAAATACACGAATTCAGCATGGTTGTTATTCATCCGGTTTGTACAGCCGGTTGAAATAAAGTTCAGGTGCCAGCCACTCCGGACAATGTGGCCAGTTGGACGAAGCACGCGGCACATCCACCCAACGGAGCGAAAGCAAGGATTAGCTGACGCTTAATTTCAAGGAGGTAAACGATGAGAATTCAGCATAATATTATGGCGATGAGCGCCTATCGCAATTACACGAATAATGTATCCGCGATGAAGAAGAACCTGGAGAAACTCTCTTCTGGTTATAAGATCAACCGTGCTGGCGACGATGCCGCAGGCCTGGCGATTTCCGAGAAAATGCGTGCACAGATCACTGGTCTGGAAACCGCGCAGAAGAATGCAAAGGATGGCATTTCTCTCGTACAGACTGCTGAAGGTGCGCTGACCGAAGTTCACGATATGCTGAACCGTATGGTTACTCTGGCGACCCAGTCCGCAAACGGCACGTATGATGATACGACTGACCGCGCACAGCTCCAGAAGGAGCTTGACCAGCTCCGCAGTGAGATCAACCGTATTGCTGACAGCTCTAACTTCAATGGCATCAAGCTGCTCAACGGCGAAATGGACGGCACTGGCGCTACCAGCGAGACGGTCTTTACTGCTGCTACTGTAATGTCGCTTAGCGATATCAAGGATGGCCAGCAGGTCAACACCACTCCGCAGAAGGGCAAGTATTCCATTGATTTCAAGCAGGCTGTTCTTAGCAATACCAGCACCGCAAATGCAACGATTTCTTTCCATCTGACGAACGGTTCTTCTGTTGCGATTACTTTGACTGCCGGTTCATCTTTGGAAGGGAAAGACCTTGCAAATGCGATTCTTGATGCACTTGATGGTGCAAGTGGCGATCTTGGCGGCAATGTTACTGCTCTTGGCGATGGCCAGGTTCAGATTGACGGAATCACCTTCAATGTCAGTGTAAACGGTACCAAGCTGGAGTTTGAGATGGATGAGATTCCCACGAAGGAATTTGCACAAACGCCTATTGGCGCCAGCATTAGCATGACTGGCGGAACGTTTGGCGCTGGCACGAGTGTTAACAGCAGCCAGGGCGAACAGTTCCAGGTAACGGTAGAGCAGGAGGCTGTGTCTAAGGTAGGCCGTGTATATGCGCAGGCATCCTTTGCGCTGACTCAGGCTTCTATTGTGGATGGCGCTGCCATTAAGATTGGTGATACAACCTATACCTTTGCGGTGGGCAGCGACAGCAAATTCAAGAATGCTGAGAATGTAATTGACCTGACCGATACGCCCAATGGTGGCTCTGTAAGCCTGCATGATGCTGCGGTTCGTCTGGCTGCGGCGGCGAAGGACAATGCACAGTTCTACGTTGGTACAAACGTATCCACCGGCGTTATCTCCCTTACTGAAAAAGAGGGCGGCATTGATTATAATAAGTACAATCTGGCTGGTTCTGACGGTTTGGCCGCAGCGAACGGTGCTACAGCCGCGAACAATGCAACCACTGCTGACTGGGGCGATCTGATCCAGTGGGGCAGCGCAGAGATCAAGGACACCCCGGCTACCGGTAAGTCCCTGATGCTCCAGATTGGTGATACCGCTGAGGACTTCAACCAGCTGAAGGTTGACATTAAGGATATGCACACGTCTTCCATGGGCGTTGAAAATATCTCGATTGCAACGCAGGAGCAGGCAGCAAAGGCGATTGATGCAATCAAGAGCGCGATCAACTATGTATCGGATGTCCGCGGTACGCTGGGCGCAACCCAGAACCGTTTGGATCATACGATCAATAACCTGTCCGTCATGACTGAAAACATTCAGGATGCAGAGTCCACCATCCGCGACACCGACGTTGCAGAAGAGATGATGGCCTATACAAAGAACAACATTCTGATTCAGTCTGCACAGGCAATGCTTGCACAGGCAAATCAGGTTCCGCAGGGCGTGCTCCAGCTGCTCCAGTAAGCAGTCGGCTTAGCATTCCAAAGGTACAGTAGTTATGCGCTCAGGAAAATTTGCCGTAGACACCCCTTCGTCCCGCCGTCCTTTTGGCGGGACGAAGCAGTGAGAATAAACGACAGTAAGCGCACCCATTCCCCGCCGCAGCGGAGAAAGGGAGTCCAGAGGGATGCGTCCCTCTGGCGCTGTCTGCGGAAGACCGCCCGCCGCGTAGGCGGAGAAAGGGAGTCCAGAGGGATGCGTCCCTCTGGCGCTGTCTGCGGAAGACCGCCCGCCGCGCAGGCGGAGAAAGGGAGTCCAGAGGGACATGTCCCTCTGGCGCTGTCTGCGGAAGACCGCCCGCCGCGTAGGCGGAGCAAACGGCAAGCTCCAGTGCGTGCGAGTATAATTAAAGACAGGAGGGCGGGTTACGGCCCGCCCCTGTTTTTTCCCTTGAGCCGTGTGGGAAAGTTGTCCGAAAGCGACTGTTTTCCCATGTGGCCCAATCCCAACGATGAAAAGGAGAAACCGTCATGAGCAAGCCTTTTTTCTCAATCGGAATCATTTTCAAAAATGAGATCCGCTGCCTGGAACGTTGCCTGAAGTCCCTTCAGCCGCTGAAAAGTGCAATCCCCTGCGAAATTGTTATGGCCGACACCGGTTCCACCGACGGCAGCCGGGAGATTGCAGAGCAGTATGCAGATGTGCTGTTTGATTTTGAGTGGGTGGACGACTTTTCAGCCGCACGAAATGCAGTCATGGACCGTTGTTCCGGCCAGTGGTATTTTTCCATTGATGCTGACGAATGGCTGTTGGAGGATATCGCGGAACTGGTTCAGTTTTCTAAATTAAAGAAAGCGCCAAGGGATTACTGCGGCGTTATGGTTCGCAACTATAAAACAACGGAATTGGAGAAAGGCGAACATTATGTAGACTTTACTGCAATCCGTATGGCAAAACTGAGCACAGGGATGCGCTACAGCGGACGCATTCATGAAAAGTGGGTGCAGTCCACAGGAGAGGGCGTTTTTGTCTCGATTCTGGGAAAAACATGGCTAGGGCATGACGGTTATGCCTATTTCAGCCAGGAAGCGGTTATGCAAAAACATGACCGTAATATGGCATTATTGAAGAAAAAGATGGAGGACGATCCGAAAGACCTGCAAACCTATATCGAATGTATGGATTCCTCCAAAAGCCTTGACGAAAATTGTGGAGATTATGCACGGCAGGCATTAGAGGTATTCTTTGCAGATCAGGAGCGCTGGGGACATTTTGGCGGGGTCGTATACCGCGGTATCGTATCGGTTGCGAGCCTTCATGAGCTTCCCGAGCTGGAGGAATGGATTTCTTTATCCAAGGACTATTCTAAATCTATCTTTGTAAACATTGACGTTGCCTTTGACGCACATACGCATTATTACCAGAAAGACGACTATGAGGAAGCAATCCGCTGGGGCGAGATGTACCGGAAGGGGATTGCGGACTATAGAGCAGACCAGTTTGACCATGTTGAGCTTATTCGGGGCGTAGTTGAGCGCGTGTCGCCTTACTGGGAGCGAAAAATTATGGTTTCGCTTGTAAACTGTTACTTAAATTGTAAGGAATATGATAAAGCCTTAACCGCATTGCAGGAATTAACCGCGGAAACGTTGGATGCAGAACAAGCACGATTTGTCACGCTGATGATTATGCAGCTGCATCGTGAGACGGAGTTTGATACCCCGGCGCTGATGATGTCATACTGGGAAACGCTGTCCAAAGAGTTGCCGGAAGACGCGGAAGAGGATGAAAAAGCCAAGGCACGGAGAAACCTGGATTCCTTTACGAAAGAGGCATATGGGGTATTTACGCCCAAATACCGGAAGGAAGAGCAGAAAAAAGAAGGATTCATCAGGTATAGTTATACGGTGTTTTTGCCACTGGCGGGCAAGGATGATTTGGGCGATTCTGCCGTCCTTTTGGAGACGAAGGACCCCGGCGAACTGACGGAAAAGCTGAATCAGATAGAAAACCTGGACAGCCTGCCGATTCATGTACTGTCGCACGCCATGATGCAGGGCGTAGAATTCCCGATGCCCGGCAAACCGCTGCAGTTAGAGGAAATGAGCAGGCTGGTGAACCGGCTGCTTCAGGAGCGGGAAAGTTTCTTCACACTGGTAGAAAAAATCATGTCCGGGAACTACGGCAGGACGCTCCAAAGCTTGTGCTGGGCCAAGGAATTGATTACTGCGGCATTAAAAAACAATGACTGGGCGGCCGGAAAAATTCCGGAAGGGAAAATGATAACGCTGTCGATGGACGGCCCGGCAGAATCCCATGAAGATCTGGTCGCACGCGGCATGAACATCGCCCGGGCCTTTGCCAAGGTGGAGCGGAAGTATCTGCCGCTGTGTTATGCGCAGGATATCCTGCGGAGGGAAGCGCTGTTTGTACTGCCGCCGCTGCACCGTTTCGGGTGGTATTGTGCGCAGGCATTCCAGGCGCTGGACCGGGGCGACCAGGTAGGTTATGTCCGGCTGCTCCGGGAAGGGCTGTCCGATTGCGAAAGCGCGAAGGATGTTGCAGAATTCCTGTTAGAGCACATCCCGGACGTGAAACCGCAGGAACCTTCTGCGGAATTGACTGCCTTAGCGGAGCAGGTGCGCGCGATGCTGGAACGCTTTTCCACGGACGACCCGATGCTGGAAGCATTGAAGCAAAGCGAAGCCTATCAGAAGGTAGCTTATTTGATTGAAGGGTCAGCAGTACCGGTGAGGGGAGGCATACTCCAATGAAGGTTGTAATTTTGGCAGGCGGCTTGGGAACGCGTATCAGCGAAGAAAGTTTCTTAAAGCCAAAGCCGATGGTTACGATTGGCGAGCAGCCGATCCTGTGGCATGTGATGAAATATTATTCCAGCTTTGGGTTTCATGATTTTATCATCTGCTGCGGTTATAAAGGCCATGTTATAAAAGAATATTTTGCGGATTATTACCTGCATCGTTCGGACGTGACCTTTGATTTCTCGGCAGAAAACCGCATGACGGTTCATCAGAACATTGCGGAGCCCTGGCGGGTAACGCTGGTAGATACCGGATTGAAAGCACAGACCGGCGCACGAATCAAGAAGATACAAAACTACATTGGGAAGGAACCCTTTATGCTGACCTATGGGGACGGCGTAAGTGACGTCGATTTGAATGCGCTGCTGAAACAGCATCAGGGTTCCGGTAAAACGGTGACGCTGACAGGCATTCAGCCCGGCGGACGGTTCGGCGTGCTTGATTTGGAAGGGCAGACAGTGACCGGCTTCCGCGAAAAAGCGAAAGAGGACGGCGGCTGGATCAACGGCGGCTTTATGGTAATGGAGCAGGATGTTTTTGAGTACCTTTCCGAAGAGGATGGATGTATCTTAGAACGAGTCCCTTTAGAACGCCTTGCAGCGGAAGGCCGTCTTGGGGTTTATAAACATTCCGGCTATTGGCAGTGCATGGACACGCAGCGGGACAAAGGGCGGCTGGAAAGCCTCTGGCAGGAGGGAAATGCTCCATGGAAAGTTTGGTGATGATGGGATGAAGAACGCACAGGAGCTGAAGCAAAAAATACTGGAATTGACAGAGAAGTATTATCAGATACAGTTTGGTCAGCCGCATCCTTTTATAGAAGGAGAGCGCATTGGCTATGCCGGAAGAGTATTCGACCAGGCGGAACTGCAAGAGTTGGTTTGTGCGTCGTTAGAGTTTTGGCTGACCGCTGGACACTATACACAGGCGTTTGAGCATCGTTTGGCGTCTTATATAGGCGTAAAATATTGTTCTCTGGTAAATTCCGGTTCATCCGCGAACCTGTTGGCATTTGCGGCGCTTACTTCGCCAATGCTGGGGGATCGACGCATTCGCCGGGGGGATGAGGTGATAACGGTAGCAGCGGGGTTCCCGACTACTATAACACCTATTTTACAATACGGAGCGGTTCCGGTTTTCATTGATATCGAAATGCCCTGTTATAATCTGTCATTGGATGCGTTGGAAAAAGCGGTTTCACCGAAAACCCGCGCGGTTATGGCGGCGCATACATTAGGCAATCCCTTTCCGCTAGAGGAAGTGCGCCGGTTCTGTGATGCGCATGGGTTATGGCTGGTGGAAGATAACTGCGATGCATTAGGGGCCGAATATTGCGTGCAGGGGGAGTGGAAAAAGACTGGAAGTGTTGGACATATCGCGACATCCAGCTTTTATCCGGCCCACCATATTACGATGGGAGAAGGCGGGGCAGTCTATACGGATGATGCGCTGCTTCACCGGATTGTAAACTCAATGCGGGATTGGGGCCGGGACTGCTGGTGTCAGCCCGGCTGTGATAATACCTGTGGCTGCCGCTTTGAGGGCCGCTGGGGAACACTTCCGCAGGGATACGATCATAAGTATGTATATTCTCATTTTGGATACAATTTGAAAGCAACGGATTTGCAGGCGGCGATCGGCTGTGCGCAGATGGATAAATTAGAAGGTTTCGTCAGCCAGCGGCGCAGAAACTGGAGCATCCTGCGCAGGGAATTAGACGAGTTGTCAGATGTTTTGCTTCTTCCGGAGGAAACGCCGGGAAGCCGTCCCAGCTGGTTTGGCTTTTTAATCACGGTGAAGGAGTCGGCCCCATTCAGCAGGAATGCGCTTGTTCAGTATTTGGAATCCCGCAACATACAGACCCGGAATTTATTTGCCGGAAACTTTTTACGTCATCCCTGTTTTGACGAGCTGCGGGAGGAACAGGGTGTCTATCGGATTGCCGGAGAGCTTACGAATACAGATGATGCAATGGAGCGGGCATTTTGGATCGGTGTTTATCCCGGAATGACAGACGAAAAGCTCCACTATATGGCAAATGCAATAAAAACGTTTGTCAGGGAGCGGGGGCCGGCATCATGAAAGGTATCAATACAGGATTTTGGCAGGGAAAGCGGGTTCTTGTGACCGGGCACACAGGGTTTAAGGGTTCCTGGCTCAGTATATGGCTGCGGGAATTGGGGGCGGAGGTGTTTGGCTATGCACTTGCGCCGCAAACGGAAGCAGATAATTATATACTTTGCGGTTTAGAACACCAAATCCCGGAGGTACGCGGAGATTTGCGGAACACAGCGCTGTTAGAACAGGCGGTGCAGAGATATCATCCGGACATCATTTTTCATCTTGCAGCGCAGCCGCTGGTGCGCCGGTCCTACATAGAGCCGCAGCTGACCTATGAAACCAATTTGATGGGTTCTCTGAATGTTCTGGAAGCGGCCCGAAAGGCAGATTGTGTTCGTGCAGCCGTGATGATTACGACCGATAAATGTTACGAAAACCGAGGCAGTACACAGGGATACCGCGAAACAGATCCGATGGGAGGATACGACCCATATAGCTCCAGCAAGGGCTGCGCCGAGCTGATGATTGCTTCTTATAGACGGTCTTTTTGCCAACACGGAGGCACAGGAAAATGCACCATGGCGGTGGCAAGTGCCCGTGCTGGTAATGTGGTCGGCGGAGGGGATTGGTCGGAGGATCGGCTGATTCCCGACTGTATCCGGGCGATTGAAGCCGGGAAGCCGGTCTGCCTGCGCAATCCGGCGGCAGTACGTCCCTGGCAGTTTGTATTGGAGCCGCTTCGCGGATATCTGATGCTGGCAGAGGCGCTTTGGAACGAGCCGGAGAAAAGGGTAGGCGGCTGGAATTTTGGGCCGGACCCGGCACAGATGGCGTCGGTCAGGGAAATGGCACGGGAGCTCATTTTGCATTATGGAGAAGGAAAGATAGAATGCCATGCAGAAACAGATTGTCTGCATGAAGACCATATTCTGCTTTTGGACAGTACGAAATCCAAGGAGCAGCTGGGATGGCAGCCGTGCCTGTCCCTGACGGAAACGTTGTGCTGGACTGCCGAATGGTATCGGGAATATCGCAGAAAGGAACCTCTTGAAATCTGCCGCAGGCAAATCCATCAGTTTGAGGAGCTATGCGATGTGCGCCTATAAAGTGGAGGAAACGGTATGACGGAAAAAGAATATTTTGCACAGATCAAAGAAATAAGGAAGCACATTTTAAGCAACCGTTTGGATCGTGCAGAAGAGCTCTTGGAAAAGATGTATATTTACAAGCCGGTCCGGCTGCTGTGGTTTGTTGCAAAAGCGGAATATATCCTGAAAAAGGAGCATGATCCGGCAGCGGCGCTAAAGGTTCTTGACGGAAAATATTATTCCGGGGCAGATTATCCAGGACTGAAAGCGTGTATGAAATTCCGAGCCGATGCGTTTCGTCAAATGGGACGCGAGCGCGATGCAGCCCGTGAAGAATACATTTATCAGCGCGCGTGCGGCAAGCGCGGCAGCCGTGCAGAGGCCGTCCTGGCAAAAGCATTGGAGGACTTTGCGGAGGATACCGAGAACCGCGAAGCCCTTGACGCGCTGGGGAATGCATTTTATCAAATGTCAGATATGGCGGCGTATTTCATTGTACGGATGGTACAGCGGCAGAGAGGCGATTTGTTGGAGGATGACCGGAGCGAACGATTCTATCAAATTGCCAATTTCGGTTATTTTGAGGAACAGCTGTGCTCGAAAAATCCGAAAACTTTTATTTTAGTGATGGACGAAAATCTGAACCGTGAAATAGAGATATTGGGATATTTGCTTCACTGTTTGGGGCACCAGGTCGTAGTCCTTGGCCTGCCGCTTCCATTTGAGACGGAGGAACCGATTGAGATTGGTCAAACCCTTATGGTCAGTATCGATAATATGGAACGCTATCCGGATATGGATGTCATTCCGCCGGTTGTTTTGACCCGGAAGGGGGTTCCCTATGGCGATAATCGGGATTATATTATTGACTATATCTGCCGTCAGGAGACCGGCTGTGATTATGCGATGCTTTTGTGCGGCGGAAAGCTGTTTGACGAGGTGTATCAGCAGCATATTCTGCGGGGCAGGATCGGACGGCTTTCACCGTATGAGTCTGACATTCAGGAGGAAAAGCTGCAATTTGGCTGGACCGGCGATTATCTGACCTATATCAGCAACCTTTATGGCTATGACGTGCGGACTGATGTTTATGCAGAGCCGGAGGTGGATTTTTCTATTTTGATCCCGGCACGCAATTCTGCAAGGACACTGCAATATACATTAGAAACCTGTTTGAACCAACACTACACAGGCCGTTATGAGATTGTCGTAAATGATAATTCCGCAGAAGGAAACAGGGAAATTTATGACCTGTGCCAAACATTAAATGACCCTAAAATCCGGTATGTAAAAACGCCGTATAACATGGTCTTGGCTAAGAGTTTTGAATTTGGCTATTTGCACACACGGGGAGAATTTGTTTTCTCGATTGGCTCGGATGACGGGGTTTTTCCATGGGCGCTGGATACTTTGAAACGTGTCCTTGAACAGTTCCCATATGAGGAAATTATACAATGGGACAGAGGCTTTTATGCATGGCCGGGATTTAACGGCGGACAGGAGCATATGTTTCAGATTCCGAGACAGTACGATAAAGGCAAGTTAAATATTTATTACGAAAAGACGAGTGCAATATTTGATCAAATTAAAGAAGACCAGCAGGCTATTTATGTAATGCCGCTGCTGTATATCAATTCCGGTTTCCGGCGGAAATACTTAAAAACATTGTTGGAAAAGACAGGAAAATTATTGGATGGACCAAATCAAGACACACAGACTGGCATTATTAACTGCTGCATCAATAAACAAATTTTGCAAATTATTTATCCGCTTACGATTGCCGGGATGAGTTCCAATTCCATTGGTTATTTGGAAAACCGGATCACGCGAAAAGCTGGACAGGAGCAAAACCACGAGTTGTTTCAGTGGGCGAACAAGGGCGTTTGGGTAGGCGGTACACGGGACCGGCTTATGCCCAAAATTGGGGCAGATGCTTGTGGCGTGTTTTTTGTAATGTCATACGCCGTGATGGAAGGATTGCTTGATGAAGAAGAGGCGGATAGAATTTTTAACTGGGATAAGGCTGTTTTACGTAGCTTTGAGTCCGTCTTTCCATTTAGAGAAGACTATGAAGCATGTGTTTTCCTGTTGAATCACGTAGCAAAAAAATTAGGGGACAAGCAGGCGAAATGGTTTGAAAATATGCGCGTACAGATGTTAAGGCCGCGTTGCTTGGATGAACAGCAGATAGAGCAGCATGTTGCCAAAAAAAGCTATCAAGAGGGGCTGATTGTTGGCGGCGGAGAAGTATTAGATGCATCAAAATATGGCGTATGTAATATTGCAGAGGCTGTGGAACTGTTTGCAAAAAGAACAGGATTATAGAAGGAGTTGCTTTCATGGAAGATATTTTCAAAGGCAAAAGCATTTTGATTACCGGCGGTACAGGCTCATTCGGAAACTATTTTACAGAATACTTATTACAAAATCATAGCCCGAAACGGATCATTATTTTTTCGCGGGATGAATACAAACAGTTTCTTATGAAAAATAAGTTTAGCGGCCATTCAGACGTATTGCGCTTTTTTATAGGTGATGTGCGGGATCAGGGACGGCTGATGCGCGCTTTTTCCGGTGTAGATTATGTTGTTCATGCAGCGGCGATGAAGCAAGTTCCGGCGTGTGAATATAATCCGTTAGAGGCGATTAAAACCAACATTAACGGCGCTACAAATGTAATTGATGCGGCTATCGAGCGCGGTGTGGAAAGAGTGGTTGCGCTTTCTACGGATAAGGCTGTGAATCCGATTAACCTGTATGGCGGGACAAAGTTAGTTTCTGATAAGCTGTTTGTAGCGGCAAATTCATATGTAGCATTGGGAAAAACACGGTTTTCTGTAGTACGTTATGGGAATGTAGCAGGCAGCCGGGGGTCTGTAATTCCATTTTTCGCGGAGCAGCTGCGTCGGGGGGTAAAATGTTTGCCGGTGACGGACAAACGGATGACCCGTTTTTGGATCGATCTGAAAACCGGTGTTGAGCTGGTAGTCCATGCATTAGAAACCGCAAACGGCGGAGAGGTATTTATTTCTAAAATTCCATCTTTCAAGCTGTCGGATTTAGCGGAAGCAATGAATCCGGGCTGTCCTTATGAAGAGGTTGGCATCCGGGAAGGGGAAAAACTGCATGAGATTATGATTACAGCGGAAGATGCACGCCGTACTTATGAATATGATCGTTATTATGTTATTTATCCCGAGTTAGCATGGTTTCAAAAGTATGGACAGATTATCCCAGGCGGAAAGCTGACCGGTGATGGGTTTGAGTATAATTCCGGAACAAATACGGAGTGGCTGAGTGTAGAGAATCTGCGTGATCGGATTTCTTACATGGAATATATTCATTGACTGTGATGAAGATAGGAGAATACAAAATGGATACGTTGAGCGAATTTCAGCAGTCAATGCCGCATGGCTTTGATTCAATTGCAATAGACATTGTTGGCTTCTGTAATGCGAAATGTAAATATTGTCCCGCTGGAAATGATTTGACAAACAAGGGCAAGTTTATTGATCCTGCATTATTTGAACAAATTTTGCAAAAGTTGATTGAGTACCGGTTTTATAGCCATTCTACCAATTTTCATATTTATTGCCTTGGGGAGCCATGTTTGCATCCACAGATCAATACAATATTAAGATTGCTGTCAAAGTACAATGTAAGAACAACAATTAGCACAAATGCCAGTATTGTTCCAGCGTTTGAAAGGGATGCATTGGAAAGTGTTGACCGTTTTCTGATTTCCGCACCTGGCTTTTCACAGAGCTCTTATGACAAAATTCATGGGTTTGATTTTGAGATTATCAAGAAAAACATTATAAAGCTGAGAAAAAGCGTAGAAGAGCTCAGCGATGGACGGATTAAGTTTGACTTGAGTTATCATATTTATCAATTCAATGAAGCGGAAATGGTTCCGGCAAAAGCGTTCTGTAATACTTTTGACATTCGATTTGCTCCCAATTATGCTGTCATGCTGGATAAAGATCAATGCTTAGATTATGTTACGGGAGATATGTCATTTGAAGAACTGAAGGATATTTCAAAAGAGATTTTCCTGGGGGTTCTTGACCAGCAAATTAAGGATGCACCACGCAATTATTGTGATTTTCAAAGCCGCTTTTTGTCAGTTAATGTAGATGGCGATATTCGGATTTGTTCTGGATTTCACAGGAGAAAGGATCCCGATATTGTAATAGGAAATCTAATAACTGACCATATAGACGAAATCATTTGGAGGAAATATCACCACCCCAGATGCGAAAAATGTATTCAAGCGGGGCTTACGCTTTCAAGAGGATATGAATGCAAGGTATATCCAGACGGCTATTATGACATCATGAAAGAAAATGATTTTATTCTTGAATATTTGAAGGATGAAAAATTGCAGGAAAAATTAAGGCTGTTAAAACTTGTAAGACAATATGAACAGGAAGATTATAAGGCAGATTTGAAACAGGCAATTTTCAATCATGTACGGGAATATTCATTACAGCCAGATATTGAAAAAATTGCAGTAAATTATACGAGGTTTGGATTGAAAACCTACCAAAAAATTATAGAAAAGTGAATCGCTTGGTGACAAAATGAAATATGGAGTTCTTGTTGTAACATCGCTTACCGCACAACCAGACAGAAACATGGCAAATATAGGTGATGCAATTCAAACGGAAGCAATTTTATATCTTTATGAGCAAATGGGGATTCAGAGAAAGGACGTATTAAAGATTGATATCAATCAGGTAAATCAGTATGAAGGCGAATATATGATTTTACCGATCAATATCAATCTTTCTTTGAATTGGATTGTTAATATTTTTCCGTTGCCGTCTCATATTATCCCGGTTTTTCTGGGGCTTAGTTATTTTTCAGCAGAGGATTTTCCGCAAGGTTTAGCGGATTATTTTCGCTGCTATGCGCCCATTGGATGCCGCGATGAATTTACGCTGGATTTAATGAGGCGAAATCATATACCGGCATATTTGTTTGGATGCGTTACCGCAGTATTGCCTCGAAGATGGAGCTGTTTATCAAAGAAAAAGGTATTATTTGTAGATGTTCCGGATTCATTTGAAAAGCATTATAGTAATATGAACATATTACAAGGAGATAGAGAAAATGTCAGCCATATTTTAAGAGGCCCAGAAACTTCTGATTATGAATATTTAGAACAGACAGCGAGAACGCTGTTGGAACGGTATTGCCAGGAGGCCTCTGTTGTCGTCACTTCCAGATTGCATTGCATGTCGCCCTGTATGGCAATGGGGGTACCGGTCATACCCGTGACAGACAATATCTCACCCAGAATGAGTTGGATTGATCGCTTTTTAGAAATTTATACGCCAGAAACCTTCTGCGAAATAAACTGGCAGGGGCAAGAGGTTTTCTATGAAGAGCATAAGCGCCGTATGGTCAACATTGCGATTGAAAGGATTCAGAGTGCTTGTGCAAAGTATACTCCAATTATGGATTGGAGTTATTTCCTTGAATCCAGGAAAAAAAGTGACTATGGAAATTATTACAGGGCGGTCTTAAAAAAGTTACCACAAAGCCGGAAGGATCATTTGGAATACATTATTTGGGGAAGCGGCCAAATCGGGATCAATGTATATCAAAAGATTTCCGAAATTTATCCTGACAGCAGGCTTATTGCGGTAGTAGATAGTTATTGTGAAGGGACGTTCTTTGGCGTTCCAATTCAAAAACCTGACGTCTTAAAAAAAAAGCAAGCGGGGGGGGGGGGGTAT
>CAJUSB010000008.1:0-23382 GCA_910589115.1 uncultured Clostridia bacterium | reverse complement strand
CGTTCCACCACAGTATATTTTTATAGCGACTACGTCCGGCGAGGAATATGCTCGAACATATCTGGACTCTATTGGACGGGCTGAGGTTAGGGATTATTTATCTATGGCAACTATAACGGGGTGAATAAAATGAAACAACCAAAACCGGCGATTTTCGGTGGAGTGCCCGTCCGTGGCACTAAGTTGTCGTATGGTAGGCAATATATTGATTCTGAGGATATTGCGGCGGTTGCAGATACATTAAACAGTGATTTTCTGACCTGCGGGCCCAAGGTTGAGGCGTTTGAAGCCGAACTGTGCCAGCTGACAGGCGCAGGATATGCGGCAGCGGTTTCAAACGGGACAGCTGCCCTGCACGTGGCGTGTCTGGCAGCCGGGATCGGTCCCGGGGATGAAGTTATAACAACGCCGATTACCTTTGCGGCAACGGCGAATGCGGTCCTGTACTGTGGCGGAACGCCTGTTTTTGCAGACATTGACCCTGAAACCTATGAGATTGACCCATTGTCTATTGAAAGCAAAATCACGCACAAAACCAAAGCCGTAATAGCCGTAGACTTTACCGGACAGGCCTGCGATTATGATGCGATCCGTGCAGTTTGCCGGAAGCATGGGCTGCTTTTGATTGAGGATGCTGCCCATTCTATCGGGACATGTTACCGAGGGATTCCGGTAGGCAAAATTGCTGATTTGACGACTTTCAGCTTTCATCCGGTCAAAACAGTGACTGCGGGTGAAGGCGGGGCGGTATTGGCACAGGATGCCGCGCTTGCAGAGCGGGTAAAGCTGTTTGCGAGGCATGGCATCACGCGGGAAAAGGGGCTGCTGCGGGATCAGGGGAATTCCGGCTGGTATTATGAGCAGCAGCTGCTGGGGTATAACTATCGCTTGACCGACCTGCAATGTGCTTTAGCGGTCAGCCAATTAAAAAAGCTGGATCGGTTTGCCGCGCGGCGGCGCGAACTGGCGGAACAGTATGACCGGTTGTTAGGAGCGATTCCGGAGGTACGATTGCAAAAGGAGACGGACGGATCAGAAACGGTGCGTCATCTGTATATTCTGAGATTGGATTTCAGCGGGCTTTCCTGCACAAGAAAGGAAATATATGATGCTTTACAGGCGGAAAATATCGGTGTAAATGTCCATTATATCCCGGTTTATTATTTCCCTTATTATCAGCAGCTGGGATATCAGAAAGGGCTGTGCCCGCGTGCCGAGGAATACTACGAATCATGCCTGACGCTTCCGTTATTTTATTCCATGACAGACCGGGACCAGCTGGACGTGGTACATGCAGCAGATAAGGTAATAGCCTATTATCGTAAATAAGATATTTCTGCATGTGAAAGGAACGTAATAATGAAAGTATCTGATTATATCGCCTCGTTTCTTGTAGAGAACGGGATACGTGATCTTTTCCTGATAGCTGGCGGAGGCATGATGCATTTGCTGGACAGTGCCGCGAGGAATCCGGCGCTGCATTTGGTATATAACCTGAATGAGCAGGCCAGCGCGATTTGTGCGGACAGTTATGCGCAGTACACCGGCAACCTGGGTGCGTGCATGGTAACGACAGGACCGGGGGCAACGAATGCGGTAACGGGCTGTGCAGGCGCATGGACGGACTCCGATCCCGTTCTTTTCATCAGCGGACAGTGCCGGACGGAGCAGATGGGCCAGCTCAAGGGGCTGCGGATTTACGGGGCGCAGGAAATTGCGATTGTGCCCTGTGTCCGGCCGATTACAAAATATGCCATGACGGTGCTGCGGCCGGAAGAGATCCGGTATCATTTGGAGAAGGCCGTTTACCTGGCCACGCATGGAAGGAAAGGGCCGGTTTGGGTCGATGTCCCGCTGGATGTGCAGGGGGCACAGGTTGACCCGGACAGCTGCCGATCCTTTGACCCACAGGCGGAAGGGCTTGCGGAGCGGCTGCCTATTGAATCCACGCAGATGGAAGCGCTGTATCATCTTTTGAACCAATCCAAACGGCCTGCCATACTGGCTGGACATGGTGTAGTAGCAGCCGGGCGGCAGGACGGGCTCCGCCGTTTTGCGGAGGATTTTCAGATACCGGTGCTGGCGACCTGGCGTGCACGGGGGATATTTGGTGATGAGGAACCGTTGTTTTTTGGCAGTCCGGGGATACCGGCGGCGCGGTTTTCCAATTATATCCTGCAAAATGCGGACTTTCTGCTGATTATCGGCAGCCGTCTGAATCCTGCTGTCACTGCCTATGATGAGAGGAATTTTGCGCCAAACGCACAAAAGGTAATCGTAGACATTGAAGCCGCTGAAATCGAAAAACTGGATATGTGTTTTACGCTGCGGTTTACAGCGGATGCGGCTGATTTTATGGATGCCCTGCTGGAACAAAGGTATCAATATCAGCCTGTCCCACGTCATGAATGGCTGCATTATTGCCGCAGAATGAAGGAAAAATATCATTTAAGACTTGAACGCCAGCCGTTGGATAATGAAGGGAAGACAGACGGTTTTGCATTCGCGGATCGGTTGTCGGATTACTCGAAGCCGACAGATATTTTTGTTGGTTCTTCGTCCGGCCGGACCTGCGGTATCTCACACATGGCATACCGGCTGAAAAAAGGTCAGCGTTTCATCACATCAATGGGGCTGGGATCAATGGGCTGGTGCCTGCCCAGTGCCATTTCGTGCTGCATTGCCAGCGGGAAGCAGCGCACCCTGCTGCTGGAGGGTGACGGCAGCCTCCAACACAATATACAGGAGCTGGCGTTGATTCGCAGCTTGAAACTGCCTGTTAAATTGTTTGTTTTTTCCAATCAGGGTTATGCATCTATTCATGCGATGCAGAGGGTCAATTTCCACTCGCACTTTGCCGGATGTGATGCTGCCAGCGGATTGGGGATGCCACCCTTGGAATCGGTCGCCCGGCTATACAGTTTACCATATACCCGCATTGAGTCGAATGAGCAGATAGACCCTGTTTTGAAAGTAGTTATGGCAGATGAAGAGCCTTGCCTTTGTGAAGTTTGCGGGTCTGTTTATTTTGATGAGATTCCAAAGTCTATGACGATTGCGAATCCAGATGGGACCTTTACCTCGTCAAAGTTAGAAAATTTGTATCCTTTTGTTTCAGCGGAAGAGCAGCAGGATAATATGCCGGATTGGGACAAGCAATGAAGAAAATTTTGATTACTGGCGGCAGCGGATTTATAGGGCGAAACCTGACAGAGGCGCTTTCTGGAAAATATAAAATTTTCGCACCTGCACATAGTCAGTTGGAGCTTTTGGATTATAAGGCGCTGGAGCAATACGTTTTAACGCATCAAATTGAAGTTGTTATTCATGCGGCAATCCATGTCCCGATGTTTCATGGAGCGGATAAAGAGTTTTTTTATGATATGCAGATGTTTCTGAACCTGGAAAAACTAAGCTATTGTGTAGAAAAAGTCCTATATTTTGGTTCAGGGGCTGAGTACGATAAACGGTATGATATCCGCATGGCCAAAGAAGAAGGAATCGGAAAGACAATTCCGGTATCCGAATATGGTTTAGCAAAATACATAATGAATAAGCTCGCCCGCGCATCGGATAATATTTACAATCTGCGTTTGTTTGGGATTTTCGGTAAGTACGAGTTATGGAATATAAAACTGATTTCTAATTTGTGCTGTAAGGCAGTGTTTGGGCTGCCGCTTACAGTCCGTAGGGAATGCTGGTTTGATTTTTTATTCATTGAGGATTTGCCGGATATCGTAACATGGTTTATTGAGCATCAGCCGCATTTTCATGATTATAACGTTTGCCATGGAACGGAATACCAGCTGACAGAATTAGCCCATCTTGTCCGTGAAGCCAGCGGAAAGGAATTGCCAATCACTCTATTAAATGAAGAGCGAAATTTGGACTATTCAGCAGATAACAGCCGAATGAGAACAGAAATGGAAAAACTGCATATAACCCCCATGCGGCGAGCTGTTACACAACTATATCAATACTATGATACGCATCGCGACCGCATAGATTTTGAGGCGTTGAAAGCAAGCAGATAGATTGGATGACGATTGATTTATAATCGGTGCAGGTCTGTGGGAAAGGGAGTGTAATATGTTTCACCTTTTTGAGAAAGTAAAAAATGGGCAGGTTTATATAATTGCGGAAATGAGTGCGAACCATGCGGGCCGATTGGAAAATGCACTGGAAATTGTACGGCAAGCCGCGCAATCTGGCGCTGACTGTGTGAAAATCCAGACGTACACGGCGGATACGATGACGATTGATTGTGATAATGAATATTTTCGTATCAAAGGCGGGCTATGGGACGGCTACAAGCTGTATGACTTGTATCGGGAGGCTGCAACGCCTTGGGACTGGCAGGCGGAAATCCGGCAGCAATGCGAAGCCTGTGGGATTGATTTCCTCTCAACGCCTTTTGATCATACCGCCGTTGATTTCCTGGAAGGACTCGGCTGTGAAGCATATAAAATTGCCAGCTTTGAATTGGTAGATATTCCACTGATCGAATACACAGCGTCGAAAGGAAAACCGATGATTCTTAGCTGTGGTATGGGGACAATCGAAGAAATTCAAGACGCAGTCAATGCCTGTAAGCGCCAAAACAATCATCAGATTGTTTTACTCAAGTGTTGCAGCGAATATCCTGCAAATTATAAAAATATGAATTTAGCCACGATTGCAGATATGAAGGAGCGTTTTGAGCTGCCGGTTGGATTGTCTGACCATTCTATGGGTACGCTTGGGGCTGTCGTTGGCGTATCGCTGGGAGCCTGTGTTGTAGAAAAGCACTTTTGCTTGAATCGTGAGCTTAACAGTGCAGACAGTAAGTTTTCCATGGAGCCTATGGAGTTTGCAGCGATGGTAAAGGATGTCCGTTCTGTCGCCCAGATACGCGGACAAGTTTGTTACGAACGTACAGATGCAGAAAGAGCGTCAATGGTATTCCGCCGGTCGGTATTTGCAGTAAAGGATATTGCCTGCGGAGAGTTATTCACGGGGGAAAACATCCGGGTGATCCGTCCGGGTTTTGGAATGCCGCCGAAAGCGTATCATAAGTTATTAGGGACAAGGGCAGTAAAGGATTACCTTTTGGGAGAACCTGTTTTAGGGGAGCCTGGAGGAACATGAATAAAAATGATATATTTATATCAGAGCGTCTTTTACTTCGCGGCGTTTGCCTGCTGGATACAGATGATTTAGTACGGTGGCGGTCAAATGCTATGGTAAACCGTTATTTTCGGCAGTCAAAAGAACTGACTGTAGCAGAGCATTTGCAATGGTATCAGGCGTATTGCCGGAACCACTGCCGGTACGATTTTATGATAATTGAGCGGGGAAGTGGCCGTGGGATCGGGACGGTCGGCGTAAACCATATCAATCGAGCCGCTGCTTCCTGTGAAATATCATATATGATTGCAGAATCATGCTACCGGAGGCGCGGCTATGCGGCAGAGGCGATCAAGATGATGATGAAGGTAATGACAGAGCAGGGGATTTACCGCTTCTACGCTGAAATACATATAGAAAATATTGCATCTGTCCGAACGGTAGAAAAACTGGGATTTCAACTATTCATAAAAAGGCGCCCTTTTTCTATATATCGAAAGGAGTGTATCGCTGCCAAAGTTATTTTGGAAGATTCCGATGAAATGGAGGATAAAAT
This sequence comes from uncultured Clostridia bacterium, assembly GCA_910589115.1. Taxonomy (GTDB): domain Bacteria; phylum Bacillota; class Clostridia; order Oscillospirales; family Butyricicoccaceae; genus QXXE01. Next base: position 17,720 of record CAJUSB010000008.1, on the reverse strand, counting down.
GAATTATCATCTGATAAGACGGGTATTGATGGAGCAGCTTGATAAAGGGATTAAGGATTTTATTATTTTTCCGTACAGTGAAATGGGAATGCTGGTCAAAAACATATTAAATAACAGCTTCGGGATACAGGAAAAGCTAATTATTGATAATACGCTTTGCAAATATAATCCTGATATAAAGGGGATTCAATTTTTCATCCGTTATGTGGAAGAGCATCCGGAAGGAAACGAATATATTCTTTTTGCCAGCCGCAACGCTGCACTGTTTGAGCTAATGAAAACGCATTATGATGAAACAAAAATAATACGATTTGAAACAGAACTGGCGAAGCGTGGAAAATACTCTACGGGTCCGCTGGTAGAAGACCCGTTGTATGAAGACCGCTTATCTTTCGGGAATTTCTGTAACTTTGCATTGGGAACTGCGGCAGTCTGGAACCATCAGCTCAACATGGTCACACAGCATGGATTTATATTCAGCTCGGATTACTGCTGCATTGATAACCAACAATATAAATGGTCAGACTTTAATCAAAGATTTGAAATAGGTCACGATGTATGGCTTGGACGGAACGTTATTTTAACAAATGGCATAAAAATCGGAAATGGGGTCCGCGCAGCCGCCGGATCTGTGATTACAAAGGACATACCAGATTATGCAATTATAGCGGGGGTTCCTGCTAAAATTATAGGTTATCGTTTTTCACCCGAGGAAATAGCGAAATTAAATGAGATTGCCTGGTGGGATTGGCCCATTGAGAAAATTAAAAATTGTTATGAAGATTTTTTGGATATTAAAACCTTTCTTGCGAAGCATTATCCCCCCCCCCCCCGAGGTACAACCGGGGCGGCTGTATAAGCACACAATATAGATTATCGCGTGCGCTTGCACCAGCAGATTACTTTGCGGATGTATATGATATGTATATTATCATATTTACAGCAGTTTTTGTATACGGCATTTGGAGGATTGACAGATTATGAAAATCCTCTTTTTGTCGAATAATGAGATTACAGATGCGCTGTTTCATTGGCTTGCTGCGGAAAAAGAAAACGTTATGTATTATAATAAAAAGATATCCGCAGACGATATATTGAAATGGGACATTGAATTTATTATCAGCTACAATTATTGCTTTTTACTGAAAGATGAGGTTATTCAGCTGCTGCCGCATAAAGTTATCAATCTGCATACATCGTACCTGCCGTGGAACAGGGGAGCCAGCCCCAATATATGGGCTTTTATTGAAGGGACGCCCTGCGGTGTTACGATTCACGAAATTGATCAGGGGCTGGATACAGGCGATATTTTAGTGCAATCCCGGCTTGAATTTGATTTTGAAAAAGAGACCCTAAGAAGTTCTTACGAAAAATCGCATGAAGCCATCCAGCAGTTGTTTCAGGAAAACTGGAACGCTATAAAAGCAGGAACACTCATACCAGTGAAACAACAAGGAAAGGGCTCATTTCATTTCAAAAAGCAGGCTGACGCTTTCGGACATCTCATCAATTATGATGACACAATCTGCACATTTTTGAAAAAGGTTAAGAAAAATTATGGAGAAATTATATATCCGTTCAGACGGGAATGAGAAAATAGGTACAGGACATATTATGCGCTGCCTTTCGATTGCGGATGCAGTACGTGAGGCGGGGGGAACGTGTATTTTTGTGGTTGCTGATTCCAAGATGGAAGCGGTAATTCGTGCCAATGGATTTCCCATGATTTGCCTTCATTCTGTGTGGGACAATTTGGATTACGAAACGGAAAAGATGGAGCAGCTGATTTCCAGTGAGAAGATTCGGTTTTTACTGGTAGATAGTTATTTTGTTACACATGATTATTTGATGCGCCTGCACCGGCTTACACAAGTTGGCTATATAGATGATTTGGATCAATTTACCTATCCGTGTTCGCTGCTGGTTAACTATAATTTATATGCCGGACAGATTGATTATTTGCACAGATATCCGTCTCAAAAGTTATTTCTGGGGCCGGAATATGTCCCGTTGCGCAGGGAATTTAGTCACCTTCCCAGCCGAAAAGTTCGCACGCAGGTGAAGGATGTATTGGTTACAACGGGCGGCAGCGATCCGATGAATATAGCTTGCGAACTTGTCCAGTCAGCGAAACAGGAACCGCTGCTGCAAGAAATCAATTTTCATATTGTGGCAGGGCGGTTTCATCAGCATTTGCCAATGCTGCAAAATCTTGTCCAAACAGAATCCGGTGTTACGCTGCATCATAATGTGAAATGTATGTCAGAGTTGATGATAGGATGTGATCTTGCCATTTCAGCGGGCGGTTCCACCTTATATGAACTTTGTGCCTGTGGCACACCAACAATCTGTTTGGCGTGGGCAGATAATCAGCTGGAAAATGTTGCATCTTTTGGCAGGGCTGGGATGTATGCGGTGGGGGATATACGCGCGGACTGGACGCAGACAATGGAGAAAATAGTGAAAGCAATTATTGATCTGAAATCTGACCAGGGGCAGCGTCAGGAACAGTCTGACCGCCTGCAAAAACTTGTAGATGGAAGAGGGGCTGCACGGATTACTGCACTTTTAAGGGATTTCCCAGAAATTGCGTAGGGAAAACCAATGTTTCCGGACCTTCTGGATGGGCATATACGCCGGGTCTCATGTCGGACGGGATTGTATAATTCAACTTTGGACTTTACGGTCTGATGCCTTATTTTCATAAAAGAAGGCTGCCTCATCTGATCTGCAAAGGATCATCTTGAGACAGCCTTTTCAAATATATTTTACGCCTCTTTGCGCTTTGCCTGCGCCTTTTCTTCAAACCGTTCTTTCCAAACGACCGCACGCTGGTGCTCACCTTCACCGATGAGTCCGGCCTCGTCGTAGGCTGCAACCCGAAAGGTCAGCATTTTACCATTTGACGAAACTGCCGTCAATTCGGTTTCAAAATGCACCTTCATACCAGCAGGGGTGGCAGATACATGACTGACGTTCATATGACAGCCTACGGTCGTCTGACCGGGCTCAAGCGCATCAGCAACAGACGCGGCAGCCGTGCCCTCGATACCTGCGATCATCATAGGGGTGGCATATACGGCGACAAGTCCGCTGCCAACTTGGTTTGCGAGCAGGTTTTCGGTTACAACCAGCTCAGATGTTCCTTTTATTCCGATTTCCAGCAAAGGGAATTCCTCCTTTTATTCTGCTTCTCTTTCAGAATACCTGATGCTGCCTGTTTTGTCAAGTGCCGGAATTCCCATTTTTTTCACTTAGTTTCCCGATTTATCGGCCGGTCTGGAAAGCAGTGCAAATAAGCAGCCGAATACGATTGCAGCTGCGATGCCGCCTGCTGCTCCGCTTACACCGCCGGTAAACGCGCCAAGAAGCCCTTTTTCGGCAACACCCGCAGCAGCACCTTTCGCCAGTGAATAGCCGAATCCGAGCAAAGGTACGGTAGCGCCTGCACCGCCAAAGTCAACTATATTCTGATACAGCCCGAAGCCCTGCAAAATCACGCCGAGCACCACGTAGGAAACCAGTATGCGGGCTGGAGTCAGTTTTGTTTTGTCTATCAAAATTTGTGATAATGCGCAAATAATGCCGCCGGTTATAAATGCGTTCAAATACTCCATCTTAAAATCACCTCTTTATAATTTAAATCCGTAAAAACAAAATTTTACAGTTCATGCACCCTTGCTGCCAGCCCCGCCGCAGCGGAAATAAAGCTTTTAGTCAATTTTTTCTCGAAAAAATTGCGCTGTCCGCGCAGGACCGCCCGCCGCGCAGGCGCGTCCCCCGCGTCCCCTGGAAAGCCGCCGCAAGCCCGGCTTTAGTTCGCGCGTTCCAGCACAACGGCGTGGCAGATGCCTGCAATGGACTGTCCCTGCTGGAGGGAAGTCGGGCTCATCAGTGCGCCGGTGCCCGCAAAGATTACCTTGTGCAGCGTGCCCTGCTCCATGTCGCGCAGGATATGCCCGCACACGACCGCCGCCGAACAGCCACAGCCGGAACCGCCTGCATGGGTGTCTTGTTCGCTGCCGTACAGCAGTGAGCCGCAGTCAGAATATACAGGCGTAATATCAATTCCGTCTTTACGGAGCAGTGTGACGAGCAGGTCAGCGCCGACCGCCGCCAAATCCCCGGTCAGAATGCGGTCGTAATCGGTTGGCTGCGTGTGCGTGTCCTCGAATAGATGCTCCAGCGTGTCGCAGGCGGATGGCGCCATTGCCGAGCCCATATTATTTGCATCTTTCACACCCATATCCACCATTTCGCCAAAAATTGCATGGGTAATGCGTATTTTTGAACCGCCTTTCGCTAATATGGCTGCGCCTGCTGCCGTAGCCGTCCATTGTGCCGTAGGCGGGCGCTGTCCGCCGTATGCCAGCGGAAAACGGTACTGCCGTTCTGCCGAACAGAAATGAGAAGAAGCGGCAGCAGCTGCTTTTCGGATCGCGCCGCCGTCAATCAGGGCTGCGCCGAGTGCCAGTCCCTGCGCCATGGTAGAACATGCGCCGTACAGCCCCAAATAGGGCAGATGGGCTTCCACGGAGGCCAGGGAGGAGCCGATGCATTGATTCAGCAAATCGCCTGCGAGGATGCAGTCCAGGTCAGTCATTTGTAACCCGGCCTTTTCGACGGCAAGTGCAATGGTCTGTTTTTGCATTTCGCTTTCTGCGAGTTCCCAGCTTTTTTGGCCGAAGTGACTGTCCTGCGAGACTACGTCAAAGAACTGTCCGAGCGGCCCCTGCCCTTCTTTTTCGCCAACGATGGCAGCCGAAGCCATGATCGCCGGCGGCTGCTGGAAAGCAATGGTACGTTTTCCCAGTCGTTTTGCCATTGTTTCAGCCTCCCATCCAGAACAGCAGCAGGCCGTAAATAACACTTGCTGATATACCGTATACCAGAACCGGCCCGGCGATCACGAACAGCTTGGCAGCCATGCCGAGCACAAGGCCTTCACTTTTGAATTCCATTGCTGGGGATACGATTGCGTTTGCAAAGCCGGTAATGGGGACGATTGTCCCGGCTCCGGCGTGCTTGGCCAGTTTGTCATACAGATGCAGCCCGGTCAGCAATGCGCCGAGAAAGACCATGGTAATCGCGGTTGCGGCTGCGGCGCCATCGGTATCCAGGCCGCGTCCCTTATAAAAATTTGAGACGAGCTGTCCGACCGTGCAGATTGCGCCGCCAATCAGGCCTGCCCACAGCATATCTTTCCAGAGTGGGGAATCAGGCGATTTTTTCTGGTATAATCGTTCATATTCACTTTTTGTCAGGTTCATATTGCAGATGCCTCCCTCTTTTTTGGGCTAGCTTGTGCGTGCGGAGATAAAAATATTCTGGCCTTATAAAATATGCTGAAATTGGCACTTTGAAAAGGGTCAAAAAAAGGGTATGATATGGACAGGACGAAACAGAGCCTGGACAGAAACAAACGGCATATTGTCCGAATTGTTTTGGAGAACAGGCCTACAGCAAAGGGAGGAACGCACAATGGAACCAAGAAATGAAGACATTCTGACAAATGAAACGCCTGATCAACCATCGTCTGTGGAAGCGGAGGTAAGGTCTGCGGAAATCATCCCGGCCTTGGCAGTGGAAGCGGAGGTAGTGGAGGTAAGGCCTGCGGAAAATATTCCGGAGCCAGGCGAGGCTGTACCCGTAAATCACAAAAGAATTTCATTATATGATATGGTGGCAATCGGACTGATGGCAGCGGTTGTGTTTGTTGTCACGATGTTCTTGTCGATCAGGGTCCCAACGCCTACCGGCACGGTCATGATTAAGTTGGCGAATGCGTTTATTTTATTGTCCGGGCTGTTGCTGGGCAGTTGGCGCGGTGGGCTAGCGGCGGGGTTCGGCTCGATGATTTTTGACCTGATGACGCCGGAATATGTACCGGAAGCGTGGCTTACTTTTGTACGATTTTTCCTGATGGCATACATTTGCGGTGCGATTGCGCACGCAGGCGGTACAAATGCGAAAAGATGGGGCCGCAATCTGTTCGCGTGCGTGGTATCGGCGGTATTTTCCAGCATTTTTTACGCGGCAAAAAACATTCTGGTACTGATGTTTGGCGGAAGTGCATTGATACCGGCGATCACCGCAAACACTATGAAATTCGTCGCCAGCGTACCGAATATGCTGATTGCAGTTACTGTAGCAATGGCGCTGCTGCCTGCCTTGCAGCGTGCGTTTTCCGGCACGACCCTTGGCCAGCGCGCGCAAATGCAGAACTGAAGATTATCTGCTCAGATTTTCGGACGGCCCTGCACCCGCGATTTTTTTGACGAGTCGCCGCCTTTTAATGCGCCCGTTGGGCGCATTAAAAGGCGGCGAGTTCAAGCGGCGGCGTGCTCGAAAATCGAGTAAAAATTTTATTCCCGCTGCGGCGGGGAATGGGTGCGGTTATTGTGGAGAATGCGTGCTGCCCTGCCCGCCACAAGGACAGCGGTCGGGGCGGTGCCCTTTGGCAGATGTTGTTGGATAAGGGCAAATAGAGATGGATGAAAACAGTATAAATCCACCCTCTTTCTGAAAGAATAAGAGGGAAGGGCGGTGGATGGATGCACAGAAGCGCATGGAAATGGGGTGCGGCAGCTGCGGCTGCCGTACTTCTTTTTGGCTCACTGAAGTTATGGGCGGCAGCAGCCGAACCGGGCGCACACTGGACGCCGGACTATGAAAAGCAGGACCTTACGAATATCCTTGCGAAAAAGGAACTTTCGGAGGCGGATTATAAAACGCTGCTGCTGCAAACGGGATTGGGGGCGTTTGCTGTTGATACGCTGCGTGCAGGCGGTATGACGGAAGAGATTTTAGCGTTGCAGGAGACATTTTTTGCAGTGCCGCCGATTATATGCACGCCGAACAGCCCGGTTTCTGCTGAAGAGCATACGGTGCAGGGGACGCGGCTTGCCGCGCTGGAAGATGGGGATATCCTGGTTACGCCTTGTTCCCATGCATATGGTTGGCGTAATGGACATGCGGCGCTGGTTGTGGATGCTGCACAGGGGGTGACGCTGGAGTCGGTGGTGCTTGGACAGGCGTCCTGCCTGCAAAGCGTGCACAAGTGGGAGACTTATCCGGCCGTGTTGGTATTTCGTCTGCGCGACGCGGGTGAAAAGGAGCGCGGACAAATTGCGGAAACAGCAGTTGAACGGCTTTGCGGCGTCCCATATGGGCTGACGGTAGGGGTGTTTTCGCCCAAACATCCAGAGGATGTGCCGACCACGACGCACTGTGCGCATCTGGTTTGGGAGGCTTACCGCGCGTTCGGTTATGACCTTGACAGCACCGGGGGGCGGATCGTGACGCCGCATGACTTGGCATATAGCCCTCTGCTTGAGCTCAAGCAGGTGCATGGGGTTGATCCGCGGACGCTTGTGCAGGCGGGATTTTGATAACATGAGTATTTGCTTTGGAAATCGGATGTTTTTCCTGTGATATTTTTGTGAAGATGGTTGCGGTCTGTATCGTTCCGTGATATAATAGCAGACAAGCTGTTTGATTTGGAAAACAATAGACCTGTCCGGAGACCGGCGGCGAGCGAAATTTTCGCCAGATAAGGTAAAAATTTTGTAGGAATCCTTGCGTATTTCAAGGATTTTTAATGCAGCATGGCGGAAAAAACCGTTGCCGGGTGTGCGGACAATTTTCAAACAAGGTAGTAAAAATATGATAGGAGAGACAAAAGATGCCCCATTTTTACAAACGATTGGCTGCTATGGTACTGATGTGTGCGGTTTCCCTGTGCGCAGTGCGCGGGCTGCCAATGATTTTCCCTGCGAGCACCATTGGTGTATTGCATTATACACCGGTGGCATCCTCTGATAAAGGCACTGTAATGACGATTGACGGCAATCCGATTACGGCGGAGGAATATGCCTTTTATTTTATTGATTATGCCAACGCGTGGAATAATATGCTGGCCTCATTGGGGATGAATTGGGCGAGTGTCTGGTCGGAAGAGGAATTTTTGGAGCAGGTACGCGGTTCCGTTGATGAGGAATTGACTTCACGACAGGCCGCGCTTGGGCTGATTGATCAGCATAACATTCATCTTACTCGTGCACAGATTGACGAAGCGCTGTCCATGAAGCAGGAAGCGATTGATTCGCTTGGTGGAGAAGAGGGCTTTCAGGAGCAGCTGAATAACATTGGCATGAGTGAGACCATGTTTGACAACCGGCTATACTGTTCATACATTTATGGGCGGCTGAATGAAGTGCTGTTCGGTGATGGCGGACAGTACCAGACCCCGCTGGATCAGATCAGCACATATATGCAGGAGAATTACCTCCGTGCGAAGCACGTTTTGATTTCAGATGAAACAGAAAATGCGGAAGCGATTGCGCAGGAAGTTGCACAGCGTGCACAGGCGGGCGAGAGCTTTGACGGCCTGATTATGGAATACGGCGAAGATCCAGGGATGATCAGCCAGCCGGAAGGTTATGCCTTTAAGGAAGGCGATATGGTTGATGAATTTTATCAGGGAACAGCAGCACTTGCCGAGGGCGGAATTTCCGATCCAATACGCAGCGATTTCGGATGGCATATTATCCAGCGTCTGCCATTTGATGAAGCGTACGTCAAACAAAACCGTGCTAGTTTTGCTGGATATATGGAAGCATATTCTCTGGATGACCTGCTCAGCGACCGCGCTGCGGCAATGGAGGTTGTCCGTAACGATGAGCTTTATCAGGCGATTGACCTGAACACTGTGCAGGATTATCTTCCGAGTACGGCCGCTGATGATTCCGCCGATGCAGCGACGGATGAAGCGGAAACACCTGAAACCGATGAAACCGAACCAGCAGCATAAAGAGGATTTTAGAAATCGAATAAACATGCAATAAGAGACCCGCTCCACTAACCGATGGAGCGGGTCTCTTATTGCGTGTATTGAATTTATTTCAACTTTAATCTTGCGTGCAGAGAAATTTGCCGCAGCTGTTCCTTCGTCCCGCCCGCAGGCGATGGAAGGGAGTCCAGAGGGACAAGTCCCTCTGGCGCTGTCTGCGCAAGACCGCCCGCCGCGCAGGCGGACGAAACGAAAACTTCCAGTATCCACGAGGCTTTTCACCGGTGTTCCCATTTGCAAACCAGCTGTGTCATAGTCCCCATCGGACAGAAAGCACACCAGGTCCGCGGCTTATAGAGTACCATTACAATCAACCCAAGCAAAAGAGAGGTCAGCATCAGGCTGTAAAAGCCAAAGCTGAATTGTGCAATCCAGTCCGGTACAAGGCCCGGCGTATAGGCCCAGCCCCACGGCACGCGGAAAGTCCAGAAAAGTTTGACTGCTTCCCGCAGGGACGAGACGCCCGCACCGACCAGCCAGGTCTGAAACAACATATTCCCGAACATGGTCAGGAAAAAGGCAAGGAAGCCATATCGAAACCATTTTGAATACATCCACGCTGGCGTGGGTTGGTTCCGGGAGCATTTCAGCCCGCTGCCGAGCTTCATACATAACTGCCCACGCCCGCACAAATGATTGCAGAACCATTTGTTCCCGCCAAACAGGGCAAACCCCAGCGGCAGCAGGAAATCGATCATCCCCAGCCACGCAAACAGGATGTTAAAAAAGCCAAGTGCAAAATAAATAATCGTCCAGATCCATAAATAGTCATACCAATGCTTTTTCAAGATAGATCCGACCTTTCCGTCAGTTTAATACAGTTGGCGGGGCATGCTTTTGCGCACAGGCCGCAGCCTACACAGAGGCTGCGGTCAATCTCTGCCCAGCGTCCTTTTACAACAGCAGCTGCACGCTTCGGACAAACTGATTCACAGGTGCCGCAGGCTACACAGACGGTACGGTCGGCTTCCGCGTATCGTTTGGATGCCATTTAGAGTGCCTCCCATGTATGCAGTTTCTGTTCCAAATCTTCTTTTTCACAAAAGCCGGTATAAGAGCCTTTTATCTGTCCGCCGCGGAAAAACAGCAGAGTCGGAATACTCGCCACGCGAAAAGCAGCAGCAAGGTCGGGGGACTGGTCCACATTCACCTGCACCACCTTGATCTTTCCTTCATATTCCTCTGCCAGCTGATGGATGATTGGTCCAAGCATCCGGCATGGGCCGCACCAGTCAGCGTAAAAATCAACCAGTACAGGAAGCGCCGATTGAAGGACCTCCTGCTCAAAATCCTTGCTATTTACCTTTTTCATAACGTTTCTCCTTCCTTTGGATATGATTTGTAATAGAGCATACAGTGGCAGTATCCCTCATAAGCGGGATCGGCCATTTGCTCTCGAAATTCCTGGCACATACAACGGTTGGCCTCCGTCCGCTCCAGGCGGCACGGGCAGTAGCCTCCGGTACGCTGCAGGCCCTCCCGAACGGTTTTGACTACCTCGGTATCCGGATTTAATGTAATTGCTGCTTTCAATGAAAACACCACCTTTTTTCTTTTTGACAGCTTTATTCTATCAGAAAGGAAAGGTGGTGTATGTAACCGGGTCACATTCCGGTATCTTCAGAGGAGCTTCTGTAATTTTCCCTTGTCCAGTATTTCGACCCGTCCGCGCCGGAGGGAAACAATGCCTTCTTCTGCCATATATTTCATGACCTTTGAAACAACCTCCCTGGCACTGCCGATATTCCGGGCAATCTCATCATGCGTCATGCTGAGGACCGGCCGGCCTGCCCGCACGAGCTCATCCCAAAGGAAAATCGCTACCCGGCGATCCGCCCCCATAAATAAAATCTGCTGCATCATCCACATCACGTCGGAGAAACGCTCGGTCACCTGTTTGTAGAGATAATAACCGACATAAGGATTATTCTCCATGATGGGATGCAGGACACTCACCGGAATGACAAGGGACTGTACCGCCTCTGCGGCCTCGATCAAAACATCAAACTGAATCGCGTCCAGCAGGCAAGAGGCGGAAAGCACACAACTTTCCCCCTCATGAATGCGGAACAGCGTCACCTCACGCCCTTCATCAGAAACAATGTAGACACGCAGCACCCCGGCGAGCACCAGCACAGCGCCCTTACAGCCCATATCGGAACGATGCACCTGCATCCCTTTTTCGTATGAAACGGTAACACAGCCCCGCAGAATATTCGTTTTTTCTTCATCAGACAGCCTGCCCCAAAATGGATAGGCGTTGGAAAGAATTTGCTCTTCCATATATGCTCCTCAAATACTGGATGAAGGCTTCCCCGGTTTCGCACGGCTGCTGTACAACGCAGCAGTTATGCTGCCTCCATCCTCCGGTAGTGACGATATAAGGACTTCTGCGAAAGGCAGAAATCCTTATTTCTGTTTATATGAATCAAATTTGCGGTTATCAATACTTCAAATGGAATGTGCTGAGCAGCTGTTTGAGCAGGCTGGCCTGCGAGGATAACTCTTCACTGGCAGCGGCGCATTCTTCACTGGTGGCAGAATTGGTCTGTACCACAGCGGAAATCTGGTCAATGCCATCTGTTACCTGGAGGATGGAGGTCGTTTGTTCGCCTACAGCCTCTACCATTTCAGCCATCTTTATAGCGACATCGCCGGACACCTTGCTGGTCTGATCCAGGGATACGCTGACCTTTTCCGCAGCCTCCTGACCGGCACGGACCGCATTGATCGAATCCTCGATCAATGTCTTGGTTGCTTTGGCTGCTTCGTCAGACTTTGCGGATAGGCTGCGCACTTCATTCGCGACTACAGCGAAGCCCTTGCCTGCGGTGCCGGCCCGTGCAGCCTCTACCGCAGCATTCAATGCCAGGATGTTCGTCTGGAATGCAATATTTTCGATTGTGGCTATAATTTTACCGATTTCTACAGAAGATGCAGAGATCCGCTCCATAGCTATATTGAGTTCTTTCACATATCCGACACTGACATCCATTTGCGAGCTGGACTCTTCAACAGACTGTCCGGTCTCCTCCGCAGTGGCGGCAGTTGTTTTTGCACTATTGGAGATATCGGTAATCGTAGCAGACAGCTCCTCTATTGCACTGGCCTGTTCCGTAGCCCCCTGTGCCAGCGCCTGCGCACTGCTGGATACCTGTTCTGCCCCAGCGGACACTTGGCTGGCACTTTCTGCAATCCGGCCAAGCGTTTTGTTCAGCTTTGCAATGATACTGTCCAGAGAAGTTTTGATTGATACAAAATCGCCAGTATACTCCTGCTCCGTATGAACCGTCAAATCCCCGCTGGAAATACCTCCTAATATCTCTGTAATTTCACCAATATATGCCCCCAGCTGCAAAACTGTATTCTCAAAGGCTTTATTAAGTGTACCGATCTCGTCGTCGGAGTGATTCCCCGTGCCAAAGCTGACCGCCTTGCAGCCGGAAAGGCCCAGATCTCCCCTCGCCAGCTGCATGGCTGTCTGCGTAATCTCCCGCAGCGGGGAGGATACCTGCTTTTTCAAATAAGAGGACAAAATCAGGATACATATTACAATCGCAAGCAGGGCGGCCAGGGCGGCCAGGGCAATTACATAGTAAACCCTGCGCATCGTGTAAACAGAAGAAATCCCGGAAAACAGCACCCCTACCACTTTCCCGCTTTCGTTCTTCATCGGTTCATAGGCACAAACATGGTTTACACCGAGAATCTCAGCGTGACCTAAAAAAGGCTCTCCCTGACCAAGTACAATAGACGATATATTATCCGCCAGCTTGGTCCCTACCGCCCGCTGTCCATTTTGTACAATCGTTGTATAGGCACGGACATCCCCGTCAAAAATTGTAAATTCCATACCTGTATAGTCTTTCAGGCCGTCAAGTATCTCCGTCAGGTCATCATCCTTGGATGTACGGCTTAGTTCATAGGCCAGTATGTTAGTGCCGTCAATGCACTGTTCCTCCAGCGATTCCATAACGAGAGAATAGAACATAAATACACATATGGATACAACTGCAAAGGTGGAAACCGCCATCATGATTGATACCATGTTGCCGACTTTTTGACCGATTCGTCGGCCTTTCTTCCCTTTGCCGGCGGCGGGAGCGCTATTGTTTTTCATTTCTGGTCACTCCATTCTCAGTTATTGCAGGCAGGCAGACTGTCTGTTTTGTTTATTATATCATATTTCACTTATTTTTCCAAGAGTTTTTTGGGGGATTGCAACATATATTTGTCGGGTAAATTGTTGATTCATGGGAAGGCAAAAAAGAAGAGGATGATCCAGGTTACAAATGTGGAAGTGCTTTCAACGATTCGGCGATTGAGATTGAGTAGGAGGCAGGCGAATGAATCGCCTGCCTCCTACTCAATGAAAAACCGTAAAATATTTCAAAGGACATTTTGGGTGGAATTTGCTACACATTTTATGAATCCAATTTGCCAACACATAAACTGGGGAATCAATGCATACGGTTTGCTGCCCTGTGTGACGTGAAAGGACGGCAGATGAATGAATCACCTGCCGTCTACTCAACTACCTGCCGGGAATGAAACGATAATGCCATTTTACGGAATAAACAGCATTATCCCTCACACAGACGTCATATAAGAATTACATTCCTCTGCTGAAAAACACTTTTACATCGTCACATGGCGAGCAAGAAAGCTTGCCGCGGTTTGACTCAATTTAGATTCGACTTCTGTGGGCCGGGCGTCCTCGCTGTCGGACAGGAACGTAACGCAGCCGGTTACATCGCCCTCGGAAATAATCGGTGCAGCAACTAACACATGATATTGATCGTTCCCGGAGACACTGATCCCTGTATCTGAGCCGTCATGTTCATAAATATGACGCTGTTCCATCAGGTTTTCAAGATCAGAGGAAATGGACTTCTCAAAAATATCTTTTTTCGCACCACCGGCCGCAGCAATGACAGCATCGCGGTCACAAATTGCCACACTGAGCCCAGCCGTTCGGCTGAGTGCTTCGGCGAGCTCTCCGACAAAGGTGCCAAGCTCGCCCATCGGTGAATACTTTTTGAAAATAACCTCTCCGTCACGGTCTGTATAGATTTCTAACGGGTCGCCCTCCCGAATTCTCATCGTGCGGCGGATCTCCTTTGGTATAACAACACGTCCAAGATCGTCAATTCTTCTGACGATGCCAGTTGCTTTCATATCTGATTAACCTCCCAATCTCGGTATTTCATTTGTGATAGTGGTAGTATTTGTAGCCGTGCGGGAAATATGTAAAACTTAGGGATGACTAAATTTTGGTCACATTTCCGGGGTGGGACGTTTATCAGATACGATTCAATACGACAATATTTTACTCTTTCCTTTATTACCGGAACATGATACAATAAAATCAAATATCCAGCGGATACGAAATCCAGAAATCAGGAACCTCGTTTGCAGCGGAAATCGAGGCTCCTGATATATGGGCTGTTTTCAAACAGAGAGATAAGGAGAATGTTATCATGCAAGCTGAACTGCAATGGCTGACCGATCCCACAGTATTCCAAATAAATCGTTTGGACGCACATTCTGACCACATATGCTATCTTTCAGAGGAAGAATTCGCCGAGGGGAAGCGATCCCTTTATCAGGAGCTGGATGGGCTGTGGAAATTTGCTTGGAGCAGAAATCCAGATACGCGTCCTGCTGATTTTTGGCAGGATGGTTATGATGATGCGTCATTCCATACAATTCCGGTACCGGGGCATTTTGAATTAGCGGGATACGGGCAGATTCAGTACATCAATACATTGTATCCATGGGATGGACATACCGAGCTTCGTCCCCCTGAAATTGACTGGGAAGAGACTTCGGTTGGCAGTTATGTCCGCTGCTTTGACCTTGCGCCGGGCCTGCGCGGGAAAACTGTCTGTATCAGCTTCCAGGGGGTGGAGCAGGCATTTTTTGTTTGGCTGAACGGTCAATTTGTCGGCTATGCAGAAGACAGCTTTACACCTTCAGAATTCGATCTTACACCGTATCTTCGGGAAAAGGGGAACCGGCTTTGTGTTGAGGTTTATCAGCACAGCAGCGCGGCGTGGCTTGAGGATCAGGATTTTTTCCGATTCAGCGGGATTTTCCGCCCGGTATTTTTATATGCAAAACCGCCCCTTCATTTAGAGGACCTTTGGCTGCAAACGGCTTTGGCCGAGGATAACCATTCTGGTACATTGACAGTCCGTCTCCGGCTGGAAGGGCAAACCGAGGGTGCCACCGTGCAATGCAGCATCCGGCATCAGCGGCAGGGCGTGCTGTTTGATGATATACTTGTGCTGCGGCAGAAGGACGGATATTTTTTCAGCCAGCAGCTGACATTTCCGCATGTGTATGCGTGGAGCCATGAAAGCCCGACGCTTTATGATATCATTTTGACTTTGCGCACAGCAGACGGGAAGATTTCGGAGGTTGTCCCATATCAAACGGGATTCCGCCGGTTTGAGCTGCGCGGAGGCATTATGCTTTTTAACGGGGAACGGCTACTGCTGAATGGTGTTAACCGTCATGAATGGAATCCTGCAAAGGGCCGTTCGATTGGGTGCGAGGATATGGAGGCGGCCATACAGGTTTTTCACCGGAATCATATCAATGCTGTCCGCACCTGTCATTATCCGAATCAATCCCAGTGGTACAGTTTGTGTGACCAAAACGGGATTTATATGATGGATGAGACCAATCTGGAAAGCCACGGTTCATGGCAAAAACTCGGGAAGGTAGAACCGAGCTGGAACGTTCCGGGGAGCCTGCCGGAGTGGAAAGACTGTGTTTTGGACCGTGCAAGATCCATGTTTGAACGGGATAAAAATCATGTTTCAATTTTGTTTTGGTCTTGCGGCAATGAATCCTATGCCGGGGAAGATATTCTTGCAGTCGCTGCATTTTTCCGTGAAAACGACCCGGGGCGGCTGGTGCATTATGAGGGTGTGTTTCATAACCGTGCGTTTGACCAATGTTCTGATGTTGAGAGCCGTATGTATGCTCCACCGGAGGATATCCGCGCATATTTACAGGGAAATCCGGAAAAGCCGTTCCTGCTGTGCGAATACATGCACAATATGGGGAATTCGCTGGGAGGCATGGAGAGTTATATTCGGCTTGGCGAAGAATTTCCGCAGTATCAGGGCGGCTTTATCTGGGACTACATGGATCAGGCACTTTGGAAGACCAACCCGAACGGGCAGCGGGTGTTAGGCTACGGCGGAGATTTTAATGAACGTCAAACGGATTATGCATTCAGCGGCAATGGGATTGTATCTGCTGACGGAACAGAAAAGCCAGCAATGCAGGAGGTCCGATATTGGTACGCGGGGGCCGAGGCACGTGAGAAATGGGATGCTGCCAACCGTGCAGCAGAGGCGGCAGCCATACTCCCGGCTTATGGAGAGAAGCAGACGCCTTTGCGCGTTACACATGGAGATGGCGCGCTGGGGGTACGAGGAGAAGATTTCGAGATTTTGTTTTCTTTGCCGGAGGGGGGGCCGATATCTTTACGCAGTGGCGGCCGTGAATGGTTCTGGCGTGCGCCGCGCCCGGCTTATTGGCGTGCACCGACGGAAAATGATATTGGAAACGGATTTGCAGCGAGCAGCTCGGTTTGGGCCGCAGCTGACCTCTGGCAGCAAAGCACCGGCTTTGAAATCAAATCGGAAAGCAGCAATGAGGTATCGGTCTGCTATACCTATACGGCGGCAGCCCTGCCGGGGCTGCGCACCGATATCACTTATAGGGTGACACGGTCAGGCTGGCTGACAGTAACTGCACAGTATCACGGTGGGGCAGGCCGTCCGGAGCTGCCGTTATTTGGGGTGCGGTTTGCAGTGCCGGAACCGGTTGCATCTGTAAACTGGCTTGGCTTGTCCGGCGAGACCTACCCGGATCGCAAAAGGGGTGGGCGATTTGGCTGGCATCAAGAAATCCCGCATCTGCCGGGCTATCTTGTCCCGCAGGAATGCGGGTGTCACATGGACACCCGGGCGGTCTGTTTCCGGTGCAGGGATGGCGCTGCGCTGGCGATGGAGATGGCAGACGTTCCGTTTGCATTTTCTGCGTTGCCGTACACGCCGCAGCAGCTGGAACAGGCAGCACACAGGGAAGAGCTTCCCCTGCCGGTACGGACTGTTATAACAGTCTGCGGTGCAATGCGCGGCGTTGGGGGAATTGACAGTTGGGGCACGGATGTAGAACCGGCATATCACGTGCAGTCAGACCAAGACCTGAAAACATCATTTCGCATCCGGTTATAATACCCGTTAGTGTGGGAAGGTGCTGTTTGATTCGCCTGCGCGGCGGGCGGTCCTGCGCGGACAGCGGTCTTACGCAGACGGCGCCAGAGGGACTTGTCCCTCTGGACTCCCTTCCTCCGCTGCGGCGGGGAGGGGTGCGTCACTGCCGTTTATGCGTGCTGCTTCTTCCCGCCAAAAGGACGGCGGGAAGAAGGGGGATGGCTGCGGCAAATCCTTTTGTGTGAATATAATAGGCCTGTTTGAAGGCTGGCAATATACGGCCAGCCTTCAAACAGGCCTGATTTATCTGAATTATTAATAACCCAGCACTTGACCGATCAGGATGATTTCGGTATGCGCGACACCAGTCGAGGGTGCAAGCAATATGGTCAGCGCACGGCAGATACGTTCCGGGGAACGGCAGTCGTGGCATTTTCCGTCGGCGGCACAGGGGGTATTTATTTTCAAACGCTGTGCATTTTTGGGAGCGGCAGTCCCGCGTGTGCGGCTGACCGCGGCGGCAAGGTCGGGGGCGAGTTTATTCAGTCCACATACAAAGCAGACCCTGTCAGAGCCATATATAGGGCTTGCTGAAAAACAGTTATCAGTCTAAAATTCGCGTGAAATATGAG
>CAJUSB010000007.1 GCA_910589115.1 uncultured Clostridia bacterium | reverse complement strand
CCAGAGGGCAGGGCCCTCTGGCGCCCGCCGCGGAGGCGGCCTCTCCGGCGAGGAGTGCCCGCCGCATAGGCGGCCCCTCCGGCGAGGAGTGCCCGCCGCACAGGCGGCCCCTCCGGCGAGGAGCGCAGACAGCACTTTGGCAAGGTGGACGAAAGGGAGCGGTTTTTTCAATCGCGGGCTGTCCCTTCCGCCGATTTTGCGGGTTTCCCCTGAAAAGCCATACCTTACCGCTTGCAAAAAAGGCCGAAATATACTATACTGTTTTCATATCCATCGCGGCGCGGAAACAGGGTATACCGCCCCGTCCGCCCCCGCCGCATCCGCTAAGGGACTGTACCGGAATAATTTGCGTCCGTGGCCCGCACACCTCGCAGCCACCCCCTATTATTTCTGCACGGTTCCTAACGATTTTAGGAGTTGAATCTATGGAAACATCCATTCGTCAGCTGCCCGTCCTCCCCCTGCGCGGACTAACCGCCTTCCCCGAAATGCTCATCCATTTCGATGTGGGCCGCGTAATGTCCATTAAGGCGCTCGAGTCTGCCATGAAGGACGGCCAAATGATTTTCTTAACCGCTCAAAAAGACCTTAAAACAGATATCCCCGAGTCCAGCGGCCTCTATGAGGTCGGCACCGTCTGCAAAGTAAAACAAATCCTCCGTATGCCCGGGGACAACATCCGCGTCCTCGTAGAAGGTCAGATGCGCGCCCGCGCCCTCGAATTCATCGAGTCCGGCGACAACTGCCTGTTCGCCCGCATAGAACTGCTCGAAGACCAGGAAACTACCACCGCCACCCGCCGCATACAAGCACTCGTCCGCACCGTTCAGGAACACTTTGAACAATACGCCGACCTGGCACCACGCCTCTCCAACGACGTCATCATGGCCGTCGCCGAAGGCGGCCGCCCCGGCTATCTCGCTGACTTCATCGTCCAAAATATCAACGTCGATTTTGACGTCAAACAGGAAATCCTGGAGGAGCTGAACGTCGTCCGCCGCCTGATGATGGTGGTCCGCCTGCTCAGCGATGAAAACGAAATCCTCCGCATCGAAAGCGATATTCAGGATCAGCTCAAAAACCAGCTCGACAAGAATCAGCGTGAATACTATCTGCGCGAACAAATCAAAGTCATCCAAACCGAACTCGGCGAGCAGGACGTCGTCGCAGAATGCGCCGAATACCGCGACCGCATCGACACGATGGAACTGCCCGAAGAAGCCTCCGAACGCCTTCACAAAGAAGTAGACCGCCTTGAAAAAATGAGCAGTATGTCCGCAGAAGCCGGTGTAGTCCGTACATACCTTGAAACCGTACTTGAACTGCCCTGGAACCATTCCACCAAGGATAAAGCGGATCTCGTCCGCGCAAAAAAAGTGCTCGACCACGACCACTACGGTCTCGACAAGGTGAAAGAACGTATTCTTGAATTCCTGGCCGTCAAGGCCCTCGCGCCCGAAGTCAAAGGTCAGGTCCTGTGCCTCGTCGGCCCGCCAGGCGTTGGCAAAACATCCATTGCCCGCTCAGTCGCCGAAGCAATGGGCCGCAAATATGCCCGTATCTCACTGGGCGGCGTTCGCGATGAAGCAGATATCCGCGGCCACCGCAAAACCTACATCGGCTCCATGCCCGGGCGCATTATGGCCGGCCTCCGCCAGGCCGGCACCCAGAACCCGCTCCTCCTGCTTGACGAAATTGACAAAATGGGCAACGATTTCCGCGGCGACCCCGCTTCCGCCATGCTTGAAGTGCTGGACACCGAACAGAATATCGCTTTCCGTGACCATTACATCGAACTGCCGTTTGACCTCTCCAACGTCCTGTTTGTAACAACGGCGAACGATTTGGGCACGGTCCCGCGCCCGCTGCTCGACCGCATGGAGGTGATCGAGCTGTCATCGTATACCGAGGAGGAAAAGCTCCAAATCGCCAAGCGCCACCTGCTGCCCAAGCAGCTGAAAAAGCACGGCCTGGCAAAAACCAACCTTTCTATTTCAGATTCCATGCTGCGTGAGGTGATTACCGGTTACACCCGCGAAGCCGGTGTCCGCAGGCTGGAACAAGTGCTCGCCAAGCTGTGCCGCAAGGCCGCAAAGCTGATTGCCGACGGCGAAGGCAAGCGGCTGTCCGTAACAGCAAAAAATCTGGAAGATCTTCTCGGCGTAAAACGGTATAAAAAAGATCAATACGGAAAGCATGACGAGGTCGGTATCGTAAACGGCCTTGCATGGACGAGCGTAGGCGGCGAAATGCTTCAAGTGGAAGTCGCCGCAGTACAAGGCTCCGGCAAGATCGAAATTACAGGCAACCTTGGCAATGTAATGCAGGAATCGGCTAAGGCGGCAGTTACCTTTGTGCGTTCACGCGCGAAAGAACTCGAAATCGACCCCATGTTTTACAAAAATGTCGATTTACACATCCACTTCCCGGAAGCGGCAATCCCCAAGGACGGCCCTTCTGCGGGTGTTACCATGGCAACCGCAATCATTTCCGCACTGACCGGTGCGCCGGTGCGGCACGATGTTGCAATGACCGGTGAAGTCACGCTGCGCGGCCGTGTGCTGGCGATTGGCGGCCTCAAGGAAAAAACAATGGCAGCTTTCCGCGCAGGGATGCACACGGTGATTATCCCCTATGAGAACAAGCCCGACCTGAACGAAATTGAACCGGTCGTGCGGGAGAATCTCCGTTTCGTGCCTGCGGAGCATATGGACCTGGTCATGGAAACAGCGCTTGATTTGGCGCACCGCAACCCGCCGCGTTTCGTTGCAGCCGATGAGCCGCGCGCAGGTGCGAACATTCCGCCGAAACCGGAGGAAAACAAGCGGATTTCTATTCAGTAAGAGGCAAAGCGTCAGGCGTTCCGGCCGGAGAAGGGAGACTATTTATGCTGAATTTGCACAAGGCGGAATTTCTCCGCTCTGCGGTCGGGACGGCGGATTTCCCGCAGGACGGCAAGCCGCAGATCGTATTTGCAGGCAAATCGAATGTAGGGAAATCATCGGTCATCAACCGGCTTTTGAACCGGCGTTCCTTTGCGCGTGTAAGCGCGCAGCCGGGAAAAACGATCCACATCAATTATTTTTGTATTGATGACACAATTTATTTGGTTGACCTTCCGGGTTACGGCTATGCGCGTGTTTCCAAGGCAGAACGCGAACGCTGGGGACGGCTGATGGACACATATTTTGCACAGCAGCTGATGACGTTAGGCATACAAATCGTGGATATCCGCCATGCACCGACCGCAGACGACCGGATCATGTCGCACTGGTTCTTGCAGTCAGGCGTTCCGTTTGCAGTCATTGCGAACAAGCTGGACAAAATCCGCAAAAGTGAACGCGAGCCCAACCTGCTGCGTATCCGTGAATCGCTCCTTTTGCCTGAGACCTGCCCTGTCATCCCCTTTTCTGCGGAAAAAGGCGACGGACGCGAAGAAGTCCTCGCACTGCTGTACGCCGCTGCCGGGGATGCTTCTGCGGAGGAGGATGCTGCTGCGGTCGGGGATTCCGCCTCTGCGGATGCGTCCAAAGGGCCCTGCCCTCTGGACTCCCGCCGCCTTTGAAAAGGCGGGCGAAACGTTTATCAGCCTCCGGCCCGTGCCTGTTTTTGTGTGATTATGAGTAGGTGCTGTTCCTACCGGTATTTCTTTAGATTGGAATGACATTTTTATGAGAAACTTTTTTCAGCGGCTGATGTACGGGCGCTACGGTATTGACGCACTGAGCAATACGATGCTGGCACTCTGCCTAGTGCTGATGGTACTGGCCAGGCTTTTACGTATAGGGCTGCTTGACCTGTTATCGATTGCCGTGCTGCTGGCCTGTTATTTCCGGGTTTTTTCCCGGAACATCTCCGCACGGTATCAGGAGAACCAGAAATTTTTAACTGCTTCACAGCCTGTGCGAAAATGGCTTGGCAGTATGAAACAGCGCTTTCATGACCGGAAAACACACCGTTATTTTTCCTGTCCCAACTGCGGCATGACACTGCGTGTGCCAAGGGGAAAGGGAAAAATCAATATTTCCTGTCCCAAATGCCGGACGCAGTTTATTAAAAAAACTTAAACCAGGTAAGAGGCGAGCGAATCGTTGGCCTGCCGGCCTCCCACACCACCGTGCGTACCGCCCGGTACACGGCGCTTCAACCGCATGAGTGCTTTTATAAATTATACTCGTGCACGTTAAAGTTTGCCTCTCGGTTCGCCTGCGCGGCGGGCGGTCGTGCGCGGACAGCGCCAGAGGGACTTGTCCCTCTGGACTCCCTTTCTCCGCTGCGGCGGGGAATGGTGCAGCGATTTTCGCTGCTGCACTCTGCCCAGCCCGCCAAAAGCACGGCGGGCTGGGTGGGTGAATACGGCAAATCTTTTCATTCGTGAGTATAGCTCGCAATGGGCTGGGAAGCCAAAGTATCCCGCCCGTGCGAGCTTTTCCTTTGAAATGGAAAATTATTGGTGAATTTAGATTATCTCTTTAGAAATTCCTATATGCCCTCATAACCTTTTAGCTTGTCCCTTTCAATGGTAGTAAAAGAAGTAATAAATCTGTCTGCGGCTATGCTGCAATCAGCCTTTCCATTTCAGACTTTGCGAAAGCGAATGTTGCGTATGCATAATCGTTCAGCATCATGGTAATGTTAGTGCAAAGCGGGATGGACGCCCCCACCAGATTTTCCAACATTTTTTTCAAAAAAGGGGTTGACAAACAGGCCTTTATCGTGTATGATAATAAAGCAGTCTGCTGATGGCCCGGTAGCTCAGTCGGTTAGAGCGCTAGCCTGTCACGCTAGAGGTCGTGGGTTCGAGCCCCATCCGGGTCGCCATTGTTCTATTATGTATATCCTTTCTGGCAGACTGCATTTCTTTTTGCCTCTGTAGCTCAGTCGGTAGAGCAGGGGACTGAAAATCCCCGTGTCGGTGGTTCGATTCCGCCCGGAGGCACCAAATTATGCGGATGTAGCTCATCTGGTAGAGCGCCACCTTGCCAAGGTGGAGGTAGCGAGTTCGAGCCTCGTCATCCGCTCCACTTATAGCGAACAACTTAAATTTTTTTCATTATTTTCTCCTTAGCCATCCTGTTAAAACGGGATGGCGTTTTTTTATTCATAGGAACACGGGAATCTAAAAAAACATGATGTTTCATCATGCGTAAGCTGCGGAAAACCCACACTTCGGCATTGACAAGCCTGCTGAAAGATGTTATGATGAAAATGCAAACAGGGGAGCTTGCCGGTACAGCAGGCTGAGAGGGGACGTACAGCGTCCCGACCCGGAACCTGATGCGGATAATACCGACGTAGGTGGATATTCTGGCTTTCTCTTTCTTTAGGAAATGGGATGCGTTTTACAAAGGATACACCTCCGGTGTATCCTTTTTTCAGGCTTTTGCAAAGCCTTCCGGGGACGCCCGGGACGGCGGAGGGGGAGCGCCCTGCGCCGGAATGGCAGTCATGAGGCTGTGAAATTGAAAAAGCTACATTTCACACACTCCTCAAATGGAACAGCGAGGGAGCCCGTGTTTCGGGATGAGAGGGCAAAATTGATTGCCGACCGCACAGGTACTGTAAAAGGAATAAATCGTGCATCCTGCACAAAAGGCGCACGATATATGTACGTTTTCTCCTGATACAGTCCCTGATTTCCGTGCTGCAATGCCGCTGGCCTGCCAGTACGGAAAGGAACGGGCACGCCATGCGCCTGCCTGCTGCTGTCCCGTTTTGAGCTCACAGGCAGCGGCTGGCCCGCATGAAATAGTCGTGCCGGTTCTGATCTTTCGGCGGATATGCCGGAAAGAAATCTTTGGCTGTTTGTGAGGTATCACCATGCAAAACAAAGGATTCAGACGTGAGCATTTGCTCAAACAGGTGTTTTTGGCAATGTTGGTTGCCATTGGGGTCGTGATCTCTCCCATCCTGCGCATAGAAGGGATGTGTCCTATGGCGCATCTCATCAATATAGTCTGCGCCGTGCTGCTCGGACCCTGGTGGTCCCTTCTATGTGCAATACTCATTGGCATCATACGGATGCTGTTCCTCGGCATCCCGCCTTTGGCACTGACCGGAGCCATATTTGGAGCGGTGCTGTCGGGTATATTCTACCGGCTGTCAAATGGCAAACTTCTTGCAGCCTGCATTGGCGAAGTCATTGGTACGGGCGTAATTGGTGCGGTTGTCTCTTATCCGGTAATGACATTATTATGGAACGGTACAGGCGCATATAATCATCTTACACTTTTCTTTTACGTGCCGTCCTTTACCGGCGGCACGCTCATTGGAGGCACAGCCGCTTTCCTGCTGCTGGGAGCGCTCAGCCGCTGCGGGCAGCTGTCTCAAATTCAGAAAAAACTGGGGGCAAAGGTTTATGACCATCGAACTGATGCTGCGGGCGCGGCAGGAAGTTTGCACACAGCATCCGCTGATCCACTGCATCACGAATCCGATTTCCGTCAATGACTGCGCGAATGCCATACTTGCTGTCGGTGCACAGCCGATCATGGCCGAACATCCGGAGGAGGTGGCGGCAATCACACGCAGTGCCTCCGCCTTGCTGGTCAACCTCGGGTGCGTAACCGATTCCCGGCTGGCTGCTATGCAGGTTTCAGGGCGGGAATCGCTGGATTTCGGCATTCCCTGTGTAATTGACCTCGTAGGGGTTGGATGCAGCCTGCTGCGGCTGCAATTTGCGCGCAAGTTCATTGGCGCGTTTCATCCTGCTGTTATCAAGGGGAATCTTTCCGAACTGAAAGCCTTTGCAGGTACGCCGACGGCTGCGGCAGGGGTCGATGCAGCGGCAGACGACACGCTCACGCCGGAAAATACCGAAAGGACGATCGATCAGCTGTCCCGGCTGGCTCGGCGCACCGGCGCGGTGATCTTGTCCACAGGCGAAACCGACATTGTTGTAAACGGAGACGACGCTCTGCTGCTGCGCAACGGTACACCGATGCTTTCGCGGGTAACCGGGACGGGCTGTGTTGCAGGGGCGCTGACGGCGGTCGGCCTTGCTGCCGGAGACGGAATGACAGCGGCTGCATTGGCCGTCTCAATGCTTGGCATTTCCGGGGAGCTTGCGGCAGAAACAGCACGCGGCACTGGCAGTTTTCGCATTGCATTGATGGACGCACTAAACACACTGGAAAATAATACCTTTACGGAACGGCTGCATATCGAGCATCGGCCGCTCCGCCGCACATAAAAGAACCATTCAAAATCCAAATGAAGGAGTTCCAGCATGAATTTTGATTTAACGCTGTATCTGGTTACCGATTCAACCGGGATGGAAGAGGAAACTTTCCTTTCGCGGGTAGAAGCTGCTTGTCGGGGCGGTGTGACGCTGCTTCAGCTGCGGGAAAAGCAGCGAGGCGGCGGGGAGTACCTTCATCTGGCACGCCGGGTGAAGGAAATCACCGACCGTTGGGGAATTCCGCTGCTGATTGATGACCGAGTGGATGTTGCAATGGCCGCAGATGCGGCAGGCGTGCACGTGGGCCAGGAAGACCTTCCGGTAGAAGCTGCGCGAAAGCTGCTCGGGCCGGATAAAATCGTTGGCGCGACTGCAAAGACTGTTGAGCAGGCGCTCCGCGCAAATGCACAGGGGGCAGATTATCTTGGCGTGGGCGCAATATATCCGACAACAACTAAAGTAAAAACCGTCCTGACCAGTGTGGACACACTGGCGGATATTGTGCACGAATCTGGTCTGCCAGTCGTCGCAATCGGTGGGCTGAACGCCGAAAACTGTGACATTTTAACAGGCAGCGGCTGCTCCGGTATTGCGGTTGTTTCGGCTGTCATGGGGGCTGCTGATCCAGAACAAGCCGCACGTATTTTACTGGATAAGGTATGCACACTTCGTGACCAAACATAACCCTTCCAAGCGAAATCCGCCACATTATACCACCCCGCCCGCCGTCCTTTTGGCGGGCGGGGCAGTACGCAAAAGGGAGCACAGCGCACCCGTCCCCGCCGCAGCGGAAATAGAGCTTTTACTCCATTTTTTCTCGAAAAAATGGCAGGTGCAGGGCAGCGCCCTGCCGCCGCCCGCGCAGGGCCTTCCGCGTTTTTTCGGAAAAAACAGTTGACATCCGTAGGAAAATCCTGTATACTTGCCTTGCTCATTGCAGAGTAGGCTGCCGCGCGTAAAGTGCTGCCGGAACGGGGAGTTGTCCGGCGGACGAAAGGGACTTTTGTTGTCCTTGCGGTGCGGCAGCCGCATCCCGCTGCACCCGTTTTAATTAAAATGGTTTCCCTGCCACTTCCTTAAAATGAGTGCAACACAATTTTTATGGAGGTGCTTTTTAATGCCCGAAAAGAAAAATGTTTTTACCCGATCCTGCCGCGAGCTGCGGAACCTGCGCTGCCTCGTCATGACCGCAATGTTCATTGCTATGAATATTGCGCTCGACCTTTACAAGCTGCGCATTGATCTGCCCGGTATGCGTATCGGTGTAGGCTTCCTGACCAATGCCTCTATCGGTATGCTCTTCGGCCCTGTCGTCTGTATGCTGATGGGCTTCTGTACCGATACGCTCGGCTTTCTCCTGAATCCCGGCAGCGGCGGCGCTCCCTATTTCCCCGGCTATACCCTTACTGCAATGGTCGCCGGTATCATCTGGGGCGTTTTCCTTTACCGGCCGGATGATCGATTCGCCGGCAAAAAATGGTCCTGGTCTTTCAGTATGCGCGTGCTGGCCGCGCGCGTCCTGATCACCTTGGTCTGCAACGTCTTCATGAATACGCTTTGGACTTCTATCCTGTTCGGAAAGGGCATTTGGGTCACACTCATTGCCCGCCTCCCGGTGCAGCTGACTTATTTGCCGTTTCAGTACCTGCTGCTCCTGCTCGTTCTCCCCTTTGTCCAGCGGCTGTACCGCTCCCTTTCGTTGGTTCCTGCTGCTGACTGATTGCCCGCCCCATCCGACAGGATGGGGCGTTTTCTGCTAAAAAATGTGATTTCCCGACCAGAAAAAACTTTACAAAGAGTAATAAAGGGGGTATACTATATGTAGATTACAGAGGGAGACCAGTTCTATGGCAAGTGATTTTTCCCGCACGCTCGCCCTACTCCGGCGCGAAAAGAAAATAAGTCAGCGTACCGCCGCCGGGGATCTGGAGGTTTCTCAGGCGCTGCTGAGCCACTATGAGAACGGCTTGCGTGAGCCGGGTCTCAGTTTTGTTGTGCGTGCTGCGGATTATTATGGAGTATCCTGTGATTACCTGTTAGGGCGCAGCATGGCGCGTGACGGTTCAGCTGTACCTGCTGAACGCATGGAACCTGCGCTTTCCCCGGATGCTGCCCCAGAACGTCATATTGTTACGGAAGCGGTTGCGCTGCTGTTGGATGTTGCGGCCCGTTCAGGCTCCCGTCAGCTGCCGCACGAGCTTGCGTTTTATCTCTCTGTTATGGTATACAAAGCGTTCCGATATCTTTACCGGGCTGCTCCGGAAAGCCTGGAGGCGGTTTTCCGCACGAAAAGCGAACATTTCGATGCACTTTGTGACGCACAGCTCAAGCTCTGCGAGCTTCGCCTGCGGACGGCAGCCTGTGGGGAAGGCCAGTTCGGCGTTGAACCGGAGGACGTCTCACTTCCGCCGCTTTCGCCTGCTGAACTGACGGAACGTTATCCCAATGAAGCCCCGGCTCTGCTGACGCTGCTGCAATCGGTTTCTGATGCAATCACCGCCCTTGGCGGCCCTGGCGAACGCAGGCGCTGAAAGGCCGCCGTCTGTACAATGTACATGCGGCGGCTTTTCCTATGTGCCCTACGCGGGCGGCGGCAGGGCTCTGCCCTGCACCTGCCATTTTTTCGAGAAAAAATGGAGTAAAAGCTTTCTTCCCGCTGCGGCGGGGATGGGTGCGATATGCTCCTTTTTACGCACTGCCCCGCCCGCCAAAAGGAGGGCGGGCGGGGTGGCAGGGTGCGGCAGAAGCGTGTGATGTGGAAGAAGGGTTATTCTTCCAGCATACACAAAGCGGCATAAAGCATTTCACATGCTGTTTGTCGGGTAATGGGGCTGTCGGGCGTTTGCTTTTTGGATGCTTCGGGGAGGACTTCGGTTTTTTCCAGTGCGGCTGCAACCGTTGTTGCCCAGTCGTCTCCAGGCTGGTGTTCGGTCGCAAGCGTCATGACGTATTCGTCCAGCTGTTCGGTCAGCAGATTGCTGACGATGACGCTTGCTTCAGCGACGGTAATCGGATTTGCACCGCGGATCTCGACTGCACCGTTTACGCTTGGACAGCCGCTGATGAGGCCGCTGGCGACGGCTGCGCTGATATAGGGTTTCGCCCAATCGGAGAGGCCGGAGTCATCAACGAAATCCGTTTGCGTAGTGTCCTCAAGCGGCAGACCGGCGGCAGCGGCGGCCATGGTAATGAATTCGCTGCGGGTCACTTCCTCATTCGGGCGGAAGAAATAGGCAGTGCCGATCCGTTCGCCGGTAACGATCCCGCGCATGGAAAGCTGGAGGGCGGCATAATGTGCCGGATTCCCAGACATATCAGCATAGGTGTGTTTTGCTGCATTTTTGCGGATTTTGACTTTGATCTGGGCTGGTTCAGCGGTATTGCCGGAGGTATCGATTGCGGTATAGGAAAACTTATCGGTGCCGGTTTTGCCTGCGGGCGTATAGTGGAGCGTATCGCCGTTAATTTCGGCAAGGCCGTAGGCGGGGGCATCTACAATTTTGAAGATAACCGTATCACCATCGGCATCTGTAGCGCAAAGGGGGATATCGATAGCGACGTCTGAAAAAGTTTCGGCGGAGACAGGTTTCACGGCGGGGGCGCTGCCCTGGGCAGAAACCGGAGTCCCACCGCTGAGCACCTGGCTCCAGAAGGCGGCGGAGGCAAAGTTGTGGGAGACGAGAACCAATGCGAGCAGCAGCACGCAGCAGCGGCCCGCGGCGGATTTAAGCAGTTTCAATGGTTTGACACCCTTTCCAAAATTTCGTTGTACTTATTGTTCGCCGAATCCGCATAATTATGCCATTTTTTCCGTCGGAAAATTTTTCATCAAAACGCCTGCGCGGCGTGCGCCAGAGGGCGCTGCCCTCTGGACTCCCGCTGGGGTTTCACCCCAGACCCCGAGATGCTGACGCATCTCCGCCTCGCCTGCGGGCGGGACGGGGGCTTTGCTGCGCGGTCGATTGTGCGTGCAGCGAAAACCGGCCCGCCATAAGGGCAGCGGGCCGGTTGGGTTACGTTGGGTGATTGTTTTTAGGGGTATACAGTTCGGGGCGGCGGTTTTGCCGGGTGGTCTGGTCATTTTGGGTGAGGTCGAGCGAAATTTCCAGCACGTCCTCTGTCTCGTCTAATGAACCAAGACATTCTCCGGTCGGTGCAAAGGCCGCAGTTCCGCCGGTGAATACTTTGGGTGAGGTTTGTGTGCAGCCCAGTACCGGAACACCGTTTTCGATGGCCCGCGCGGCAAGTAGTGTCCGCCAATGCAGCAGCTTATGTGGGCCGCGTGACCATGCGGCAGGAACGATGAAAAAATCGCACATCTGTCGGGTGAATATTTCGGGGAAACGCAGTTCATAGCAACAGGCAAGGCCCATCCGTCCCCATGGTGTTTCTACCGGGACGAAGGGCGTCCAGCCCGCACGGTAATCCTTTGATTCCTGCCATTGGAAAGCATCATAAAGGTGGGTTTTCCGGTGTGCTGCGGCCAACCCGCCTGCACTGTCAATGACAAGGATTGTATTATAAGGTAAGCTGTATGGTTCGTCTGGACGTTCGGTCATACCGCAGACCAACCACATTCCATATTCGCGCGCGAGTATCCGCAGGCTTTCAGCAAACGGTCCAAACAGCGGCTGACGTTCTGCCCGCCCGCCTTTTTCTGCGGGGTAAGACATCATATACTCTGGGAAAACCACCATTTGTGCACCATTCTGGCCTGCTTTACGGACGACCTCGGTGATTTTTTCTAAATTCTCCGTGCTGCTGTGCGCGGCGTGGAGCTGTGCAAGCAAAATCCTGGCTGACATAGCGGATGCTCCTTTCCTGATGCGGGTTTACAGCTGTTTGAGTACAAACAAGGTTTTCTGCTGATAAACCGCACCTTTCGGAAGGATCGGCTGCGGGAAGGACGGGCAGTTGACCGCGTTCGGAAACGCCTGCATTTCAAGACAGAAGCCTGCACGGTTCGGATACATCTTCCCACCTTTGCCAGCGGGGGAACCTGCAAGGAAATTTCCGGTATAGAATTGAACGCCTGGCTGGGTGCTCCAAACCTCCAGCAGCAGTCCGCTTTCATGACAAAGTGCCCGCGCTGCCGGACGCAGCTTCCCGGGATCGCCGCGCACGACCCAGTTATGGTCATAGCCTCCGGCAAGCTTTAGCTGTTCAAAATCATCGTCAATATGTGCGCCGATGGGTACCGGTTCGCGCAGATCCATTGGTGTGCCATCGACCGGAAGCACCATGCCGTGCGGTATGCTCTCCGCATCTGTAGGTGTATAGAAATCCGCAAGCAGCTGTACCTCTTGTGAAAGGATATCGCCGTTTCCTGCACCAGCTAAATTAAAATAGGTATGATTCGTCAGATTGCAGACGGTATCCTGGTCGCAGGCTGCCTGATAAGAGATAGACAGCGCATCATTTTCATCAATCGCATAAACTACCTCAACCCGCAGGCAGCCGGGATAACCTTCATCGCCGTCTGGGCTTTCCAGGGTCAGGTGCAGGCCGTCTGAACAAATGCTCGGCGTCCATATCCGGTCGGAAAAACCGCTCAATCCGCCGTGTAAATGATTTTGACCGTCATTTTGCACGAGCGTGTACACTGTGCCGTCCAGTGTAAATTTGCCGTCCTCAATACGGTTTGCGCACCGTCCGACAATCGCGCCGAGATACTTGCCGCCCCGACGGTAATCTTCCAGCGAATCATAGCCAAGCGCCACATCTACCGGGCCATTTTTCCCGTCCACTTCCAGTATGCGGAGGATTGCACCATAGGTTATGACTTCAGCACGCAGGTGAGTGCCTTCCAGCCGGAACACGCGCACTGGCTCGCCGGACGGCATACTCCCGAAAACTCCCTTTTCAAAAACTTTCATTTTTTTAATCCGCCTTTCTATGATTATATGAGTATAGCACGGATTAAAAAATTTTTCCAGCCACAATTTTGTAAGATTTGTAAATTTTCCCGAAAATATCTCTTGCTAATGAGAGAACAGTCGTTTTTCAGCCGTTTTATTTCCAAATCCTTGTTGCCTGCGGGTTTTCGAGCAAGTACAGCTCATACAGTGTTTCAAGTTCCTCTGTATGGTCCTCTTGGGGGTCATCGTATTCCAGAGACTTTACGACTTGGAGCGTAAAAGCATTTTCCCCATATTCTGACCATAGCTTTTGCAGACGTTTGTTCGGGCAGTTTCCTGCGGAAAGCTGAAACTGAATCCGGCGGAACTTTGCGGGAATATCTGTGGCAGTTGTTAAAAACTCCTCATCCGTTGCGCTGCACCGGAAGGAAATAACACCCATTTCCGGGTGACGTTCTTTGTATGCCATCAGGATTTCTTTTTTCTTTTTTGTGTCCATATCTTTTCACCTCAATTCCATTTTATCGTATTCCGTTTATAAAAGCAATCCACGCTCCGTAGACTTGTACGAATTGGATTTTGATATGGCAGATGCGGCCAGTTCCTTCAACGCGCTTTTGGGGAAAAACAGCAAAATAATTCCAAAACCCCGCCGCTGTCGTTGTCGGAAGACCGCAAATTTGAAGTATATGTATAATTTTCTGTAGAAAATCCAAATTTATTGTTTACAAAACACAAAAAGTGCGATAGAATAGTGGCGTACACAAAATATGGTGTATGCCATTTCTTTTCCTATAAGCTGTATTCGTATTTTCACAAAACGCTGTCCGGCGAAAATTTGCCCTTGTCTGACGGTAAAATTTCTTGCCGGCTCATATTCCCGGATACGAAACAAGTTCTTAAAATTCGGCAAGGTGCTGTGGATAGGTTCTGGTTATTTGTTGATTATTTTTAGTTGCATTTTCGCTGATTTTCTGTTACAATGAAGAAGGTAGGGCAAGCCATGCCCGATACGCTGTGATAAAACGCCCCGGCACATCAAAACTCCGGAGGTCTTTTATAAGCAACAAAATTTTTGAAATGGAGATGTTTATTATGGCTATGGATTCTTTCAGCGCTTCCCTGATGAAGGACAAGAGGGAAATCATCATTGCCCCCACGATCTACAAGTTTGCGAATTTTGGTGAATTCGCGCAGGAATTCGCCCTTGGCGAGCGCGACGTGGTGCTGACCAACGAGTTTATTTACAAGCCCTTTATGGAGCAGTTTAACCTGGCCTGCACCTATGTTTTCCAGGAGAAATTCGGCGTAGGCGAGCCGTCCGAGGCCATGATCGAAACCATGTACGAGCAGATTCCGTATGAGACCTATGACCGTGTCATCGCGATCGGCGGCGGCGCTATCATGGACCTTTGCAAGCTGCTCGGCTGCAAGCGTCCTTCCTCTGTGCATGAGCTGTACTTTAAGCGTGAGCCCGTTATCCATGAGAAGGAAGTCATTGCTATCCCGACCACTTGCGGCACAGGTTCTGAGGTAACCAATATCTCCGTTGCTATCGTTAAGGACGAAAAGAACGGCGTGCTGACCGGCGGTGAGACCAAGCTCGGCCTGGTTTCTGATGATATCATCCCGAATAAGGTCTGCCTGATTCCTGACCTGCTGAAGACCCTGCCGATGAAGCCGTTTGCAGCATCTGCAATCGACGCACTCATCCATGCAACCGAATCTTACCTTTCCCCTGCACGTAAGACCATGACCTCTGAGATGTACTCCGTTAAGGCTATGGAGCTGATCCTCGAAGGCTTCCGCCGCATTGGCGAGAATGGCCCCGAAGCACGTCTTGACTATCTTGAAGAGTTCGTAACCGCTTCCCTGTACGCTGGCGTTGCGTTCCTGAAGGCTGGCTGCGCAACCGTGCACGGTATGTCCTTCCCGCTTGGCGGCACCTATCACGTACCGCACGGCGAATCCAACTACGCTCTGTTCGGCAAGATTTTGGAAATCTACGACGAGATCAAGCCCGACGGCGAGCTGGCAAAGTTCAAGGCATTGGTTGGCCGCATCCTTGGCTGCGATCCTTCCGAAGCGCTCGCCAAGCTGGCTGAGCTGGAAGAAAAGATCCTGCCCCTCAAGCCGCTGCATGAGTATGGCTTCAAGGAATCTGACATTGTGGATTTCCCGGTATCCGTTATGGCGAACCAGCAGCGCCTGATTACCAACTCTTACGTTCCGATGACCAAGGAGCTGATGGAGCGCATCTACCGCGAGTGCTTCTAAACGACCTGACACAGGAAGTATAATAAAATAAAGTGCGCATGACGCACTGCGGCATGGGGCCTGTTATGGTTAAATAGGCCCTAGGCCGTCCCATCATTGTACCTGTGTGGCTGTCCCCCGTCCCGCCCGCAGGCGTGATAAAGTTTTTACTCGATTTTTTTACAAAAAAATCGCGGGAGTCCAGAGGGCAGGGCCCTTTGGTGCCCGCCGCAGAGGCGCGGGAGTCCAGAGGGCAGAGCCCTTTGGTGCCCGCCGCAGAGGCGCGGGAGTCCAGAGGGCAGAGCCCTTTGGCCGCCCTTTTCCCAGGGGCGGTATTCCGCAGCCGGAAGATGTAAACAGAAGAAAGGAAACCTATCGCTATGATGACCAAAGCCCAGTATATTGAGAGCCTGCGGAAGCTGAACCTCAACCTCTGGATGTTCGGCAAAAAGGTTGAGAACCCGGTCGATGACCCCATTATCCGCCCCTCGCTGAATTCCTTTGCCGCAACCTATGAGCTCGCCGAAGATCCCCAGTACGAAGATCTCATGACCGCGACCTCCCATATCACCGGCAAAAAAATCAACCGCTTCACCCATATGCATCAGTCTACCGACGACCTCATCAAAAAAGTCAAGATGCAGCGCCTGCTCGGTCAAAAAACCGCAGCCTGCTTCCAGCGCTGCGTCGGCATGGATGCAATGAACGCCGTATTCTCCGCAACCTTTGAGACCGACGAGGCCTGCGGCACCAAGTACCACGAGAATTTCGTCAAGTTCCTTTCCCGCGTGCAGGAAGAAGACCTGGCAGTCGATGGCGCTATGACCGACGTCAAGGGCGACCGCTCCCTCTCCCCCTCCCAGCAGGCCGACCCCGACCTGTTCCTGCATGTCGTTGAACGCACCGCTGACGGCGTTTACGTCACCGGCGCAAAGGCACATCAGACCGGCTTCATCAACTCTCATGAAGTCCTGGTTATGCCTACCATCTCCATGCGTGAGGGCGATGAGGATTACGCGATTTCTTTCGCAGTCCCGACCGACGCCGACGGCATCACCCTTATCTATGGCCGTCAGTCCTGCGATACCCGCAAAACCGAAGAATTCAATGATATCGACGTTGGCAACAAGGTTTACGGCGGACATGAAGTGCTGGTCATCTTCGACCGCGTCTTCGTTCCCAATGACCGCATCTTCCTCAACGGTGAAGTGAAGTTTGCAGGCATGATCGTCGAACGCTTCGCAGGCTACCACCGCCAGAGCTACGGCGGCTGCAAGGTCGGCGTAGGTGATGTGCTCATCGGCGCAACCGCACTGGCTGGCGATATGGCGGGTTCCGCAAAGGCTTCCCACGTAAAGGATAAGCTCATCGAAATGACCCACCTGAACGAAACACTCTACTGCTGCGGTATCGCCTGCTCATCCCAGGGCAGCAAGACCAAGGCCGGTAACTACCTCATCGACCTGCTGCTGGCAAACGTGTGCAAGCAGAACGTTACCCGCTTCCCGTATGAGATTGCCCGCCTCGCGCAGGATCTCGCTGGCGGCGCAATGGTAACCCTGCCCTCCGAAGCGGATTTCCGCACGCCGGAGCTGCATGATTACATCGACAAGTATTTCAAGGGCGTGGCTTCCGTCCCGACAGAGGACCGTATGCGCGTGCTCCGCCTGATCGAGAATATGACCATGGGCACCGCTGCTGTCGGTTATCTGCCGGAGTCCATGCACGGCGCAGGCTCCCCGCAGGCACAGCGCATCATGATCGCCCGCCAGTCCAACCTGGAAATGAAAAAGCAGCTGGCGAAAAAGATTGCCCGCATTGATTGATCCCTTTTGTACATTTTATAGATTTATACATTGATACCTTTATATCGCATCCCCCCGACGTTCAGGAGGTAGACCAAATATGTTCACCTGTTGTGTAAAATTCTGCGGCGGCTGCAACCCCCGGTATGACCGTGGGGAAGCCTTCCGCCAGATACGGAAAGCCCTTGCAGATACAGTCCGTTTTTCGTACCCCGAAGAAGGGCAGGCCTACGATGCGCTGCTCATCCTTCGCGGCTGCACCGGCTGTCCCTACCTGTATGAAGAAATCAAGGCAGCGCACCGGCTTACGGTGCACAGTCTGGAAGAATCCTTCCAGATACCGGTACGCCTTCTCTCGCTCGCGGCAGAACAACAGGATTCCTGACGAAAACGCGCAGCCTCCGGAATCCTTTCTCGGATTCCGGAGGATTTTTGTTTGACAAATTATTGTAAAGGATGTAGAATGAATATGAAACGAGTTCGTGTATTGACTGCGGAAGAAGCTGCTCTGCTTGTCAACGATGGCGATACGATCGCCACCGGCGGCTTTGTAAGCTGTGCCTGCCCTGAGGCGCTCTCCACCGCGCTTGAAAAGCGCTTCCTTGAAACCGGCCATCCGCGTGACCTGACGCTGTTCTTTGCAGCCGGACAGGGCCACCGTGACGGCACCGGCGGCGACCATTACGGCCACGAGGGCCTTGTTAAGCGTGTCATCGGCGGCCACTGGGACCGTGCGCCCCGTCTGGGCGAGCTGGCGCTGAACAACAAGATCGAAGCCTATAACCTGCCGCAGGGCGTTATTTCCCACATGTATCGTGATATTGCGGCGCATAATATCGGCACGATCACACATGTCGGCCTTTACACCTTTGCAGACCCGCGCAACGGCGGCGGCAAGCTGAATTCCCATACTACAGAAGATCTCGTTAAAATTGTCAATATTGAGGGTGAGGAACGCCTGCTTTATAAGGGCTTCCCGATCAATGTCGTATTCCTGCGCGGTTCCTATGCCGATGAATACGGCAACTGCACCGTGCACCGTGAAATCGGCCCGCTGGATGTCACTGCAATGGCGCAGGCCTGCAAGAATTCCGGCGGCAAGGTCATTGTACAGGTCGAGAAGATTGTACAGGGCGGTTCCCTTGACCCCAAGCTGGTTGCTATCCCCGGTATTTATGTTGATTCGATTGTTGTCGGTTCTGATGAGGACAATATGCAGTGCCTTGGTATGCCGTATGACGGCGCACTGACCGGCGAATTCCGCATTCCGGTGGACGCGATCCCGCCCATCCCGATGGATGCCAAGAAGATTATCGCCCGCCGTGCTGCAATGGAGCTGCCGCCGGATGCGATTGTCAACCTCGGCACCGGCGCACCTGAAAAGATTGCAAACGTTGCGGCAGAGGAAGGGATTTCCGATTCCATGACGCTGACGGTTGAGGCTGGCTCGATTGCGGGCGTTCCCTATGGCGGCACCCAGTTCGGCGCTGCAGCCAACGCGATGTGCATTATTCCGCACAATGTGCAGTTTGATTTTTACCAGGGCGGCGGCCTTGACGTGGCGTTCCTTGGTTTGGCAGAGACTGCACCCAACGGCGACCTGAATGTTTCCAAGTTTGGCACGCGCCTTGCAGGTGCGGGTGGGTTTATTGATATCACCCAGAACGCGAAGAAGGTCGTTTACTGCGGCACGTTTACGGCGAAGGGCCTCAAGACCGACTGTGTGGATGGCAAGCTCGTCATCACGCAGGAGGGCAGCAAAAAGAAGTTTGTCAAGCAGGTAGAGCATATCACTTTCTCCGGCACCTATGCAAACAAGGTGCACCAGCCGGTGCTTTACATTACCGAGCGTGCTGTATTTGAGCTGCGTCCGGAAGGCGTGACCCTGATCGAGATTGCCCCGGGCATTGACCTCCAGACCCAGGTGCTGGACCAGATGGACTTTGCGCCGCAGGTCGAGCGTCAGGCAGACGGCTCCGTCAAGCTGATGGATGCACGTATTTTCCGTGACGAACTGATGGGGCTTAAAAACAGCTAACACCTCCGATTGATACCCGCGAATGCTGAAAATCCCCATACTGCTCGCCTGCGCGGCGGGCGGTCCTGCGCGGACAGCGCCAGAGGGACTTGTCCCTCTGGACTCCCGTCTATCGCCTGCGGGCGGGACGGGGAAGCGGTGGATTTTCAGGTTCTGCTTCATAATAATAACCTTTTTAGACTCATGACCGGGAAGATTCCAAAACACTTGTAAACCGCACAAATCACTCCATTCACGCACCCCCGAAGCCGGGCAGTCCCGTCCGGTTCCGGTTTACCCATATAATCAAAAGGAAAAAGAAAAAAGGAGACTGAAGAAGATGAATGTTTACATTGTTTCAGCCGCCCGTACTGCGATCGGCACCTACGGCGGGACTCTCAAGGACGTGCACTCCTCCCAGCTGGGCATTGCGGCCGCAAAGGGCGCAATCGAGCGCGCGGGGATCGACGTAAAGGAAATTGACGAGACCCTGTTCGGCCAGGTCCTCCAGGGCGGCGTTGGCCAGAACGTTGCACGTCAGGTGGCGCTGGGTGCAGGCCTGCCCATCGAAACCCCGGCTATGACCATTAACAAGGTCTGCGGTTCTTCCATGCGGGCACTGTCCCTCGCGGCGCAGATCATTAAGTCGGGCGATGACAAGCTGATCCTTGCGGGCGGCTGCGAATCCATGTCCGGTGCGCCTTATATTTCCCGCAATATGCGCTGGGGCGCGCGTATGAACGACGTCAAGATGGTCGATATGATGGTTTATGACGGCGTATTTGATGTATTTAATCAGTATCACATGGGCGTTACGGCGGAGAATATCGCTGAAAAGTATGGTATTACCCGCGAAATGCAGGACGAAATTGCACTGGCTTCCCAGCAGAAGGCAGCGGCAGCGATTGCTTCCGGCCGGTTTAAGGATGAAATCGTTCCGATGGAAGTCAAGGTAAAGAAGAACACTGTTGTTTTTGATACGGATGAGCACTGCCGTCCGCAGACCACGCTTGAGGGTCTGGCAAAGCTCCGCCCGGCCTTTAAGAAGGACGGTTCGGTTACGGCGGGCAACGCTTCCGGCATTAACGATGCAGGCGCGGCAATGATTATTGCTTCTGAGGAATATGTAAAGGCGCACGGCCTGAAGCCGCTGGCGAAGATTCGTTCTTACGGCTCTGTTGGCTGCGACCCGTCCATTATGGGTGTTGGCCCGATCGAGTCCACCAAGCAGGCGCTGGCACGTGCTGGCCTGACGGTTGCGGACCTTGAGCTGATCGAGTCGAATGAGGCATTTGCGGCACAGGCTTGTGCAGTCAACACGACGCTGGGCTTTGATATGGATAAGGTCAATGTCAACGGCGGTGCGATTGCACTCGGCCACCCGATTGGTGCGGCGGGCAGCCGTATCACGACCACCCTGCTGTACGAAATGGTGAAGCGTGACCTGACGATTGGTCTTGCAACCATGTGCATTGGCGGCGGCATGGGCGAAGCAATCATCGTCGAGCGCGACGAGCTCTGCAAATAAGGAACGCTTGGATCTCCTCCGCGGAGGGCGCCAGAGGGCTCTGCCCTCTGGACTCCCGCGCCTATGCAGCGGGCACCAAAGGGCTTCGCCCTCTGGACTCCCAGGATGCTCCGCATCCTCTTTCTGCCTTCGGCGCGTTTCCGTTTATGGGAGGTTTTTACCCGTTAAATAACTGTGAAGGGAAGTTTTACCAATGACTGATGTAGTTATCGAGAAAAAGGGCCATGTAGCGATTGTTAAGATTGAGCATATGAAGGCGATGAATGCGCTCTCTACCGATATGTATGCCCAGCTGGAAGAGGCTTTTGACGAAGTCGGCAAGATGGATGATGTATATGCGGTTGTCCTGACCGGTTCCTCCCGTGAAAACCCGAAAAACGGAAAGGTTACCCATTCCTTTGTAGCAGGCGCTGACATTGCACAGATGTCTACTATGACGGTAGAAGAAGGTAAGGCTTTTGGCAACGACTCCAACCGTGTCTGCTGGAAGATTGAGAACTTCAAGCGTCCGGTTATCGCTGCAATCAATGGTTTCTGCCTCGGCGGCGGCTGTGAGCTGGCAATGTCCTGTGATATCCGTCTCGCTTCTGAGAATGCACTGTTCGGCCAGCCGGAGGTTGGTTTGGGCATTACGCCTGGCTGCGGCGGCACCCAGCGTCTGGCGCGCATCGTCGGCCTTGGCAAGGCGAAGGAGCTGATCTATACGGCGCGTGGTAATTACTCCGCTCAGGATGCGCTGGCAATGGGTCTCGTTAATTATGTTTATCCGCTGGAGAACCTGCTGGATGAAGCTGTTAAGCTCGCAGAGGAGATTGCTGCACAGGCGCCGATTGCCGTTGCACTCTGCAAGGAAGCAATCAATGTCGGTATGCAGACCGACCTGAATTCTGCACTCAAGCTGGAAGGCAACATTTTTGGCGAATGCTTTGCAACTGAGGATCAGAAGTATGGCATGGCTTATTTCCTCGATAAGAACAAGGAGAAGCCCGCAAAGGAGTTTAAGAATAAATAAAGCAGCTTTGGGCTGTTTTTAGCGTTTATCCTGCACCGGAAAATGAGTGAGAGTGAGGTTATTTTATTATGAATGTATGCGTATTTGGCGCGGGCAACATGGGCGCCCGCATTGCAGAGGTATTTCTGACCAACGGCCACAGCGTGACCATGCTGGACATCAAGCAGGAGTTCATTGATCGTGGCGTAAAGACGATCACGAATGACCTGAATTTCCTGGTTAAGAAGGAAAAGATGACGGCGGAGCGCAAGGATGAACTGCTGGGCGGGCTGAAAACCTCGGTTGACCGCGCTGTAGCAAAGGATGCTGATTTTATCATGGAAGTTATCCTGGAGCGCATGGATCTGAAAAAGGATCTGCTCAAGGAGCTGGACGGCATCCTGCCCGCACACTGCATTATTGGCACCAACACTTCTGCTTTGTCAATTACGGAAATCGCGTCTGCGGTTCCGAACCGTGCGGACAAGGTCATTGGCTGCCATTTCTTCAACCCGGCACAGATCATGAAACTGGTCGAGGTTACCCGCGGCATCCAGACCTCTGATGAGACCTATAAGACTGCGTTTGAGCTGATGGCTTCTCTGGGCAAGACCCCGGTTTCGGTTGTCGAAGGTCCTGGCTTTGTTGTTAACCGCATCCTGATCCCGATGATGAATGAGGCTATTGGGATTTATGCGGATGGCTTGGCTTCTCCTTCTGACATTGATCTTGCGATGCAGAACGGCGCTGGCATGAAGTCCGGCCCGCTGCACACGGCAGATCTGGTTGGACATGATGTGAATCTTGCGATTATGGAGACCCTGTACCGCGAGACTGGCGATCCGAAGTATCGTCCCCACACGCTGCTCCGCAAGATGGTTCGCGCGGGCTGGCTCGGCGTTAAGACTGGCAAGGGCTTCTTTACCTATGATGATAATGGCAAGGAAATCCCCGGCGGCGAGCTGACGACACGGTAAGGTTTTATCGTGCGGCTTATCTAGGGTTACGGTACGCTGTAATGCTGGAGAATGGTCAAACAACCCTAGTTCCTGACAGGGTTTACAGGTAACACCAAAAATGGCTGGAGGCGCATACAGTGCGCTTCCAGCTTTTTTTCGGTAAAACCTTATTTTTTTTGTAAGGGGTTCCCATAATCTGTTTCTTTTTGGAGAAATATTATGGGTATCATGATAAAAAGTTGCATTTGTCATGGTAAATTGTAGAAAAACAGGGGCTTTCATACGGTAATTATTGACTTAATTGCCAAAACTGCTTTTTCCTACTGGACAAAAGGAAAATAACCGATATAATAGTAAATAGGGAGTCGAATTTTGTCGGACTTCGGCGAATTCGACACTCCGTAAGGACGGCCCATCGGTCCGTGCGGTAAGCTGAAAGCGCATTTTCAGAACAGCAGCCGTACAAAAAATGCGGATGCAGCAAACGCAGCCAAATCCCCAAGCAGGGCTGCCGGGAGCGCATAACGTGTTTGCCGCAGCCCTATGTGGCTGCAATATAGGCTGATGGTATAAATGCTGGTCTCCGATGCGCCAAGCATTACGGCGGCCACACGTCCCGCATAGCTGTCTGCCCCGGCCTGGCGCATGATTTCACTGCCCAGTGCCAGCCCGCCTCCGCCGGATACCGGCTTGAGCAGTACTAGGGCTGCGCATTCCTCCGGGATGCCAAGCCCTGCAAGTACAGGGGCGAGCACCTGCCCCAGCAGGTCAATACACCCAGAGGCACGCAGCATGTATACCGCTGTCAGCATCCCTACCATGGTCGGAAGGATCCCGGCAGCAGTGGACAGCCCTTCTTTTGCACCCGCAAGAAATGCGGGGAAGACATCAACGTTGTTATACAAAGCGTAAACCCCTGCCGCCGCCAACAGCAGCGGCACCAAAGCGGACGTCAGCCCATCCATGTAACACAAGCCCCCGTTTTTTCCACGTTTTACGGCAAAAAATGAACTTTTCTTCCAGGAAACAAAAATATTTTTTGCTTCGACACCGTTTGACAGAATTTGCGCACATGCAGGTGCATAATACTAAATGTAAAAAGAATTTACAGATTCTGTCATTTCCTGCCACCTTCTTCTATTTCCCGTTTTCATCAGGGAATAGAGGGCGCAGCAGGCGTCCGGCAAAAATAACGACCAGCACAGAGACGACAGAAGCCCCCCAGACCGCCGGCATAATATCAAACGGCGCCGCAGCCCCAAGCGACGACCGCACGGCGGCAACGGTAGAAGGGATGAGCTGGATGGAAGCAGAGTTCAGCGTCACCAGTGTCAGCACGGCATCCGGCGCACCGCGCCTGCCGCATACGGTATACAGCCGTTCGGCGGCACGCAGGCCGATTGGTGTGGAGGCGTTGGAAAGCCCCAGCAAATTTGCCGTAACATTCGCGCTCACCATTTCCATGGCTTCCTCATCCCGGGATGCCTTGCCGAATAACGGGCGCAGCAGCGGGCGCAGCAGCCTTGCAGCAGCCCCCGCCAGCCCGGAACGGGAAATAACCTCCATTACACCGGACCAGAAACACATCAGCCCGGTAATGGAAATCAGCAGCGTGACCGATTGCCCGGCCCCCTCCGCCATTGCAGCCGTCACCTGCGCAAGCCTGCCGGTCGCAGCGCCGCAAATAAGGCTGAGCGCAAGGAATGCGACCCAGATCCAGGACAGCAGCTGTGATTCCCCCTTTCTAAATTACATGAACGCAATGGGTTGTCTCCCCTCTCATATGGACGGAGAAGAAGAAATTGCAAAATATTCTTTATAAGGAGTGTTTTCAAATGAAATCGACTGGTATTGTTAGAAAAGTAGATGAGTTGGGACGCATTGTTCTGCCAATCGAACTGCGCCGTACATTGGATATTGAAGTAAAGGATGCACTCGAAATCTATGTAGACGGTTCGCAGATCATTCTCAAGAAATATGAGCCGGCCTGTATTTTTTGCGGTAATGCAAAAAACGTCATTCATTTCAAGGGCAGAAACCTCTGCGAGGACTGCCTGAAAGAGCTTTCCCGGAACTGAATGCAAGCCCAACGAACCGGCCGCCTGAACCGAAAAACACAACCCGCGCCGATGTACCCAGTTTTGGGATGCATCGGCGTTTTTTATCAAACAAGGTTTCGTGATCCATCCGGTCAGAAATGGGTACAACGTTGGCTTTCGGGCAGGTCTATTTTGTCCCGCTACTTGTCCTGCCTGGCAGAAAGATACTTTTCCTTGGTGGCCAGGCCCCCGCGGATGTGACGCTCTTGTTTGTTTTTGCTCAATACCGCTTGTGCTTGTAAGTACAGCGGACGGTTGAGC
This sequence comes from uncultured Clostridia bacterium, assembly GCA_910589115.1. Classification (GTDB taxonomy): domain Bacteria; phylum Bacillota; class Clostridia; order Oscillospirales; family Butyricicoccaceae; genus QXXE01. The sequence goes on along the minus strand of CAJUSB010000007.1, from coordinate 27,163 downwards.
AGCTTCAAACGCTCTGTCACATCCTTATGTACGGTTGATTTTGATATCCCGAAACGTGCCGCAGCCTGCCGCACCGTTGCCTCTTCTTCAATGATATATTGCGCAAGCATAACTGCGCGTTCCTCCGGTAAGCCCTTCAATGCTGCTTCCCCCTCCTGCGTGTCGAATACTTCATTCCTATGCGTACATCCTTCCGCTTTAGAACCTGTATTCACAGCTGGCAGAGATTGACAAGGAAAACCGGCGCTGTAGGATTGCTTGGACACCGTTCAGGGCTTGTGAATACAGGTTCTTAGCGGCCCCGCTGTTAAAAGTATATCCATGGAATTTCCTTCTCTGGCATATGGGGAAGCCGCCGCCATGATGTGCAAAATTATTATTTGTTAAAATTGGATGGGTTCCTCTTGAAATGATACTGCGGCAGTGTTATAATAAAAAAGAAAGCAAATGACTATTGTCATGAAGGGAGGTGCCGAATCAATGGCATTAAAAAACCAGTTACTCTCGTGGCTGCGTTCACTCAAGGCCGGAGGCAGCACCGAAGCACAGTCTGCCGAGGAACTCTCCGCAGCAGAACCATCAGAAGATGCCGCAAAAGCGGCTGATACTCCTGACCCAGCACTGCTGGATTTCCCGCTGGAGCACGCGATTCATCAACTGTATGATCTGCGGGCCAGGCAATATGGCTGGGCACCGTTGCCGCGTATTTACCTTGATGATCCCGGCGTGATGCCCGAAGGATGGCTCCCGAAAGAGCTTGAACGTTTGCGTTCCGGTATCACTACGGTCGCGAAAGCCCGGCTGGAAAAGACGAAGCAAAAGCCTCCAAAGCCGAAAAATCCACAGAATCCGCAAAATCCGCAGGAGATTGAGGAAGAGCCGATTGTGCTTGACGCTATGCCATGGATTTATAACGCGACAAACCGTCTGGCCGCATGGATGGTTGTTTTCCCGCCTGTAGGGGAGGGGCTTGAGTTGTCCCGCGAGATGATCGACAAATGCCTGAAAGAAAATGAGATTTCATTCGGGATAGATGAAGAGTTACTGAACTCCCTGCTTAGTAATGAGGAGTGTTATCTGCACTCCTACTTAATCGCCAAGGGCGTACCTGCAACCGATGGAAAGGACGGCAGTATTGTTGATTTCTTTTCTCGTGAGATCAAGCAGGAAATTAAAACGGATGAATTCGGCCAAGTCGATTATACTGCGCTGAACCTTGTGCAGAATGTTAAGGAAGGCGACCCGATTTGCCAGCTGATTCCTGAAACGGAGGGCATTCCGGGCACTACAGTGCAGAATAAGGAAATCCCCGCGAAAAACGGCAAGAAAGTTTCTCTGCCCAAAGGCCGCAACACCGAAGTCAGTGAGGACGGCACAAAGCTGATCGCTGCCAAGCCTGGACACGTTGAGTTTTCCGGACGTACTTTCCAGGTACGCCCTGTGCTCGATATTGGCGGCAGCGTTGATTATTCGACAGGTAATATCAGCTTCCTGGGGGATGTACATATTCGCGGTGATGTATGTACCGGTTTCTCTGTGCGCGCGGTCGGCAATGTCCGTGTGGATGGTGTTGTAGAGGGTGCAATCGAAGCAGGCGGCGACCTGATCGTCGGACGCGGTATTCTCGGCAGCCAGCAGGCGATTGTCCGCGCTCACAGAAATATCTTTGCAAAATATATGGAAAGCAGCCGTGTCCATGCACGGGAAAACCTGCAAACCGACTGTATTGTGAATTGCAGCGTTTATAGTGACGGCCACGTTCAGGTTCTCTCTGGGCGCGGTACGATTATTGGCGGACGCGTCAGCGCCGCACATGGCGTCAGTGCAAAAATTGTCGGCTCCAAGGCGGAGAGCTTGACGACTATTTCTCTCGGTGGGCTGCCCTGTGCAGAATTTGAACGGGAGCTGCTTCTCCGTGATATCGAAGAACTCCAGGAAAGTCAGAAAAAGCTGGAATGCCAGCCGGACGGACCTGCGAAGCTCAGCCGCCTTTCCAAAACCCGGATGCAGATTTCAGTCAATAAAATGAAACTGGATCAGATGGATAAGGAATTAGAAGTGTTGCAGGCCGAACTGGAAGCAAAGGGCAAGGCAAGGCTGGAATGCGGGATTGCATATCCCGGCACCGAAATCATTATTAAGGATAAAAGCCTTAAGCTGACTACAGAGACTCACAAATGCGTTGCCCGGCTGTCAGATGATGGAGAAATCCGTCTGTTTTAACGGCTGAGGCCGTGAAACAACAGGAAGGGGAATCGTTATGCACAACATTATTACACAGGAAAGCCTGACAGAGGTTTTTGACCGTATCACCCGCAAGGTGACCAAGCAGGCCGCCGGAATCTATTTGGAGCCGGGCCTCACAAAGCCCTCCGGCAGCCTATATACTGTATATGCCCAGTTTGAGGGCGGTTTCAATACGGGACTGTCAATGTGCGCCGAGGCAACGATGTTTACGCGCCTGACCCGGTATATGATCGGCCTTGATGATGTAACGCAGGAGGATGTGGAAGACTTCTCTACGGAGTATTTCAATATGGTCTGCGGCTGCATTGCATCCCATTTGTTCAAGATCACCAAAATTCCTTCCCGGTTTACCATCCCTAAGTTTTATCGCGGACGTTATGCGCCTGAAGGACATGACGAGCACTTGATCCTCACCTATGTCAGCGACGGACAGGAAAGCGTCCAGCTGATCCACCATATGCCTTCTATGGTCTCGGCTGACGCATAAACACGGGAATTTTTCCAAATGCAAACTTAACAACAGCAGAATTTGAAAGATCAAAGATACGAAAGGGGCAAAACACTATGGGAAAAAAAGTTATGGTGGTAGACGACTCCCGCGTGCTTTTCATCCAGATGGAGAAGCTGCTGGAGGATACTGATTTTGAAGTTGCCGCCTACTGCAAAAATGGTGAAGAAGCTATCGCGCTGTATGACTCTGTCCAGCCGGATGTTGTTACAATGGATATTATTATGCCCGGGCTGGATGGGTTGGAAACAGCCCGCGCTATTATAGAGGAGCATCCGGGCGCCCGGATTGTCATGGTTTCTTCGCTTGCATATGATGATACCATTGATGAAGCAAATGCGCTCGGTGCAAAGGCCTTTGTTTATAAACCATTTGAAAAAGACGCGCTGCTGGAAGCACTGCACAAAGCGGTTGCAGACGCCTGATGATGCCTTTTTTTGCCGGATGCAAAAAAGCCCCTACAGAGCTGCCCTGTTTCCCAGGACTGCCCTGCGGGGGATATTTTCTGCTTTTTTACAGTGGCTGCCAGAATAAGCCGTGCTCCGTACAGTACCAAAACAGCCGTCCATGCGCCAGGGCAGGTATCCGCACCTGCAAGCCCCATTCCGGGTACTGCCTGCGCAGCAAAAGGCTGTCCCCCGTCAGCAACGCCACAAAGGACAGGTAATGCCCCTTTTCCATTGGATGCTCCGACGTGATAAAATAATCGTTCTCAATCCGCTCGACCGTGAGCCGTTCCTCGGGTTTGGCCTTCACTGGCTGTGCGGGTTTCATTTTTTTCCCGCAGCAGGACACTGACGCTTCGGTCATTGCGGTAATGACATTCCCGCAAGTCGGACAGATGTAAAAACTTAAATTTTTCATATTGCCTCCTGACTTCTCGTTGATATCCAATTCCCCTGAAAGCAGTTTTTCGAGGTCTACCCCCAGCGCTTCAGACAGCAGCGGAAGCAATGACAAATCCGGACAGCCATTGCCGCACTCCCATTTTGAGACGGCCTTATCACTGACGTACAGCTGTGCTGCCAGCTGCGACTGCGTCAAATTCTTTTCCCGCCGCAGTGTGTAAATCAATTTCCCAATTTTTACCGGGTCCATTTGAAATCTCCTTTCATCTGCTATTCAAAGGATTCGGCTTTTTTGCTGATGTTATACGCGTGTGCGTTAAAGTTTGCCGCTCGGTTCGCCTGCGCGGCGGGCGGTCCTGCGCGGACAGCGCCAGAGGGACTTGTCCCTCTGGACTCCCTTTCTCCGCTGCGGCGGGGAATGATGCGGCAATTTTCTCTGCTGCACCCTGCCCAGCCCGCCAAAAGCACAGCGGGCCGGGTGGGTGAATACGGCAAATCTTTTCATTCGAGAGTATATCCAGGTGACATTCACCAAGCAGGTGTTTTCTCCCAGAATCGCTCAGCTTGCCGAACAAGTTTATTATAAATGCCAAAAGCCGTAAAATCAATCAACGCTCCGTAGAGAAATCAGGCAGGCACATATCCCGATTGTTTCAAAAAACGCCGTACCCCATACCGGGATACGGCGTAAATCCCGTGTTTCCGACACTATAAAATCCATCGGAACACTATACCCATGATTTTTAGGTGGGATGGTATTTACAGAATCCGCTTTGCCTCCATATAGTAGCGCTTTTCACGGGCTTCACCCATGGAAAAGGTCTTGCGCGGAAGCACCCCGTCAAAAATAACGCCGCGGAAAAGGTCTTCCTTCGCGGGGTCAGGCAGTGCAAAGCCCAAATTGCCCGGCTGTATGGACAAATCATGCAGCACATCCAAACCATGGATATAATCAATTTTAACAGCCGGATGTGCGGTAAGGTAATCATCTAAAAACGCTTGCAGCGTTGCAACCGGCAGTGCCCATTTAGAGTCCGTAACCGTCAGATAGGCCTTTTTATCCGCCGTTTCAAACGGGAAATTCTGTCCGCCGTCGGCCGGAACATCCGATACTGCCGCCGTGCCGCCATTCGCTGCAAAGAAGCGCTGCGCTTCAGCCAGCACATCGTCTGCATCTGCACCGAACAGTACACGGTAAATCCCCTCAATTTCCAAACTCTTATCATGCAGATTGACTACCTCGGCCAGCACATAGCGTGCCGGATGATTTTCCTGTTCCTCCGGCGACAGCCCGGCCTTGATCTTTTCCCAGGAAGCCTTTGCTGTTGCCATAGAATGATTGCCGTCACCTACCGCGAAGGGAAGCACCGGCTTCGAATCATCTACGCCATATTTTGCATTGAAAACTGAACGATCCGCCAGCCGTGCAAGACCGCTTTCAATCTTTTCGGTCAGCTCACCCTCCGGGATAAACCATCCGGTCAGATGTCCGCCGTTTGCCATGAGGTCAACGTCATACAGCTTTTGCAGCTTGTCCGTCTGTGCGAAAAGCGGCTCAATTACCGAGCAATCCGGATCGTCAATCATCAGCATGATGTGCGGCAGCTCAACCGCAGCACCTTCCCGCACTGCAAGACGGGGCGGAATGCGCTCTTCTACAGTCTTTTCTGTAGGACGGATGGCCGAGACCGAACCCAGATGATAATCATAATCCTCCAGATCAAATGCCATTACCAGCCCTTTACGGTCACAGGCTCCGCCAGTGTCGCGGGAGGTCAGGACAACACCGGCAGGCAACTCTTCCAAAATGCCGCCAGCCAGATATTGTTCCATTGCATCATGAATTGTATGAATCCGTGCATCAACATCAGGCTCCTCGAGATAAGCCTCCGGCAGGGTGATCCGCAAGGCAGAGGGCGCGCTACCGACTTCCTTGTCGAGCTTTTCCCAGTATTCCGGCTGGGATGTGTACTGGTCACAGGCAATGACTGCCCATTTGGCAAGATCGGTGCCAGCTTTGGGCATCAGAATGCGGGGAATCCGGGTGGTGTGTTTCGGCATAATGCATTTCTCCTTCCTGAATTTACGCTGCACTCCATGGATGTGGAGCAGTTCCTGCTCTTATTATAACAGATGGCAATTAAATATTCTAGGCCTTGTTTGAAAATCCCATCGGAGTGCCGACGGACATCCCTTTTCCGACCACAGGACTATGAAAATAATCGGTTTCGCTTAAATACGCTTTGCCAGGCGTTCGCTGTACTGTGCGCGGAACTGATCGAAAGAATCACTTTCCAGTGCTTCCCGGATTTTTTCCATCAGGTGATTGTAAAACCAAAGATTGTGCATCACGGTCAGCCGCTGGGAAAGCATTTCTCCCGATTTCATCAGATGACGCACATAGGCTCGCGAAAATCTCCGGCAGGTCGGACAGCCGCAGCCCTCTTCTATCGGCCGCTCATCCGTCTGATATTTTGCGTTATTGATATTCATAATGCCGTCCCAAGTATACAAATGCCCGTGGCGGGCATTGCGGGTAGGCATAACGCAATCAAAAAAGTCGATGCCGCGCGCTACTCCTTCAATGATATTGGAGGGCGTGCCTACCCCCATTAAATACCGCGGTTTGTTTTGGGGCGCGTGCGGCAGTACAACATCCAAAATATGATACATGGTTTCGGTCGATTCCCCGACTGCCAGTCCGCCGATTGCGTAGCCCGGAAGATCCAGCGCTGCAATCTCCTGCATATGCTTTACCCGGAGATCGTCATAGGTTCCACCCTGATTGATGCCAAACAACAGCTGGTTCGGATTGACTGTGCCTGGCAGCGCATTCAGCCTTGCCAGTTCTGCTTTGCAGCGGGCCAGCCAGCGGGTGGTACGCTCAATCGAATCATAAACATAATCATATGGAGACGGATTCTCAATGCATTCATCAAAGGCCATTGCAATATCGGAACCCAGATTGGACTGAATCCGCATACTTTCCTCCGGCCCCATGAAAATAACACGCCCATCCACATGAGAATGAAAGGTTACCCCTTCTTCTTTAATCTTTCGCAGAGAAGCGAGCGAAAAAACCTGGAATCCGCCGGAATCGGTCAGCATTGGGCCGTCCCAGCGCATGAACCGATGCAGCCCGCCCATCTGCCGGATAACTGCATCCCCCGGGCGTACATGCAAATGATAGGTATTAGACAGTTCCACCTGACAGCCCAGCGCCTGCAAATCGAACGCGTCCACCGCGCCTTTGATTGCACCTGCTGTACCTACATTCATAAAAACCGGGGTCTGTACCAGCCCGTGTGCCGTCTGGAACTGCCCGCGCCGGGCACGCCCGGACTGCTTTAATAATTCAAATGCTCCAATCTTCATGAATCCTCTCTTTCTTAACTCTTTCGTGAATGCCTTGCGCAAGTACCCTACGCGGGCGGCGGCAGGGCGCTGCCCTGCACCTGCCATTTTTTCGAGAAAAAATGGAGTAAAAGCTTTATTACCGCTGCGGCGGGGTTGGGTACGGCCATAACCGTATATACGTACTGCCCCGCCCGCCACAAGGACGGCGGGCGGGGATGGGCAGCTGCGGCATTTTTTTCACGAGTATGTTTCTGGGTTTCGTTTCTTATTGTGCAGAAATTTTCTTTTGGGGCGCTGATCCTGGTCAGCGCTCCTCTATTACAACATGCACTGAATCGCCATCCTGTTTCCCTAATTTTTTACGAATGGATTTCAATATGCCTATTATATAGCAAATTTCTCCGTCCGGCTTTTTTATCCCCATATTTACGATGCTTCCATCATATGGTATCCCGTCAAATTCTGCGTGTACCTTTATTCGTCCTTTCCCAAATACTTCTTTTATATCCCATGGAAAGATTACGTATGCTCCGCCTTTTTCAGGGATTTCATGAATTATTTCATCATATTCAAATTTGCCAGCTAAAGAAAAGCTCCTTCCTGAATCTTGCATTTCTAATACTCAGTATATCATGCGTTGGGGTTATTGTCACGTAAAAGTTTCAGGAAATCTATCCCTTTTATACGTATTTGACCGCCCGGCCCGCTGTCCTTTTGGCGGGCCGGGCAGTACGGAATTTGCAAGAGTTAATGCACCAGAAGCCCCCGTCCCGCCCGCAGGCGAAGTGGAGATGCGTTAGCATCTCGGGGTCTGGGGGCTTGTCCCCAGCGGGTGCAGGGCAGAGCCCTGCTGCTGTCCGCATAGGACGCCCCTCCGGCGAGGAGCGGGAGTCCAGAGGGCAGAGCCCTTTGGCGCTGTCTGCGGAAGACATAACGCACCGCACAGATTTCCGGGTTTGCGAAAATCTATGCAGGTGCGTTCCTCTTACAGTGTGATTTGGGATTCTGGGAGGTCTTCCTCCCGGAGAACAGAGCCAATGGATGGTATCGAACGACAGCGATATCGTCCATTGTCCGATAACCCCGCATCCTCCATGCGACACGCCCGCGTAAGTACGTGCTTGGCACGAAGTACCATCACCTGTACCCCCTGCGTTGAACGGCTCGCCTTTACATCCAACATAGATGCACTAAACGTCAGCGCTCGGTTCGCACTCGAAAATACCGTGATCTCTGATGTATCATCCACTATGAAAAATCCTATCGCTTTCGATTTGTCCGAGTAAGCCGCCGTCAGGCGGCGGCGGTTCGTCTTGGTCGCAAAACTCTCGAGCGCAAACCGTACCGCCTTCCCGTTCTCAAACACAACAACCATCGTCGCCCTGTAATCACCCGGCAAAAATGCGAAAATTGGCGATTCCCCTTCGTCCATCCCCAGCTTTTGCGGCAGATAATCACCCAGTACCGAGGCCTTCGTATCATCAAAATCATACAGCCGCGCCTTGTAAGCCTGCTGCCGGTCCGTCAGGAATATAATCTCTTCCTTGTTCGTGGTCTCAGCTGTCCAAGCAACCGCGTCTCCATCCTTTAACTTGTGCTCGGCCGACATCCGCCAGGACTGCGGCGTAATCTTCTTAAAATACCCTTCTTTCGTCAGGAAAATCAGTACCGGATAATCCGCAATATGGTCGTCCTCGACAAAGGTTTGTACCTCCTCCGCCGCGACAATATGACTGCGCCGCTCCGATGGGTATTTCTTAATGACCGCTTCCAGCTCCTTCACAATCATGTTCAGGATCTTTGCCTTGCTTCCAACAATATCAGTCAGCCGCGCAATCTCTTTTTCCAGCTCCTCAGTCTCTTTGAGCCGGTTCAGGATGTATTCCTTATTGATATTGCGCAAGCGTATATCCGCAATATAATCCGCCTGCACCTCGTCAATGCCAAAGCCAATCATCAGATTCGGCACAACCTCGGCATCCTCTTCGGTTTCACGAATAATATGAATCGCACGGTCAATGTCCAGCAGGATTTTGGATAAGCCTTGCAGCAAATGCAGCTTTTCCTTCTTTTTGTTCAGGTCGAAATATACCCGCCGCCGTACACTCTCTACCCGCCATGCCGTCCATTCGTCCAACAGCTCGCGCACGCCCAGCACACGCGGCATACCGCCAATCAGCACATTAAAATTACATGGGAAAGAATCCATCAGCGGCGTCATGCGGAATAGCTTGTCCATCAGCTTGTCAGGGTCCGTGCCGCGCTTTAAGTCAATCGCAATTTTTAACCCCGAAAGATCAGTCTCATCCCGTACATCGGCAATTTCACGGATTTTGTTCGTCTTGACAAGCTCCGCAATCTTATCAATAATCTGTTCAATGGTCGTGGTGTATGGAATCTCTGTGACCTCAATCAGATTATCCTTTTTTTGATATTCCCACTTTGAGCGCACCCGGAAAGAACCACGGCCCGTTGCATAAATATGCCGCATTTCCTTTTCGTCCCAAATAATATCGCCGCCGGTTGGAAAGTCTGGGGCAGGAAGCGTACTCAAAATATCATGGTTTTCGTCCTTGATGCAGGCAATGGCCGTGCGGCAGACTTCATGCAGATTAAATCCGCAGAAATTGCTCGCCATGCCAACCGCAATGCCCGTATTTGCCGACACCAGAATGTTTGGGAACGTCGTTGGCAGAAGCACCGGCTCTTTCAGCGTACCATCGTAATTGTCCGTGAAATCAACTGCGTCACAGTCAATATCCCGGAACAGCTCAATACAAACCGCATCCAGCTTTGCCTCTGTATAACGCGATGCAGCATAAGCCATATCGCGTGAATATACTTTGCCAAAATTCCCCTTGGAATCTACAAACGGCACCAGCAGTGATTCATTCCCGCGGGTCAGGCGTACCATCGTTTCATAAATCGCACCGTCGCCATGAGGGTTCAGCTTCATCGTTGTACCCACAATGTTGGCCGATTTCGTGCGATTCCCGCGCAGCAAGCCCATATTATACATGGTATAAAGCAGCTTACGGTGAGAGGGCTTGAAACCATCAATCTCCGGGATCGCACGCGAAACAATGACACTCATCGCATACGGCATATAGTTTTCCCTCAGGGTGTCGGTAATGCGTGCGTTCGCCGGTTCAAGCGGCGGGCGCTGCTCGCGCTTCGGTTCGATTTCCTTCTTCTTTTTTGCCAAGCCATAACCTCCTTTCTTTTGTCATTTCAGGAAAGATCGGCCATTTCCAGATACAGATGGCCGTTTTCTGCAATATATTCCTTGCGCCCCTCCAGATTGTCCCCGAGCAGAAGGTCGAACATATCCGCCGTCTCCTTCGCCTCACAGGGCTGCACACGGATCAACCGGCGGGAAGCCGGGTTCATCGTGGTTTCCCACATCATTTCAGCTTCGTTTTCGCCAAGACCTTTGGAACGCTGAATCAATACCTTTTTGCCTTCCAGCTTTTTCAGGATTTTTGCCTTTTCGTTTTCGTCAAAGGCAAAATAAGACTTGTCCTTATATATAATCTCATAAAGAGGGGATTCTGCAATATATACATACCCTTTTTCAATCAGCGTCGGAACCAGCCGGTACAACATCGTAAGGATGAGCGTGCGTATCTGATAACCATCCACATCGGCATCCGTACAGATGACCACTTTGTTCCAGCGCAGCGCTTCCAAATCAAACGCACTGATATCCTTTGCCGCTTTGCCGCGCACCTCTACGCCGCAGCCAAGCACTTTCAAAAGATCAGTAATAATATCACTCTTAAATACGCGGTCATAGCCCGCTTTCAGGCAGTTGAGGATCTTGCCGCGCACCGGCATAATCGCCTGAAATTCCGAATCACGGCCCTGCTTGACCGAGCCGAGCGCCGAGTCACCCTCCACGATGTACAGCTCACGCCGGGAAACATCCTTTGTACGGCAGTCAACAAACTTTGCCACCCGGTTTGCAAGGTCAATATTGCCGGACAGCTTCTTTTTGATATTCAGCCGGGCACGCTCGGCCTGCTCACGGCTGCGCTTGTTAATCAGTATCTGTTCTGCAATCCGATCCGCTTCGGCTTTGTTCTCGATGAAATAAACCTCAAGCCCCTGCTTGAGGAAATCAGTCATTGCTTCCTGAATAAAACGGTTTGTAATCGCTTTTTTGGTCTGGTTTTCATAGGAAGTCTGGGTCGAAAAACAGTTGGTCACCAAAATCAGCGAGTCACACACATCCTGGAAGGAAATTTTACTTTCGCCTTTCTGATACTTGCCAATCTGCTTGAGATAACCATCAATCGCCGAAACAAATGCCGAACGAACCGCTTTATCCGGTGCGCCGCCATATTCCAGCCAAGAGGAATTGTGATAATATTCCAGCCGCGAAACCGCAGAGGAAAAGCAAAACGCACAGGAAAGCCGCGTCTTATATTCTTCCTTGTCCGCGCGGTCGCGGCCTCTGCGCTCCGACTGTAAGAACTGGATGCTGGTCAGCGGTGTTTCCCCTGCAATTTCCTTTACATAATCGACAATACCGTTCTCATAGCAAAACTCTGTTGTTTCAAATTTTCCGCCCTGCTGGTTGCGGAAAACGAATTTCAGCTTCTGATTGACAACAGCCTGCCGCTTGAGCACGTCCAGATAATATTCAACCGGAATATTGATGTCGGTAAAGACTTCAAGGTCGGGCCGCCAGTGGATGCGTGTACCGGTACGGCGGGAGCTGCCGGGCTTTTTCAAAAAGCCTTCTTTAGAATCGGTTTTATTCTCACCCTTTTCAAAATGCAGCTGGTATTCAAAGCCGTCCCGCAAAACGGTAACATCCATGTATTCAGAGGAATACTGGGTCGCACAAGTGCCCAGGCCATTCAGGCCGAGCGAAAACTCATAGTTTTCCCCCGCATTCGTATTGTACTTGCCGCCTGCATACATCTCGCAGAAGACCAGCTCCCAGTTATACCGGCCCTCCCCCTGATTAAACTCAATCGGGATGCCGCGCCCGTTGTCGAGCACCTCAATAGAGCCGTCCTCAAAACGGGTGAGCGTGATGACGCTGCCGTAGCCCTCACGCGCTTCATCTATGGAGTTGGAAAGGATCTCAAATACGGCGTGCTGGCAGCCTTCCAGGCCGTCGGAGCCAAAGATGACGCCGGGCCGCTTGCGGACGCGGTCAGCGCCCTTGAGCGAGGAAATACTGTCGTTTCCATATTCGTTTTTTGTACTTTTCATTCTGACACTCCCTGTATTGCAATCCCCTTTATTATAACGAATTTTGCATACAGCGTCAAGTTTTTATTAAAATATCCGCCTGTCGGAACCGCCAAAAATTTGCAGAAAAAAAGGCTTTTTATACTAAGAGACACAAAGTTTTACGTTCTGCGCAGGAAAAACCGCTGGCAGAATAGTTCCAGTCCGCCAACGGTCTTTTCCGGTTTTTAATGATGTCTGCCGTGGTGACGCCCACCGTAGTAGACGGTCTGTGTGCTCTGTGCCGGAGCAGTGACCTGCGGAGCCGCCGGGGCAGTGACCTGCGGGGCTGCGGCGGGAGTCTGGCAAGTACCGTTGCAATAGCCGCCAGTATGAGTTGCACCGCAATAGCTTTCGCCGTCATGGAGGTGATAACCGGTCAGCGTGCAGCCGTCCACCCCGCAGAGCGGATGGGTCAGGCAAGTGCCGTCGCATACCGTGCCGGTATGTGCCGCGCCGCAATAGGGTGCGCCATCGTGGAAATGCCGGCCTGCAATGGTGCAGCCCTCTACCGCACAAATGGAATAGGTGACCGGCGCGGTAACCGTAGCGGTTGAGGGTGCTGCCGTAGTTGTCTGGTTGGACGGCGCAACCATCTGCACGGTACTGTAATACATGGTACCGTTATGCAAATGATGCCCGCTTTCCGTGCAGCCGGATGTCGTGCAGTACGGAACAGACGTAGTTGTCCGGCAGTGTCCGCCATGCGCTGAGGCGGGGACAATCAGCAGCGCCGCAGTTAAAAACAGCGCTGCTGCCTTATGAATATGCATGAAAATCCCTCCTGATAGCTGATATTATTTTAATCATATCACAGGCTGTTGGCAAATGCAAGGCATTTTTATCAAATCATACCCATTTCAGGATTTCCTTTTTCATTCTGCTGATAATCCGTTTTTCCAGACGGGATATGTAGGATTGAGAAATCCCCATCAGGTCGGCGACTTCTTTTTGGGTCATTGTATCGCGCTGGCCGATGCCAAAACGCAGGGAAATAATCTGCTGTTCCCTCTGAGGAAGTTTCCAGAGGGCGCGCAGCAGCAGTTCACGGTCAACGTCATCTTCAAGCGGGCGGAGGACGCTGTCCGGTTCGGTGCCCAGGATATCGGAGAGGAGCAGTTCGTTTCCGTCCCAGTCGGAGGACAGGGGTTCGTCAAATGAAACTTCGGCGCGCTGTCCGGAGACTTTGCGCAGGTGCATCAGGATTTCATTTTCGATGCAGCGTGAGGCGTAGGTTGCGAGCTTGACCTGTTTATCGGGCTTAAAGGTGCCGACAGCTTTGATGAGGCCAATCGTGCCGATGGAAATTAAATCTTCAAGCCCGACACCGGTATTCTCGAATTTCCGGGCGATGTATACGACCAGCCGCAGGTTATGTTCAATCAGGCAGCTGCGGGCGGATTCATCCCCGGCGGCGCACCCGGCAAGGGCAGCTGCTTCTTCTTCGGCGGAAAGCGGGGGCGGCAGGACCTCCGAACCGCCGATATAGCATACCGGGCGAGCAAGCCAGGTACACAAGGCCATACGCAGCCATGAAAAAAATTCTGTCATATTCAATCTCTCCTTTTTCCGGGCCAGTCCGTCAGCGGACTGGCCGATTCAAATGCTCCGCCGAAAGAGAAACGGAAAACCGGTGTATGCGTTAACCGATCAGGGCATCGTAGCGCCCGTTGCTGACGCGGTTGGGGCTGAGGGCGGCCAGCAGAGGGGGGCCGCCGTGCACTTCATCCGGGCGGAAGGCCAGGAGCAGCCCGCTGTCCCGTCCTAGGGAGCGGTATGGCACCAGGCGAAACCGCATCCGCATCCCGCCGGGAATGCGTGTTAGGAGGGAGGCGGCGTTGTCGGCGGTCAGTTCCCGCAGCAGCCATCCAAGTTCGGGCGGGAGCAGGCGTTCGGCGGCGGCGGGTTCCAGGATCAGCACGGGCAGTCCGGTTGCGGGATCGGTCAGTTCGTTGCCGGTATCAAAGAGGGCGGTGACCTGCGCTTCTTTTCCGCAGAAGGACAAAAGGATACGGCGGGTATCTTTTTGCAGCAGGCCGTGTTTTGCGCTTCCGCGGAACAGCAGGCCAGAGGTGGCCCAACCGATACCGGCGGCCAATGCGAGTGTACGCAGGGGCACAGAAATGCGGTACACGCCTGCGCTGTACAGGCTCTGACCGGATAATTCGCTTGCCAGCAAAATGAAGCCTGCGAATCCGAAACTGACAGCGGCGAACAGGGTAGTTCGCCGCACTAATGCCCGTCGTCCGAACGCAGCCAGGACCAAACCGGCGCAGACGGCCAGGCGGACGGGCAGCCAGGCGGCGTTCTCGAAAAGGAGCATAGCGGCCGCATAACCGCCGCCCATGAGGGCGGCGAGGCCCAGCCGCCAGCGTTGGACTGGCAGGCCGCCCAGCTGAGCTGTTACGGCTAGCAGGCAATAATCGACCAGCGCATTCAGCGCGGCGAGCTCATCGACATAAACGACCATCCGTTATCCCTCCTGCCAAACTATCATACCGCGCTTGGTGCAAAGATTTTGTCAAAACGGACGGGCGTATTCGGATTATTTTTCGCCTCTGCGGCGAGCACCAGAGGGCGCTGCCCTCTGGACTCCCGGCGGGCTCTGCCCTGCACCCGCTGGGGCCTACGCCCCAGCCCCCACGCTGCTGACGCAGCTTTTCCGCTGCGGCGGGGAGGGGACTTTCATCACTGTGAATGCATCTTGCCCGCCCCGCCAAAAGGACGGCGGGGCGGGCGGTTGAATACGGCGTTATTTTTACTTGAGTTTAGGAATAGTCTTCCAGCAAGTGGGCGATCGCTTCTTCATCTGCAAGATCAATCCCGGCTTCCAATGCCTCCTGATCGGCACGCGGAAGAGAAGCCGCTTCAATGTCTGTAATCTCCATCGGATAACGCGCCCCCGCTCGATAAATGGCAACGCGGCCCTCAACAATGCGTGCGGCATACTTTGCAGTCGGGACTGCCGGTGCAGAGGCTGGCAGTGGTTCAGGCGTATATTCCCGCGTCAGCGCATATGCAGAAAGGCCTATCAGGGCTGCGGCAAGCGGGAAGACGAGCAGAAGCCTGCGTCGGATAATAATCAGTTGCGGCATGGTTTCGCCTCCTGTCATTCCAAATATTTTAATGGGAGGATTCCCAGAAATCTGGAAATTATACAAGAGAAATACAAAAAAGTGCCGCAGCTCTTATATTTTGTTTGATTTGTTATTGATTTTGCAGGCATTGAGGGACAGTTCGGTGTTGCAGTCATTGGTTATGCAGGTCATTTCCCCGGCATTCTGTACCGGGATGAAACAAAATGTGAATGCATCCGCTGTTGTCTGTCATAATCTGTGCGTCCACATCATAAACCTCCCGGATAAATTCCGGGGTCAGCAAATCTTTCGGACTTCCCTGGCCTACAATTATACCGTTTTTTATGGCATAAAGCCGGTCACAGTACATGGCGGCAATATTCAGGTCGTGAATAGCTGCAATCACAGTTCGGCCCAACCCACGAAGCAAATCCATAAGCTGTAACTGATATTTGATATCCAGATGATTGGCTGGCTCGTCCAGAATCAGGCAGGGCGTCCGCTGCGCCAGGGCGCGGGCCAAAATCACCCGCTGTTGCTCTCCGCCGGAAAGTGTAGAAAAAGAACGCTCTGCAAATGCAGACATTGCCACAGTTTCCAGCGATTCCGCGACTATTTGATAATCTTCCGCGTTGTCGCGCTCCAATGCCCGTTTATGCGGAGCACGGCCCATTAGAACAACATCCCTGACGGTAAAATCAAAATTATAATAATTGTGTTGGGCGACTACGGCAATGCATCGGGCCGATTCCTTACACGGATAACTGTTCAGCGCCTGATGATCCAGATACACCGCCCCGGCGGTGGGCTTCAGTACCCGGTAAATACATTTGAGCAGCGTAGATTTTCCGCTGCCGTTGGGGCCGATGATCCCTACCAGCTCACGGTCATTGATATTCAAATCAATACCTTTTAGAATATGGTTTCCATTGAGAAGGGCTTCCACTGCCTTGGTTTCAATTTTCATCCGTCCCTGCCTCCAAAACCATATTTTTTTCGCATCATCAGACAGATAAAGCAGGGCGCGCCAATCATAGAGGTTAGAATGCCAATCGGCAGCTCGGTTCCTTCAATCAATACCCGGCAGGCAACATCAGCCCACAGCAGGAAGATTGCCCCCGAAAGTGCGCACAGAGGGATGAGTTTTTTATGATCTGTGCCGAAAATCATCCGCATCACATGGGGAACTACCAGCCCCACAAAACCAATCATTCCGGCTGCGTAGACAGCAAAACCTACCATTGCAGCCGAAACCAACAAATACAGCTGCCGCCAGTGATGCAGCTCAGTACCCAGCGTGACCGCGCTTTCATCTCCCAGCAGCATCAGGTTCAGATTCCGGTACTGCATCCAGAAAAAAACGGTTCCGAGAATAGTGATTAGCAATACCGCAGCATCTTTTTCCCAGGTGGCCCCGGCCATACTGCCCATCAGCCAATAAGTGACAGTCCGTATTCCCTCCCGGTCATGGGCGGTATAGACGATGAAATTAGAGAATGCACCACATACACTGCTGACAGCCATTCCCGCCAGAAGCAGTTTCACGGAGCTGGCACGTCCGCCCGCGCCGGACAGGGCCACAACCAGTATGGACACCCCAAACGCACCGGAAAAAGCCATCATGCCGACCGCATTTTCCCCGAAGGCTGCTCCAATGCCCAGCATAATCGAAAGCGTTGCCCCCAGAGAAGCACCAGAGGAAATCCCTATCACATAGGGGTCTGCCAGCGGATTTTTCACCACTGCCTGCATGACCGCGCCGCACACGGACAATCCCATGCCAATGCCAGCCGCCAGAATCAGGCGCGGCATACGCAGATACCATACCGCACGGAACAGATTGCCTTTGGCCGCATTGCCGATACCAAAAAGTTTATATAAGATCACACGGTATACCTCTGTGACAGGGATATCCGTACTGCCAATGGTCACAGCGGACAGCAGCGATATCAGCAGCACCGCAAACAACAGAATCAGCGCTGCCAGCCAGGCGGAGCTGCCGCGCAGGAACCGTTTCCCCTTACGTTCATTCATCATGATCTACTGATACAGCGCTGGATACATCCCGGCAGCAAAGGCGCGGATACCATCTATGGCGCGGACTGTGCTGGCGTACATATCACCCAGCATGACGGTATAAACCCGTTGATTTTTCACGGCGCGAAGTTCTGCAAACGCAGGATCTTCCAGCAGCTTGGCACGCATTTCGGCCTCCGCCGTTTCGGTGCGGGCCATGTAAACGACAAAAATGACGTCCGGGTCAAGCCCCAGCAGATCCTCTTTGCCGATGGTACTGGCCTCCGGCTCGGCCAGAATGCCGCCCAGCTGAACAACCATATCTCCGCCCAGCGTAGACGCACCATAGCTACGGATCTCATCCCCCAGGAATTCAATGATTGAAACCGTAGGAGTATCCTGTCCCGTCGTCTGGGAAAGGACGCCAGAGATTTCCCGTTTCATCTCATCCACGATGGCCTGTGCTCTGTCCTCTGCATGAAAAATTTTGCCGATATTCAAAAGGTCCATGTATTCGTTTTCCAGCGTGGAGCGGTGGCCGCCCCGGCGGGTATTGGTGCTGATATAAGTATTCGTACCATTGGCAATCCATTCGGCTGTGCTGCCAAGGGTTTTATCACTGAACAGAGAACTCCAGGAGAAAATCATGTCAGGCTCCATCATAAGCACTGTTTCTTTATCCGGTGCAAATACATCGGTATTATAATTCATTTTTTCCAGCCCTGTTTCCCATTCGGCTTTTACAGGGTTATCCAGACCGTAACAGGCAACGGCGTGCGCCTCCAGGCCGAGGGCAATCATGGTTTCAATCGTCCCCTGATAAACACACAGCACCTTTTCAGGCGCTTTTTCATAGATTGTTTCAATTTCGTTGCCCTCATAATCATAGGTAGTGACTGTCACCGGGTAATAGTCATCCGCGCCCGAAAAAGCTGTTTTGTCTTCCGCAGAGTTATCCACAGCATCAGACGGAGCGTCATCGCTGCCGCAGGCTGCCAACCCTAAAATAAGAATCAGTGCCAGCGAGAAAATCAATTTTTTCATAGTTAAAAGCCCTCTTCATTTGAATTTGTATGATATCATCGAAAAAAGGCCTGCTTTCCTAAGAAAGCAGGCCCTGCACACCAAACAAAGCCTTTGCCACTATGATATGGCAAGACTACGTGCCGGACAGGCCTCTTTCTACGGAAGATACCCACCCACACTACATACAGCAGGTTTCCTGGCTCGCGCGTCATTACCCGCCGTACCTTCTCGCTTTCGCAATGGTGTTTGCGGCGGATTCCTCGCTTACAGTGACCGGATCGCTCAGGTTTTTCACCTGATTCCCTATTATCTCCCGCCGTCCGAAAACGCGGAAGCACTGAATGTAGGTATTTACTTTTCGACAATATGTATTATATACCGCCTATGCTTTGCTTGTCAACCGTGAATTACCGCCGTTTCCTGGAACCGCATAAAACCACCCCGCTCGCCGTCCTTTTGGCGAGCGGGGCAGTACGCATCAACAGAAAGCTGCGCACCCATCCCCCGCCGCAGCGGCAGAGCTCTGCCGCTGCCCGCGTAGGGCCGTTCACCAAAGCACCGCAAAAGCACTAAAGCGCTCGTGCCCGTGCAACCTTGCTCAGCGGCTGCGGCCGGAGGTGGAATTCGCTGGCAATCGACTGGCCCAGTGCATAGAAATCTTCCTGCGGGCCGGATTTGTATTCCAGTTCAATTTCGCAGAGCGGCGCGCTTTTGCCATTGGCGGACATCCGTCCCCGGTCAAGCGCAAGCTCGGCCTCTGCACTGCCATACCGCAGCAAGACGGTATACCGCGAAAAGGTGATCCGGCAGGTTTCCATCAGGTTGAGCGTGCGCAGGCGGCTGCACAGCTCAATCGGCGCACCTACGTCCGGCAAGGTTGAGAGCCCCTCTGATACGCAGGAGGCCAGGCATTCATATTCCTCATGCGCGTGCAGCCCCTGGACAACCTTGCCGCCGCGCAGTTTCAAACAGCAAATGCCCGTTTCATTTTCCCGCCGCAGGCGCAGGGCTGCCTGCTCCGCGGCAAGCGCACCGTCCGGCGTGTCAAAATATTGGGCGTCCATTTCGGTTATCCTGGCGTGGTCTGCATCCCGGTTAAGCGCCCAGATCAGTACAGCGTCCTGAAGCGTGGCGAAAGCATCCCATTTGAATTCCTGTTCCATTTGTCTGTGCTCCTTAGCGGATTTGTCCGCTTCCATAGATGATATATTTCGTAGAGGTCAGAGCCTCAAGCCCCATCGGGCCGCGTGCGTGCAGTTTCTGGGTCGAAATGCCGATTTCCGCACCAAAGCCAAACTCAAAGCCATCTGTAAAGCGCGTGGAAGCATTCGCATATACCGCTGCGGCATCCACCTCGTCAAGGAATCGCTCAGCTGCTGTATAGGATTCCGTAACGATACATTCCGAATGACCCGTATTGTATGTGTTGATGTGTTCAATCGCCTCATCCAGTGAATCAACCACCCGGACCGAGATTTCATAATCAAGATATTCCTGCGCATAATCCTCTTCCGTAGCCGGGATCACAGTATCGCCCAGAATTTCGCATGTACGTGCACAACCATGCAGCCTGACATGGTCCGGTGCAAGCGCTTCAGCGGCAAGCGGCAGGAACTGTCCGGCAACCGCAGCATGGACCAGCAGGCTTTCAGCCGCATTACAAACAGAAATGCGCTGGCATTTTGCATTTTTGAGGATAGCAGCAGCCTTGGAAAGGTCGGCGCTTTCATCTACATAAATATGGCAGTTGCCCGTACCGGTTTCAATGACCGGTACCGTAGCGTTTTCGACAACGGCGCGAATCAGCCCGGCACCGCCGCGCGGAATCAATACATCTAAATATCCATTCAGACGCATCATTTGATTTGCAGTTTCGCGGCTGGTATCTTCAACAAGATTGATTGCATCTGCGGGAAGGCCGCAGCTTTCCAGTGCACCGCGCATCAGCTCCGCCA
The DNA here is from genome assembly GCA_910589115.1 of uncultured Clostridia bacterium. GTDB lineage: Bacteria > Bacillota > Clostridia > Oscillospirales > Butyricicoccaceae > QXXE01. The sequence goes on along the minus strand of CAJUSB010000007.1, from coordinate 6,885 downwards.
AACAGAGAGAAGAACGGAAAGCCTCCTTGCCAACTCGCAGAATGCAGGCCGAACCCGCCTTAAAGCATAACGCGGCTGCATCCACGGTAACATTCGGACGAGCTTCATAAATAATGCCAATTACGCCCATCGGCACACGCTTTTGCCCAATCCGCAGACCGTTTGGACGGGTTTTCATCCACAGGACTTCGCCGACAGGGTCGTCAAGCGCAGCAACCTGACGCACGCCTTCGGCAATGGCGAAAATACGTGTTTCCGTCAGTGTCAAACGGTCGATTAAGCCGTCGTTCAGGCCGTTTTCACGGGCAAGGGTGATATCCGCTTTGTTTGCGGATAAAATGGTATCGGTGTTGGATTCCAGTGCTGACGCAATGGCCTCCAACGCACGGTTTTTTTCAGTGGCGCCCAGACGCGCTGTGATCCGTTTCGCAGCGCGCGCACCTTCGGCAATGGTTTGCAGGTCTCGCATGATTGGTTACCTCCTTCATCGACTTGCTGGACTGTTTCCAAGGGGGACAAAAATAACAGCTGCCGATAATACTGCAATCGGCCAATTCTATTTAGATAGGGACGTTTCCTCCTGGCGCTTTCGGATTGGTGAAAAGCGTACCTGTAACATGCCCCTCCACAATATCATAAAGCACCTCGGCACGGTCGCCCTTCGTAATCAGCATAGGAATACCCGCATCCATGCACAGTTCAGCAGCAGTCAGCTTGGTAGACATTCCGCCCGTGCCGCCCGCAGTTCCGGGGCCGCCTGCTATCGCCCGGAGATGTGCGTCAATATGTTCGACTACCGGTATCAGGTGAGCGTCAGGATCACGGCGGGGGTCTGCACTGTACAGCCCCTCAATATCAGTGAAAATAATCAGCAGATCCGCACCGCACAAGCGGGCTACAACAGCAGAAAGTGTGTCATTGTCGCCAAAAGCCTCTACCTGTTCGATTTCATCAATGGCAACGGTGTCATTTTCATTGACAATCGGGACAACACCGGTTTCCAGCAGTGCATCAAAGGTATTGCGGATATTTTCCCGCTGATGATCGTTTGATACATTCTCACGCGTTAAAAGAATCTGAGCAACGTTAATACCGTATTCCAGGAACATTTTATCGTAAAAGTGCATCAGCTCGCATTGTCCAACGGCAGCGGCAGCCTGTTTCATCCGGGTAGAAGTCGGGCGTTCGGGCAGGCCGAGCTTGCTCACACCGACGCCGATTGCACCGGAGGAAACAAGTACCATTTCAAACCCACGGTTTTCCAGGTCACAGAGGCAGCGCACCAGCCGTTCAATCGCACGGATATTGAGTTTTCCGGTCGGATATGTCAGGGTAGAAGTGCCAACCTTCACGACGATCCGACGGATAGAATCCATATTCAGCATAATTCGGCTCCTGTTCTAAAATCCCGCCTGTGCGGGATAACGATTGCATTTGAGGCTATTATATCATAGACACATCTGAAAAGAAAGGACAAAACGAAAATTGCCTCGACAAACACAGAAACAGGAGGAATCCATCAGGCGTAACCATCAAAAAGAGTGCATAGGCCTATAAAATGTGCTATACTAAAATCAGTTGAAATCGGTTTCTGTATTGAATGAGATAAACTGCCCTCAAAGGGTATTTCTATCAACAGGAGGAAAATGTGATGATATCCAGCCAAAATGAGGCTGTTACAAAAGGCGCGGTCATTGCCGGGGACGGAAATCCGTCACTTGACACAACGCCGCTGGAACCAACCATGGAAGATCAATTAGATCAAATCCGCACTTTATTGGAACAAATGATGCTGCTTGCGGAACGTTCCGCAGAAGAGGGCATGCCAGATCGTGAATTACTTCAGCAGGAGCTTGACCGTTTACGCGGACAAATTGACGAAATTGCAGACCAAATGGACGGCTGATTGCACAGCCGCCATAAAGTTTCAGTAAAAAGCGGACTATTTACCATAGGATTTCCTGCATGGGGAAAGGACAGACTATCCTTGTAAACCCATACGGGAAAGGAGGCGGAAGAAAATGTTCCGTGAATTTTTCAGGGGGCTGGTCAATGCCCGCATAAATGATTTAACATTGATGCAGCGTGAGCTGCACCGCCAGCGCCGAAAATAAAAACACTTAAAACATTCATCAAACACACCGCAGCTGACCGCCCCCGCCCGCCGTCCTTTTGGCGGGCGGGGGCAGCAGGCAAAAGGGGATACGGGCGCACTCGTTCCCCGCCGCAGCGGAATAAAGCTTTTACTCCATTTTTTCTCGAAAAAATGGCAGGTGCAGGGCAGCGCCCTGCCGCCGCCCGCGTAGGGCACTTAACGACAGCCTCCGCTTGACGGGCAGGGCAGCGCCCTGCCGCCGCCCGCGTAGGGCGCTTAACAACAGCCTCCGTCTTACAGTGACTGCATTGTATGGGCTAGAATGGCGGCGGCGGCTTCTACATCGCTTGCCGCGCACATCTCGCTGGGAGAGTGCAGGTATCGGGTCGGAATGGAAATCGCGCCCGCTCGAATGCCCGCTCCCGTCTTTTGGAGCGCCGCAGTATCCGTGCCGCCAAATTGCAGGATTTCACGCTGGGTTTGCAGTCCAAGTGATTTTGCCGACCGCTCTAATGCGTCCCGTACCTCCGGGGTGCAGATGACTGAACGGTCCATTACCTTGATGGCCGCACCAGCTCCCATATGGCACGCCATCGGGTATTTGTGCTCCGGCAGGTCGCCCGTGTCCGTAACATCTACCGCAATCGCATAATCAGGCTGTATGCCAAAGGCAGCAGCCCCTGCACCGCGCAAACCAACCTCTTCCTGCACAGTGAATACAAAATATAAGTCGTTTTCTACCGCCTCCGGCAGGGATTCCATGGCCAGCAGCAGTGCAGTGCAGCCAATCCGGTTGTCAAGATATGGGCCGCACAGAATACCTCCCTGCTCAAATATCGGAGCGTGGAAAACAGCAAAGTCGCCTACCTGTACCTTTTTCTCTGCCGCTTCGCGGCTGCCCGCTCCAATGTCAATAAATAAATGATCCAGCGTCAACTCCTTAAACGGAGTTTTTTCTTCATACGAAATGACACCGCAGGTGCCGTTCTCAAACCGTACCTGAATATTGATCAGGTCGCCCCGGAACAATCCGCCAACTGCACTAAAACGCAGGAAACCCTTTTCATCAATATAAGTGACAACAACGCCGATAGAATCCATATGCGCTGCTGCTGCGACCTTTTTGCCAGGGCCGCGTTTGCGGCAGATGAGGTTGCCCAGTGCATCCGTAGAAATGTCGTCACAGAATTCCCCAGCCATATCGCCGAGCACTTCACGCACCGCATCCTCCCGGCCCGAAGGGCCGAAAGCCTGTGACAGGCGCTGATAATATTCGATAACCTTACGCATCCTGACCTCCAAAATTCTTTAAAAATGCACGGGTGAGCGACAGCACATCCTCCATATCCTGTATCGCAGCAACACTGACCGGCGAATGAATATAGCGTACCGGTACGGCAATGCCTGCGGTGCGAATGCCGGTGCGCAATTTGTGAATGCGTCCCGCGTCTGTGCCGCCAGCCACCATATGCTTGGTTTGCCAGCAGATATTTTTTTCTGCGGCAATGCTGCGCAGCAGCTCAAACAGCTCGCGGTCATAGATTGTCCCGCGGTCCATAAAGGGCAGAACAGCCCCGCCGCGCAGACGGCATACCTGTTTGTTCCCTGGGGCTTCGGCGAGGTCTGCGGCAGTTGTTCCCTCTACGACAAGGCAGAAGTCCGGGTTTAGGCGGAATGCTGCCGTTGCTGCACCACGCAGACCAACCTCTTCCTGCACCGTAAAGCAAAACCAGGTATCCGCAGGCGGTTCCGTTTGGAGCAGCGTCAGCAGCACCGCGCAGCCGATACGGTCGTCAATCGCTTTCGCTTTGAGAAGGCCGTCGCCGAAATAACGGTTTTCCGCATCAAATGTGCCGTAATCGCCAAGGGAAAGCCGTGCTTCCGCCTGCTTTTGCCCAGAGGCTCCAATGTCGATATACAGGTCTTTTGCTTTGGGCATATTTTCCCGCTCAGCGGCTGTTGTCAGGTGGACGGCTTTAATGCCGGCAACACCGCGCACGCCGTTTGTAAAGCGGATTTTGCGTCCAATAACGACACGCGGGTCAATGCCGCCGACAAAACCGAACCGGATCATTCCATCATCGGTAATGCGCTTGACAATTACGCCGACTTCATCCATATGCGCACACAGCATCAAAGGATTTTCACGGCTGGCCCTGCCGCGGCGCAGGATCATCAGGTTGCCCATAGGGTCTTCCAGTATTTCGTCCGCGAAGGGGGCGGCTTTTGCACGGATATAATCGCGCACACTGTCCTCACAGCCGCTGGGCCCGTCAAGTGCGCAGAGTTCTTCTAAAGTTTTCAGCATTACAGACACACCTCCCCGTCAAACCGGCGCACAAAATGATATAGCAGGCTGCTGACTGATTCCAAATCAGAGAGAAGGATGCTTTCAATCGGCGTATGCATATATCGCAGTGGGATAGACAGCAGCGCCATTGCCGTACCGGCAGCAGCGATTTGCATTTCCCAGGCATTGGTTCCGGTATTGCCCTCCATTACTTCCAGCTGATAATCCAGGTCTTCCGCTTTTGCGGTTTTGATTAGGGAGCGGGTCAGCGGAGTATTGAAGTTGGGACCCATTCCAATCATAACGCCGCCGCCATAGAGGAAGGTATCCTCGGCGGGAGCGTCAGGGGTTTTGGCGTGGCTGACATCGACAGCAATCGCGAAATCAGGCTTGATTCGGAATGCGCCGGTCATTGCTCCCAGTGCGGTTACTTCTTCCTGAACGCTGAACTGAACAGCAAGGTCAACGGAAAGCGGGAGATTGTGAAGCTGTTCCAATGCTTGGATAATCGCAAACACACCGGCGCGGTCATCCAGGCATTTTCCGGTGATAGAATCCGGCGTCAGCTGGACGGGTTTTTGTGCGAAGACAACGGGCGTGCCGATGGGGATAGACGAGCGGGCATCGGTTAATCCGGTATCGATCAGCATTTTGTGGATGGGAATGCTTTTTCTTTCCTCACCGGCTTTGAGCAGGTGGGGCGGGGTACAGGCGATAACGCCGAAAACAGGTTCTGGAGTCAGGATTTCGACTTCACAGCCGAGCAGCATTCTGGGGTCAACGCCGCCGACAGGGGTAAACCGAAGGAAACCGCCGTCCAGAACTTCAGTTACCAGAAAACCGATCTGGTCAATGTGGGCGTCGAGCAGCAGGGTTTTTGCATCTGGCCGACCGCAGCGGCGGATTCCCCATACGGAGCCGAGCGGGTCGATTTCGACGCTGTCGCACCATGGGCGGAGCAGACTAGCGGCCGTTTCAGCGGCAGCTTGTTCAAACCCGGTAATGCCGGGGGCTTCACACAGACGGATTAAGTCCTCCACATGCTTCAAGCAAACATCTCCTTTATGGGGAGCGGCATACGCACCCCGATTTTATGGTCTGCTGTTATTATATCCTGTTTGCGCTTGCAGCACAATAGAAAAAATGCTATACTTTTATAAAATGGATTCGCGGGGGTGATGTCCTCCGCAGACAGCGCCAAAGGGCTCTGCCCTCTGGACTCCCGCCCCTCGCCGGGGAGGCCGCCTCCGCAGCGGGCGCCAAAGGGCTTCCGCCCTCTGGACTCCCCTCCTCCGCTGCGGCGGGGAACAGGTGCAGTGATAATCGCTTCTGCATACTTCCCCTCCCGTCAAAGGGCCATCTGGCGGGAAACAAAAATAGAATTCATGGTTATCATATCGCACCACAAATTCCGGGAGGGCATCATGCGTGAAATATCTTTTCTCATTGACACAGACGGTATTCGTGTTGACCGTTTTTTGCGCCGTCTTGGCGTATCACGTCATTTACTGACCATTTTGAAAACCATCCCGGACGGGATTACTGTTGCTGGTAAGCGAATCCGCACGGTGGATATGCTTCATACAGGCGATAGATTAACACTTCGTGTCTATGAAACGGCAGAGGAAAACCACATCATTCCGACACCGGCAGCGTTGGATATTCTGTATGAAGATGAGGATATGATGATTATTGATAAACCTGCGGGAATGGCAGTCCATCCATCGCAGGGGAATCATGAAGGGACAGTTGCAAATGCGCTTGCTTATTTATATGGTGAGCGAGGGGAACCTTTTGTTTTTCGTGCGATTGGACGGCTGGATAAGAATACCTCTGGATTACTAGCCGTTGCAAAAAACATGTTTTCGGCATGTATTCTTACGGAACAAGCTGCGTGTGGCAAGCTGCATAGGGAATATTTAGCTGTTTGTGAGGGGGCGCTTCCGGCATTGGGGATGATTGATGCACCGATTGGCAGGGTTTCAGATTCTGTAATCTTGCGGGCGGTTAGACCGGACGGCAGGCGGGCTGTAACGCATTTTGAGCGGTTGGATTGTAGGAACGGTTGTTCACTTGCCCGTGTTTGGTTGGATACCGGACGGACCCATCAGATTCGAGTGCATTTTGCATATATTGGGCATCCACTTCCTGGCGATTTTTTGTATGCGCCCGAACTGCCCGGCACTGGCCGCCATGCACTGCATGCTTATTCGTTAAGGCTTCATCAGCCTGTTACAGGGAAAGTGTTGACATTTTGCACATCGCTTCCATCGGAGCTTTCTGCACTGCTATACGGTGACAAAGAGGAACGTGGTAAAATAGAAGAATGGGATACATAGATTTGCGTAAATTAAGCGTAAGAGAACTGAAGCCGGTACGCAGTCAGGTCAAATGAAATAACGCATCAATACTATTATTTTTTTGAAGTCATAAAATGAAACATCCATTTTTATTTAGCCGTCCGAAAGAGACGGCTTTTTAATTTGTGTTAAAGTTTACT